>JBJMMA010000181.1:0-32772 GCA_045805065.1 Bdellovibrionia bacterium | reverse complement strand
TCCGACCAGGAAAACTGAAAAGTGAATCTTGGCAGCATATTTTGCGCAGGCCAAGTCACAGCTTCCCCAGCTTAACCAGTGGTTCTGTTCAACGTTCCTAAGAAGCCAATCCTTCAGCGTGCCCATTGCAAAAACAAGCAGAACCATAGCCATAATATAAGTGGAGGTGGCTGCGACACGATGGATGTTTTTGAGATAATATTTAAAATGATCACGCATCAGCTCATTTGGAGTTGTTTTGACGGGATCAATTCCAGGGAGAGAAGGCTTTTCCAGGGACTGAATGAAGCTCAATATCCCATCATCTGAAAATTCGATTCTGTATTGAGGAGCATGTGCGCCCTGAATCTCAAGAAATGCTTTAATGGCTGATGGATTTTGGATGGAAAGTGATTACATCGTGGCTGCCAACGAGAGACCCAATATTCATAAGCTAATTATATTGAGTCAGCGACGCGGGCGCAAATGTGTCTGTATGGACACTGGCCATGTTCGGGCTGAATAAGTTCTAGTTTGCCGCCGAAGTCTGCGGGCTTGAAACTGGTTGCAGCTGCCCTTTGAAGCGCAGATAAACGATCCCGCCAACAAAGCCATAAAAAAGCTGAGAGAGCGCATAGAGCGTAAAGATATCCGCCCCACGTGCACAGCCGATCAGATTAAAGAGATAATGGAAGGCAGCATGCCCAGTTCCAAGACCTGCTGGTGCCACAGGCACAGCCGTCACGAGAAGTCCCAGAGGAAAAATCGTATAGACCGAAAGCAGTGACAAATGATCGGCGCCAAAGGCATAAGCAAATTCCAAAAATGCCCAGCCCACGCACATGTGCACGACGAGCGAGATGGAAAGCGCTTTGATCACCGTCAAGCGATGATTGTGATAGTGGCGAAGGCCTTCGTAGATTCTGCCAATCGAGCTCACGGCTTTTCCAAGTTTTGCAGGAAGCGCTTTTTCTAGCTTACGGATCAGAATGAGAACCGGATCCCAGGTTTCTTTGACTAAAAAGAGATAGGCGTAAAAGACAATCGTACAAGCAGCCGCAAGAAGCATCAAAGGACGAAGCACTTGAAGCATGTGCGCGTTTGCACCATCTGGGTTGGACTCATATCCCAGAATCATCGCTCCGGCGCCAATCAAAACAAGAGCCGATAGCCCTGCGACGCGGTCAAAGAGAATTCCGCCAAATGCGCGTGCGCGTTGGCCTGGGATGTCTTTTCCAATGTAGAAAGCTTTGATGAAGTCACCACTCACGGCGCCGGGAAGCGCGATGTTGAAAAAGTTTCCAACTGCAGTGAGTTCAAGGACGCGCAAGAGTTTCAGCTCAATGCTTTGAGCCTGAAGCAGCCATTGCCACCGAAGCGCCCCAAAGATGACTTGGATGCCCAGCACGAAGAACACAAGCAGTAGCATGGGCCAGGAGTCAAAAGCCCGCTTTGTGTCTTGTACGGAAATGAAGCCTTTTTGCGTCAGAAAATAAAGAAGGCCGAAAACAAAAAGGGTTTTAGCAAGAGTCTTGAGATGCTTCATAGTTTGAAGAAATTTCCAAAAATGGTTTCGCCGATTTCTGGTCGATAGAGCTTATCGGTATCGTTCGGGTGCAAAAGGTATTTAGGCTTTCCGTTTTTCTTGTGCTCACCGAGCGATTTCTTTGCGTCTTCAGCAGTCTTCTCAGGATGGAACTGAATTCCAAAAATCGGCAGCTTATCAAGCTGACAAGCCTGGATCTCGCAGTCTTCAGACGAAGCAAGCTTTCTCATCCCCTGAGGGAGAGAGGAGACTTCATCGTAATGCGAGGAGTAAGAGTAAAACTCCTGACTCAGGCCTTGAGTCAATGCAGAGTCTTCCAGTAAGCGAATCTTGGACCAGCCATGCTCATTGCGATCCGCCAGGCGCACACGTTCTTTCCCACCCAACGCGCGAACAAGCGACTGGTGACCATAGCAAACACCCAGATACGGTTTTTTCATATCAACCGCTCTGCGAATGAATTCAAGCAGGCGCTCAATCCAGGGAGCGTCTTCCATGGCCGAAGTTCTTGATCCTGAAACAATGATGCGATCCCATCCAGCAGGGCTTTCAGGCAAATCATCATGAGGTGCTCGTCTCACATGAAGAGTCGCACCTGGAGCAAGCTTTCCGTACTTCACAAGCTCGTAAGAGCCCCAGCTGATTGGATCAATGGTGTTATCGATGATCAGTACTTTCATTTTATCCTCTCAGGACATTCCTCGCTGAGGATCTTGGCTTCGCACAGATAAGCGTATTTCAAGAACATGCTATGTGCGGCATTAACGGAAATAATAAAGCCTGGAAGCCCGTCCAGAAAACCACGTTTTAAAAAGTATGTCTCGATGAATTTCCCGATCGGCTTGAGGAGAAGCTTCAGCACGCTTGCTTCTTTTCCTTTGCGGCGCAAATCTTCACATCCAAGTTTTGAAAAACGAAGATTGGTGAGCACCTGATCCTGAATTGAAGGAAACGAGTAATTATGAAGCGGCTGATCGAGCGTTCCGACTTCACCCTGGACCACGAGGGCTTCATGAACGTGAGGCTCGCTCCAAGAGGCGTGCTTCTTATGGGCCAGTCGAACAAGATAGTTGGGATACCAGCCCCCATGCGCAATCCATCGGCCGAGATAGAAGTTCTTTCTTGGAAAGCGAAACCCCTTGTAGGGCGATTTCCCTGCAGCAACTTCCGCGAGGGCTTTTTGAATTTGTTGTTTCAAATCTTCAGGCACCATCTCATCGCCATCGACATTGAGAATCCAGTCGTGAGTGGCGAGTGATTGAGCAAAGTTCTTTTGTTTGCCGTAGCCTGGCCAAGGATTATGGACGACGCGTGCGCCGAGCTTTTGAGCGATCTCAACGGTACCGTCCGTGCTTCCGGAGTCGACGACGATGATTTCATCTGCCCATTTCACGCTCTCAATGGCGCGAGTGATGTTGTCCCGCTCATTGAGGGTGATGATTGTCACAGTAATGGGCGGCATGGTCGGCCGTTGTGCGTTAAAATCCATTGGGTTCCATATTACAATTGAGTCAGATGTGCAGAAAAAGCTAGCATAAGCCCTCGGGATTTGGGAAAAAAAGCATACATATGAAAATCGCTGTTATTGGCACTGGGTACGTGGGTTTAGTCGCAGGCGCATGTTTTGCGGATACGGGAAACACCGTATACTGCGTGGACAAGGATCCATCCAAGATCGAAGCCTTGATGCGCGGCGAGATCCCCATCTTTGAGCCGGGCCTTGAGACGCTGGTTCGTCGTGGTGCTGCTGAAAAGCGCCTCATTTTCACGACCTCCACGGCCGATGCCGTAGCCGCAAGCGAGATTGTTTTCATGGCCGTAGGAACGCCTCCGCTTCCAAACGGTGAGCCGGATCTGAAATACTTGAAGGCTGCAGCCGAAGAAGTCGCGCGCGCCATGACGGGCTATCGCCTGATTGTGAACAAGTCCACCGTGCCGATTGGCTCGCATAAAGTCGTGGGCGAGTGGATGGCCCCGCACACCCGTCATGACTTTGATGTCGTGAGCAATCCTGAGTTCTTAAAAGAAGGCACCGCTGTCGATGATTTTCTTCGTCCAGACCGTGTGGTCATCGGAACGGATAAAGAAGAATGCTATAACAAGATGGCTGATCTCTATTCGCCATTTGTTCGTCAGGGCAATCCGATTCTCTGGATGGATGCCATCTCAGCTGAGATGACCAAATACGCTTGTAACTCGTTTCTTGCCACTCGCATCAGCTTCATGAACGAGCTCTCGATTCTTTGCGAAAAAGTCGGTGGAGATATCGAGCAGGTTCGCAAAGGTATGACGACTGATGTTCGCATCGGAAAGCACTTCTTGTACGCGGGCGTGGGCTATGGCGGCTCATGTTTTCCAAAAGACGTGCAAGCACTCATGTCTACGGGCGAGAAGAATGGCACGCCGATGGGCATCATCACGGCTGCAGAAGAGGCGAACGCTCGCCAAAAGAAACATCTCGTGACTCGCATCAAGAAGCACTTTGGAAACGATCTTAAAGGTCGTGTGTTTGGTCTCTGGGGCTTGGCATTCAAGCCTAATACCGATGACATGCGGGAAGCTCCTGCGATTACGATCATCGACGAGCTCATGAAAGCAGGCGCAACCGTTCGCGCCTTTGATCCAGTGGCCACTGAAAACGCTCGCAAAATCATTGGCGAGAAGGTGACCTATTGCTCATCCGCTTATGAAGTCACTGAGAACGCTGACGCTTTGGTGCTTGTGACGGAGTGGAACGAGTTCCGTCATCCGGACTTTGAGCAGATCAAAAAAGAGCTCAAGTCCCCTGTGATCTTTGATGGTCGCAACGTTTACAATCCTGAGCAGCTCCGTAAGCAAGGTTTCACTTATTACGGAATCGGCCGAGGCTGAATGTCGCTGGCGCTGACTGAGCACAAGCGTGATCAGCGCGCCACTTCAGTCTGGCCATTCTGGCTCAGGGGCGTGGATTTCCTCTCAGGCGGGCTTTTTGGCGTGTGGCTTTTCCACATCGCGCATCCAGCTGACGTTCGAAGAATCTTTCTTGCGCTCGTGATTGGCTGTTGCTTGTTTGCGGCTCAGGCTCGTCGCAAACTCTTCTTTGTCAGATTATTCAGAAAAATCTTCAGCGCCCTCGTTTTGCGACCCAAGCTGAGACGTACCTTAGGTTTCTCATTTGTATTTCTGTTGATCGCAAAGGGGACCCTCAAAGCGTTAGCGCTTGAGTATCCGCTTTTTGATGTCGGCATCTTTCATCAGCTTCTTTGGAATGTCTCTCAGGGAAACGGATTTTTAAGTTCCATCAGCGAAGCAGAACAATTCCTGCGCGATCACTTTGTTTTATCCCTCTCGGTTTTTACGCCACTCTATCGCTTGGCTGCTCTGAGTCCTTGGACTTTGGGAGCTGCGCCGGGTTTTCTTGCCGGCGCCTTGCTTGCATCCGTATTTTCAGCGTGGTGGTATCTCGCTGAGAAATTTCCGGCTACGTCGTTGCATCGCCGCGCTTGGGTGGCATCTGCTTTAATTCTTGCCGCCTTTGGTTTTGAGACTTTTTACGGCAACTTGCATTGGGGGCTTCACGAGAACCTGGCAGGAGCTGCCTTCTTTTCGTGGGGTCTGTGCGTCTACTTTGTTCACTCCAAGGAAAATGGAATGAAAGGGGTGATGGGCTTTCTTGGGGCCCTCATTCTTTTAGTGCTCGCCGCGATTTCCAAAGAGAGTTATCTGCTGGTGATCGCGTTTGCGTCCATGGGGCTGGTGCTCGCGGAAAAGCGCTTTGGCAGAAAAGCGGTTTTTACGGCTCTCACCGTAAGCTGCCTTGCAGTTTTTGTCTGGTACGCTCAATCCAACCGCGATCCGGGGAAAAATTACTTTACCCGCTACTATGGATACCTGGGCTCTGATCTCAAATCGATGATCCAGACGCTCATTTTTCATCCCATCACCGCGGTGCAGGGAATGCCGCTGAAGCAGGACTTCAAATATCTTCTTCAGATCGTTTTCCCATTAGGGCTTTTGCCACTTTCTATCCTTTCTTATCGGCTCATGAAGGAGCCAGGCACTCAGAGCGTTTCACGTTGGAGCTGGGCGATTGCAATCGGACTCTTGCCACCGATTGGATCAGGACTGCTTGCGACTCATGACACTTTAAGAGATCCAGGGCTTCATTACTTTTTTGAGTTTGTACCAGTCTTGGGGGTTTTGACTCTTTTTGCGCTCTTCTCGCTTCGAGCACGCTTGGCTCAGCGTTGGGCTTTTGTGCTTATTTTAGTTTCTTGGTTCTGTTTCTGGTCAGAGCCATGGAGAGATTTGACTCCGTCCGCGCTGGCAGCTTATCGAAATACGGCTCTCATTGAGAAGATGAACCGCATCCCACAGGATGCCGTCGTGATGACTCAAAATGGAGCAGGCCCTTGGCTTGCTTCCAGGCGCAAAGCAGCCGATTGGCCTAATCTCAAGGCCATTGGGGGGTTTTGCCCGGATTACTTTGTCTTTGAAGCGGATCCAGCCATTCCGGCTGAAAAGCTTCAAAAATTCACGGAAATCGAGCAAGTCCTCAAACAGTGTGCAAATGGTTCACGCCCGAGCCGGGTGGATCTTGTGGACTCTTCAGGACATTGGTGGATCGTTAAGCGGCGTGACGGTTAAAGACCGTGATCTTCTGAGCTGGAACTCCGCCCCAGGTTTCGCCTGCTGGAATCACGGTTTTAGGAAGCACTACGGAGTTTGGAAGGATCTTTGCGCCTTTTCCGATCATTGCTCCACCCATGATGATCGCTCTGAGTCCGATCGTGACGTTGTCTTCAATCACAACAGGAGCAAGAACAAGATATCCGCCCTGGCCGTAGTGGCCCACGATGGCTGCAGAGCCCCCGATCGTGACCTTCTCGCCCATGCTGATCAGCGATGGATCTGAGATGTGTGTGGAGTTGATAATGGTTCCGCGACCGATCTTCATTCCCATGAGTTGGTAGAACCAATTGAGAAATGGGCTTGGAGTCACGAACTCAAGAAAGCTGTAGCGAAGCAGGTAGACAGCGCCGTTATGGATGTACCAGCGGATTGCTTCGAGCGAATAATAAGGCCCGCGCCATGCCTTGAGGTTGGAGCGCGTGACAAAGTTCACTGCGGGAAGAATCAGGATGGATGAGAATCCAAAAATGAAGAAAGCAGCCACGATACTCGTGCCCGTTGCAAAGTGTTGTGCAATCGATGGCCAGTTTTGCGAGACCTTGGCGGCCCAGTGATAAAAATAAAGAGCAGGAGCAAGACCCAAGCCTCCGCACACGCAGGCAAAGACATAGAGCGGAACCATCATCATCACCTGAAGGAGTACTGAGAACTTTCTCATCAGGGTTTCAAAGAAGCCTGCAAAGCCTTTGCGCTCACTTCGCTTGGAAGCGGTATCGAGACGAACGGGTCGCTGTTGATCTGGGTTTTCCATCATGAAGCGTATCGGTAAGAATATTGGAACTCTTAACGATCGAGGCATTGCCCCGCCAATACTTTGACGCGCTGCTATAACAAAAGGTATGGCATACCTTTTATCGCATGCCGCGGATTGCGCGGACGCGACGGCTCTTTTTTAGGTCTTCCAGTCTTGTGTCGTTTGCAGGCGTAAACTCGCGACGTGGATGCCAAACATGAAATTGAAGTGCGAGTCCTTTCATGGACTTGATCTTCAGGCCAAGGTTTTGGAGTCGAATCTCTACATCCGTGTCCTCGCGACCGTAGCCTTCATATTCTTCATCAAAGCCGTTGAGCGCTTCAAGCGCTGAGCGGGGGATGGAATAGTTGCAGCCTTTCATGTCCACAACACGATCCATTTTAAGAAATTTTCTTAGCCCTTGGAAAGGTACGCGGATGCTGCGCTGGAGATACTCAGAATCTTTTTGAACGATACTGCGGAGCAGCTTCCAGCGAGGACGATCAAAAAAACCTGCGGAAATTTCTTTGGGAGTCAGCTTGGCGCTGATCCATGGACAGAGCTCAACTCGGCGGCCGGCGAGATAATAGCCTTCCTCTTGCTGCGTTAAGTGATCCTCAATGTAGTAGCGATGAGGAACGCAATCGCCATCCAGAAAGATGAAGACGTCGCCCTGAGCATCGCGCGCCGCTTGATTGAGGATCTTGCACTTGCGAAAGCCCTGATGCTCTTGCCAGAAATGGCGCACAGGAATGGGTGAGCGACTGGCAAACTCCTCGATCAGGTCGCGCGTTTCTTTTCCGGAGCCATCGTCGCAAATCAGAATCTCAAAGTCCTGAGTCGTCTGACGTGCAAGCCCCGCCAGGACAAGTTCCAGGTGCCGGGGCATTTCATATGTGGATACAAAAAGCGATGCTTTCGGCTTGGACGACATAGTGACAACTTTATCGGATCAGTCGATAACTGCGATACTCAAAAAGGCGGTGTCCGGTCATACGTTCAATTGAATCCAGAATAATTTTCTTGGAATCTTTCCACGTCCAGACCAGAGGCGAGCGGGTAAGATCCCAATGCCACCCTTTGCTCTGAATGCGGGTCTTCATGACGAGAGGATGTGAGCCGCGAAATGGCCTCAAGCCCCAGAAGCGTTTGTATCGATAATTATCACCCGTGTGTGGGGTGCCTGTTTCCTGCGCCTTGGCGTCCGGATTGCCGTGATAGAGCTGATCCATGAAATAGGTTTTTTCTTTCATGGCCTCAGGCGTTCTGACCCAGCCATAGTGGAAAACACGCGCTCCGGGTCGAACTACCTGAAGCTTGCTTCCGTCCGGTTTGCGGAAACTTTGTGCATCTCCCACGCTTCTTGCGCCGGACGCGCGCTTGAAAGCGCGAACCTCCCGGCGATAAGCGCTTCGGGTTTCTTGAATGACGTCAAATGATCCATAAAAATGCACGTAATCAAAAAGAAGTCCCTCGACGGCGGAGTCTGAAAGAGTCTTCTCCATGGCGGCGCGAAGTCTTGCGCGATCATCCTCATGAAAGACTTCATCGGCTTGAAGATAAACGCACCAATCGCCCGTGCATCGGTCGAGCGCCAGATTGGTCTGCTCGGAAAGAATGAGTCCGCCTTTTTTCTTTTCAGGGTCATTCAATGGCCATATGCTCTCAAACCATTTCACCTTGCCTGAGCCTTCGTTTTCTGCAAAAGCCTGAATTCGCGTAAGCGTATCGTCATCCCCGATGCCGACGTTGATAATCAGCTCGTCCACTAAAGGGAGAAGGGATCGCAGGCTTTCCAGGTAAGGATAATCAAACTGGGTTCCGTTGCGAACGAGAGTGAAGCCAGAGACTTTCATTTCGATTTTCCAAAAGTATTTCCAGAAGTATTCGAAGAGGAGTTTGAGAGCTCCGCCGTATACTGCCAGATCTTGATGTGACGAACAACACGAGAGACTCCTTCAAGGAGCGAGATGATCAGGCCATGCATCCCGTCTTTATAGGCCCCGTAGTAGAAGTAATTCTTAAGGAACATTGCAGGGCCTGAGCCCAGAAGGTGAATCAGGTTGGTTCGCTGTCCTGCACGGACGCGATCCATCGCCTCGATGCTGTTGTACTTGTTCATCTTCTCCAGGAAGCGCTCGGGGGCGAAATCCGGTGAGTGATGAAGAGGCTCATGAATTTCCTCTGGCATCTGGGGAAACACAGGATACTCGTGAATATCGTTGGTGTAGCGAACTCCCTCGCGGTGGAAGAAGCGGTCTTGATAGCTCGGGTTCCAGACGCCGTGATAAATCGGCTTACCTAAAAAGTATTCAATGCGACGGACTTTGTAAGCGCGTCGTGACGGCCCACCAGGCTGGGACATGAGAGAATGGATTTTCTCTCTCAACTCATCACTGCACATCTCGTCAGCGTCCACGACCAGGATCCAGTCGTTTGAAGCGGAGTCGATCGAAAAGTTTCTCTGATCTTTAAAGCCAGACCATGCGCGACGAAGGAACTTGAGCTTGCTTGCCCAGGGAGCTTTAGGGTCTTGGCAGATTTCGGCGGTGCGATCGGTGCTCTCTGCATCGATGACAACAATCTCATTGGCCCAGGTCAGTGATGCCAGGCATCTGGCAATGTGCTTTTCCTCGTTGCGAGTGATGATGACGGCAGAAACGGGAAGGCTCATTTGGATACTCGCTCACACTCGGCAAATACCTGATCCACGCCGATCAGGCGCATGCATTGATGTTGCTCGACCACGCAGGGCTCAATTCCACACCACGCGGGATAGCCTGGAAGTGCATCGCGCCGGCAAGCCAGGCCATCAATAAAGTGATAGGGGTGACGATCCGTAGGATAAGGATGCCACTCAAAAGGATGCTCAGGACCAAAAAGAGTCACGCTTGGAGTTTCAACAGCCACTGCAATATGGCGTGGACCCGAGTCGTTTCCAACAAAGACGGATGCCTGGGAGATGAGCGCCGCAAGTTTTCGAAGCGGTAAACGATTCTCGGATGTAATACGGGCACGAACCTGAGCGCGCTCAGCAGCGTCTGGAACAGCCATGAGAAGGTGATCATCAACTGCTTTCAGAAAGGCATGAGCTTCAGTCAATTCATCCGGACCCGCAATCGCAAGGACGCCACCTTGTTTTTTTGTAGCCCATTCCACGGCCAGTGAGGCAAAGCGGTCCACGGGCCAGCGTTTGGTGGGTCGGCTTGCGCCAAGCCCAATCATCAGCATTGGAAGCGGAAGGCTCAGGCGTGAAAGCGTGTCGCGTGCGTCGCTCTTTTCACTCTCTTGAAGATAAATCTGAGGAAGTCTTCCTGCAGGAGCATGAATGCCGAGCGCACGAAGCGTATCCATGTCTCGCTCGATGATAGGCTTGAGAATGCCTTTTCCAGGCACGGTCACGGTCGAATGGCGATTCCGATCCTTGTGTCCATGGAAGTGAATGGAGCGAACACGCGCGCCCGTGGCAAACGAGATCATGGAGCTTGAAGGGCTTGCGTGAAAGTTGACCACGCAATCAAAGCGCTCCTTGCGCAGTCTGAGCGCCAGGCGGGCAGCAGCTTTTGCGCGAGCTCCGCGCTCGGCATACCGATCATAGGTCCAAAGCTTTTTAATGGCCGGATGAGATTCCAGCAAAGGCGCCCAAGTTGAAGTGACAGCCACGTGAATTTCGGCGTTAGGAAAAGCCTTTTTGAGCTCATTCAAGGAGGCCGTCATCAAGACAGTATCACCGAGCGAGCGCAGCTTCAGGGCGAGAATCTTTTTAGGAGAGGGCGATAGCATCGTCATGGAGTCTAAACACTATAGGATGATCGCCCGGAAAAAGAAAAGCCCCGGCGTCGCTTTCGCGGGCCAGGGCTTTAAAAGTCTCAACAAATACTGAGAAATTACTCAGCCTTTGCTTCGCCTTCAGCCTTCTTAGCATGCTTCTTGTGAGCGTGCTTCTTAGCCTTCTTGGTGGTCTTCTTTTCGGTCGTGGTTTCGGTCTTAGCAGCAGCGCCTTCGGTTGCCGTTGCAGCTGGAGCAGCAGCGGTGGTGCCGGTGGTAGCAGCTGGAGCAGCAGCAGTGTGTTCTTCAGCGAAAGCAGATGCGGATGCGAAAACAACCATCATAGCAAGAACGAGCTTCTTCATAGTATTTCTCCTAGCGTCTTTTGGACGCTATCAATGTTTTAGAAAGGCCTAATTGCCTTTCGCTATGATGTCATCTTCCTCCTCTTGAACCGGGATGACAAGAGAAAAAAGTGTGTGATTTCGCAGTGTTGCAACTTGAAACAGCTGTAGCATTTTACGCCACCCTGTTTTGCCAGACCCCTTTAAAACTTAGAATCCAGCGTATAGATGTGCCGAATATCGATGTGCTGAAACCTTAAGTGTTTCAGCTTCATGGCTGCCAACTGGAGAATCAGCTTGGTCTGACGGCTCTTATCTTGGAAGCGGACTTTCTTGATCTCGCCCAAGATGAAAGATTCCATCTCTGCGGGATGAAAGCAGAAACCGCGTGAGAACTCGTAGCTTCCCTTGAATGGAATAATGCGAGCCTCAAATACGTCGCCCCGGGCAAAGCCCTTGTTAATCTCGGCATCACGCACGGTGTAAGTTTTGTTCGAGAACAAGTCCTGGACTACAAACCCAGAGCCTGTCCAGGTGAAGCGCTTGAGGCGGAAAATGGAATGGATCGTCGAGCAAAAATCACGATAGATATTTAGCTCCTCGCTTGAAAAGCGATCCTTGTGCTGGCGGAAATAGTACTTGATCGGCGGCAGGTCAACGCCCGGAAGGTCGCGATCAAAGAGGTACCAATCCATGAAAATCGACATGCGCTGATCGAACTCACTGTCGTCCTCATAAACGATTCCGGCTTTATCGAAATACTCCTGTTTGGCGTTATAAACTTCGCGGTAATACTCGCCGGTGGTGAATTCTTCGATGATCGGTTCTAAGTACTTTTGATACATTTTGCGCGCGACTTCCCAAATTATTTCCCAAGTTATTTCTTGGATTCGGCCATCAACTTCACGAAGCGCTCAAAAAGCTCCTGAGAATCATGAGGGCCGGGACAGGACTCTGGATGATATTGTACAGAGAAGGCGCGCGCTTTGGGAATAGCAATTCCCGCAACTGTTTTATCATTCAGATTGATGTGAGTGACTTCGATATCACTTGGAAGCGAAGTCGCGTCCACGGCGTAACCGTGGTTTTGGGAGCTGATCTCCACCCGACCTGTGGTCTTATCCAAAACAGGTTGGTTGGCTCCGCGATGGCCGAACTTGAGCTTATAAGTGCGTCCGCCCATGGCAAGCGATAGGATCTGATGTCCCATGCAAACGCCAAAGAGAGGTGTTTTGCCGACAAGCTCAGAAACAGTCTGGGCGGCATAAGGAGCAGCCGCTGGATCGCCAGGTCCGTTGGAGAGAAAGACCCCGTCAGGCTTGCGAGCAAGGATCTCTGCCGCGGTGGTCTTGGCTGGAACGACTTCAATGTCGCAGCCAAAGTGTGAGAGGCTGCGAAGCAGGTTTCTTTTGGTTCCAAAATCGAGTGCGACCACTTTGTATTTCTTGCCATCCGCCTTGGGCATCGATGCTGTCGGAGAAAATGAGTCGCTGGCTTCTGGAGTTTTCCACGCGTAAGGCTCGGCGGTTGTGACTTCGCCGATGAGATCGCGGCCTTCAAACTTAGGAAGCTCAGCCAAAAGCTGCTTGGCCAGATGTTTTTCTTCCATAGGCAGAATCACGCCGCGAGTAACGCCTGAGGAGCGCAGGTGGCGGGTCAGGCCGCGCGTATCAATCCCAAAGATGCCAGGAATCGCATGGGTTTTGAGATAATCATCCAGGCTGCCCTTGGCGCGCCAGTTGGAAATGGAGGCCGATGGTTCATGAACAATGAAACCCGCGCACCATGGATGGTCGCTTTCAGGGTCGTCAAAGTTAACGCCCGTGTTTCCAATATGGGGGTTAGTCATGCAGATCATCTGACCGTAATAAGAAGGATCGGTCAGGATCTCCTGATAACCCGTCAGCGAGGTGTTGAAGACGACTTCGCCGTAACCCCGGTCACGCTGCCAGTTGAGCGTCGCACGCTGGGCCGCCCGGATGGATTCTGCGCTGACCGGTGCCCCAAAGAGGTAGCCGTCAAACTCAGATCCGTCTTCCAGGATCAGGACGCCGCGTTTTGCTTCATGCTCAAAAGTCTGCATATTGGATTTTTCCGCCTACTACTGTGGCCATTATTTTGCCTTGGAACTCCCAACCTAAGAAAGGTGTGTTTATGCTTTTAGAGAGAATGCGGTCTTCGGTCAACACCCACTTCTCATTTGCCTGAAGTAATGTGACATCCGCGTCTTTGCCCACCTGGAGCGTGCCGAGCGGCAAGTTCAAAAGACGGGCGGGCTTGACGGTTAACGATTCCACCCAGCGCATCGGCGAGACGATTCCGTCATGAACGAGCTTCAAAGTCAGCGGAATTGCCGTTTGGAGTCCGATGATTCCGTTGGCTGCCTGGTCAAACTCGACTGCTTTGTCAATTTCGCCGTGAGGAGCATGGTCGGTTGCAATGACATCAACCGTTCCATCGGCAACTGCGTTCCGCAAAGCTTCGACGTCTTTTTCACCGCGAAGGGGTGGGGCCATTTTAAAGCGGGTATCGTAGGTTCTGAGGCAAGACTCATCTAAGGTGAGATGATGGGGGGAGGCTTCGGCCGTCACGGGAAGTCCTGCTTCCTTCGCTCGGCGGACATGCTCAAGACCCACCTCTGTCGAAAGGTGAGCGATATGAACTGGACAACGGGTCAGGCGGCAGAGCGCGATCTCGCGCGCAACCATGATTTCTTCGGCTGCGGCTGGATTTCCTCTGAGTCCAAGCTCATTGGAGAGCGAGCCCTCGTTCATCATGCCTTGTCCGACGAGGTTCCAGTCTTCGGCGTGGCTGATGATCGGGACGCCAAACGCCTTGGCGTAATCCATCGCTTTGCGCATGAGGTAGCTGTTCATGACCGGCATGCCGTCATCGCTTAAGGCAAAGGCGCCTTCGGCAACCATTCCACCGATTTCGGCCAATTCTTCGCCTTTCAGACCCTTGGTCACAGCGCCCACAGGATAGACCCGGCACAAGGCTGTAGCCTTGGCGCGCTCGCGGATAAAAGCGGTCACATAAGGAGTGTCGTTCACGGGGCTGGTGTTTGCCATGCAGGCTACGGAAGTAAAACCTCCTGCCACGGCTGCGCGAGTGCCGGTCTCGATCGTCTCCTTATACTCTAATCCTGGCTCACGAAGATGGACGTGGATGTCGATCAGGCCCGGCAGGATCCAGGCCCCTTTGGCGTCGATCACCGTTTGAGCCTTGCTTGCAGGGATTTTTCCTGGCTGATCCAGGGCAGCGATTTTGCCATTCTCGATCAGAAGATCGCCTGGGGCATCATAGTTGCGAGATGGATCGATGATTCTTCCGTTTTTAATGAGAATCGATTGAAGCTCAGGCACGATGGCCTCCCTGTCTTAGCCAGTTTTCAAGGCCTGTTGGATTTACGACCGAAGCAAGAACCGCCATTCTGACCACCACGCCGTTTGAGACCTGGCTGAGAATGACGGAGCGAGGCTCATCGGCCACGACCGGATCAAGCTCCACGCCACGATTGATCGGGCCTGGATGCAGAATGATCGTCGAAGGTTTTAAAAGCTTTGCGCGCTCACGATTGAGCCCCCAGAACTTGGCGTACTCGCCCAGAGTTGGAAGCTGCATCTTGTTCTGACGCTCCAGCTGAATGCGCAGGCACATGACAACGTCAGCATCCTTGAGCAGATCCTCAGGACGATACGCAAAGTCAACGCCCAGCGCTTTGGGATCAGGTGGAAGAAGGGTAGGAGGTCCGCAAACGGCGACCGAAGCTCCAAGCTTTCTCAGAACGTGGATGTTCGAGCGTGCCACACGGCTGTGGGCGATATCGCCCATGATCAGGACGCGCTTGCCGGAGATGTTCCCCAGCTTTTCTTCCATCGTGTAGACGTCCAAGAGCCCTTGCGTTGGATGCTCGTGAAATCCATCGCCTGCGTTGACGACCGGAACCGCCACTCGATGCGAAAGTGTGCGGGGCGCTCCGGCGGATGCGTGCCTCACCACCAGGCAATCCGGGCGCATGGCTTCGATGTTCTTTGCGGTATCGATCAGAGTTTCGCCTTTGGCGGTACTAGAGGAGGACGCCGCGAAATTGAGCGTGCCGCCACCGAGCTTTCTTGTCGCAAGCTCAAAGGAAGTGCGAGTGCGCGTTGAGTTTTCAAAGAACAGATTCACCACCGTCTTGCCTTGAAGAAGCGGGATGCTCTCGCCCTTATCGACGTGCGGGGCGAAGGCGCGTGCCGCTGCAAGAATTCCTCTGATCTCGGACGCTGTCAGATCAGATGCTGCAAGCAGATGCTTGGGTTTAAATTCGGGGGCCGGGGCGGGGGTTGCGCTCATTTGATCCTCCGGAACATGCGTTCAAATCTGAGTTTTGGGAATCCATCTGAGGGGGGTTCAATAGAGAGCCATACCCAGAGAGCCTGGCCTCTGATCGAAGAGCTTGGGATCATGCCCCAGCTTCTGCCTTTCAGATTGGGATCCAATTGTGAAAGTGATCTAAAATCTCCCAGGACAAAATACGTATCGTTTGGAACCTGGATAGGGGAGAGATCTTCTGGAATCGGCGGCTCATGACAAACACCTGTCACTTCTCCGCTCGGAAGGCTTTCAGTTCCGCAGGAGCTGTTCACTGAGATGGATTCTTCCACGGCTTTACCGTTGATCCAAAGCTTGCCCTTTTTGAGCTCAACCGTCTCGCCCGGGAGCGCCACGATGCGCTTGATGTAGTCGCGAGGCGTTGGGTCTTCGGAGCGGAATAGAATCACATCGCCCCGCTTGGGTTGTTGGGATGCAAAAAGCTTTGTTCCCAGAGGAGATTTAACGACAAAGACCGTATCGCCTGGCTCCAGAGTCGGCCTCATGGCCATTGTCGGAATCCGATAGGCTTCGATGATGTAAAAGCGAATGAGTAATGCAACCACAACGGCACCCAGGACCGTGCCGGCATAGTCCCGTATGAGTTTTCGGGTCGCTGCTTCCATGACTCTTCCTGAACTGATTGGTAACCAATTCGTGATGTTCGCTAAGGGTTTGTTGAAAAGTAGCAGACACCCCTTGGAAAATAAAGACGACAGAAAGCAGCTGATCAGATTTCTAAAAAGGTAGGCAAAGACAGCCTATGGCTCGTTGCGTTGTGGGTGTTTTTTACAAATCCAAAAGAATGGCTTGGCCGTCATGATCGCCCGTTGTGTCTGTAGGATTTTCAGGCAAAGCATTATCCAATGGAACGGATGCGGCAATTGTGGCGCCACCTTGGCGAGCCATCTGACTCGCAAACTGATCACGCGCCTGATTGAACGAGGAATAGATGTGCATGTGGGCCGATTTGCCCAGCAACTTGTCGATCAAGTGCACGCTCTCCCTGCTGAAGGCCGCCACGTAAAGAAAAGAGCCTTGCCAGAGAACCGGGCCAAAGATCCGCCCGTGATTGTTCGAGAGGAGGTAGTAGGCATCCGAAAACGCATGATCAGGCATCGCGTCGAACTGCGGAACGATCCCATCGTTGAGATATGCTGAATAACCCGTGGAGTGTCCCTTCCGGTTTTCAAATCCCGCTGCCGAGGCTGCTGAAAGAAGTTTTCGGTTTGCGGACTCCGGGTCCGCCGCTTTTACGCGGATGATGATGTTGATCGGTTCATTGATTCGATGGGAGTTGAATTCCATTCCCAGCCAATGCGCGATTTCCCCGTGCGAATCGAGCATCCACTTTCCAATGGCAGGCAAGTCACCTCCTGGTTCGGCAAAATCCGCAGGGTGTGCAAGAAGGATCTCGGAGGCAAGGGAACGTGATGCCGTGAGGTGATGTGGGGATTGAATTGAAGGGCTGCTGGTGTAGCCAGTCACCAGGACGGCAAGGATCCCATAGATTGCTAGCGATGTTTTTCTCATGCATTTCGTCCTTCTTGAGCCGTCATCTATTCAGGAGTTATGCCCTCGACCGCAGACAATGAGATCAGCTACTTGTAGGTAGCTTGTGGCTTCGCTACCGTCGGACTTCAGTCGGGTGACCAATTTGTTGACACGTTTTCATGCGTTCGTTCTAACGAACTTCAAGTTTCCAGCAAGGTTTTAAATCACAACAATTGAACAAAACTACGCCAAAAACCCGACTCTTATTAAAAATGAACAATCGTACATGAGCCTCACGAAAACGCTTCAAATGCGCGAAATCCTCTCCTAGGATTTTATAAATACACAAAATTGAAGATCAGCATGTGAAACGGGACACATTCTTGCGGACTGACGGAGCTGGTATCTTTAGAGAGTCCATCTCCTCTCTCACAACTTGGAAAGGTTTGGAAAAACCATGGGCTCACGAAATAAGCGAATCGCACTCTCATCCGCAGTTTTAATGGCATCAGGTGCTGCTGCATTGGTGCTGGGGACTGCGCTTGATGCAAGAGCGGTAATACTTCAAAACACCGGCGTTGCAGCGGATCCATCGGCCACCGTCCAGGGCTGTCCAGTTGGACCAGGGGTCAATGGTGCGGCAGACTTTATCGATAATACTGATCCTACAGTTGTCAGGTTTCAGCCTCGAGAGTGCAGTATCCTCAATAATGCGACTCCGTCGTTCTCATGGGCGATTCCCAAAGACTTATCTGCGACAGCCAAGACCTTTACGATTACTGTGACTAAGAAGGGAACCACTACACCGGTTAAGACCGTAACGGGAATTGCTCATCCTTGGATCAATTTAACGTCGCAGTTGACCAACCACAGACTGGATGCAGGAACTTATTCGTGGACTGTCTCATACACAAATACGAGCGGCCAGGTAAAGTCCTCTCGAACCCGCTGGTTTCAAGTACCGAGCATCACTAGCATTGCCATTCTTCCGTCAGGGGCGGAGGTGGTTAGCAATGCAGTAAACGCGGGAGATACTACAAAAAGGTATTCCCTGAAGATGCTTCCACGCGGTGCAAGTTTTGCGGCGATCGCAAATCTGCTTAAGACCGGCGCAAGCAATGAATACAAGAATGCATACCTTGGCCTCATGAGAGATGCTGATGCCCAAATCACTTCATCCGGGACTCCGCTCCCTGCTCCTTCGCCAAACGTTGCGACCGGAGGCAGCCTGAACAATCAGTTGCAGGCAGAACGAGCGCTTTTAGAAACGCTTGCGCTTGCATACTACTTCAATCCGACTTCAACCAAAGCTGCCGCATATAAACAAGCTGCGCTCGATCACTTGCGCAAGCTCGCGGCTTGGGACGTCAACGGAATTTCCAGCCAGAACAGTAACGATCAGGCTAATCGTGAGATCATGTTAGCGCTGGCTGAAGGCCTGGATTTCTTTCGGGGTGGCAGCGATCTTTCAACGACTGATATCACAAATATCGCTACGCCATTGAAAGCTAGAATTTGTCAGATCTTCAATGAGAACAACTGCACGTCAGTGGGTGGGTTTGATACCTATCCAAACGATTCTCACAAGTTCACGGCCATCAAGTACGTGACCCAGGCGCTTTTGCATGTGGCAGGGATGAGTGGTTTTCCAGGTGGAAACTCGCAATCCATGCTTTCTGCTGCTTGGGAATACTATCTCAATTCTCTCGTTGGATTTGCAACCGACGATGGAAGCTTTGGCAATGGCGTTGCCTACGGCTGGTACAACATGGAAGCGCTTGTCCCTTCGATCGCCGCAGCTCGAGTCATCGCAAAAGCTGACTTGAGTCAGCAGCTTCCCGTGTACAACATCGGTAAGTTCCTGATCAATATGACCGCGCCTAATATCGACCAGATGAATGCAATTGGCGATGGAGCTGATACTATCAGTTTGTATCGGAACGGAACTTGGGATTCCTTTAAGCTCTTGTCAGCGCTTATTGCGAAGGTGCCAGGTTATGAATGGTACTGGCGTGCTCGTTCAGGAAATATCAGCAATCAAGTGTCACCGAGCCTCTGGAACTATATGACACTCGGGATGAACAACGGAGGACCTATTGTGCGGCCTGCGTCGGTCATGCCAATGGGTACTTCCGCGTTGTTTGAAGGCACAGGCATCGTCGCGATGCACAGTGCGAACACGCCCGGATGGAATCCAGACGCAGCGGTTGCAGATACCAATAGAAGCAGTGTCTTCTTTCACTCGAGTCGCTTTGGAAGCTTCAATCACTCTCACGCAGCTCAGAACTCCTTTGAGTTGACGGTGAATGGTGTGAATCTGCTGATCAACAGCGGCTACTATGTGAACTACGATACGGATTACCAAAAGCTTGCGGTACGTGCGACTCGCTACAAGAACGCGCTTACCTTTGATAATGGACTCGGCCAAGCCGAGCCAACTGATAATTCGACCGTGCCGGGCAAGCCATTGGACACGATGCAGACCAGTGGTAAATTGACCAATTATTATCAAAATGGGGCCTGGACGGTTGCCACCGGGGACGCAAAAAATGCTTACAGAGCATTGTCTGCGGACAAGTTGTCGTGGACTCCACTTCTGACGAATGCCATCCGCACGGTGGCCTACAACCGAGTGGATAAGGTCCTGGTCATTTATGACTACGCCACAAGCAATGTCGCTCGTCAGTGGGAGCTCAATTTCCACGCAACGGGTGGTTATACTGACAAAAATTACAATATGATCACCATCAACTCGAAAGACATGAAGGCCAAGGCATGCATGGCTATCGTCAATCTCGAGGGAACTTTTGATACTTGGGCAGGCTTTGGAGACGAGCCACCAGTTACCGGAACCGACCCTCATGATCTGCAGTTTCATGCACGTTACAGGTCCAAGTACAAAACCAAAGAGCTGGCTACGATGACGATCATTCGGGAAAACTGCGGTGGAGGAAGTCGCCCTGCGAAAGTGACCGATCCTGCCACCAATCCTACCCGAATGCAGATCCAGATGGCCGACGGTTCGATCCTGTACTTCGACAAGAACAAGGTAGAGCTTCCCTAACTAAGCATTAATGGCACAGACCTTGGCCCGAAGGAATCACCTTCGGGCCAAGGCGCTTTTCAATAGTTTTATATAAAATTGATTTAATTTCGTATCTCTCAATCTGAAGGGGCTGGAATCGTATGGGTTCGATGAAAAAACAAATCGCGATCTCGTCGGCAGTATTGATGGCATCAGGAAGTGCTCTCGCGGGCACGGTCACGCTGAGTGGTACCGGGGTTGATGTGCCGGCCTTTCTCATGAGCAATTGTACGGCAGGCCCTGGAAGCAACACGCCAGACTTCATCGACAATTCAGATCCAAGCGTTGTGCGACTTCAGCCGCGTGAGTGCGGACTCGTGAAGACGGGCACTCCTGCTTTCTCATGGGTCGCTCCTCAAGATCGCGCCTCTACGCCGAAATATTTTTTCTGGCTGAACAAGGCAGGCTCCAATGAAGCAGTCGTGACAAAACTTGCACTGGATCATCCCTGGGTGAATTTGACGACTCAATTGCCGAACGGAAAACTGGATGCAGGAGTTTATTACTGGTCAGCTGCCTACATCAACTCGCAAGGAAAAACGGTGTTCAGCCGTGTGCGATATTTTCAGATTCCGGCGGGCTCTGAAACGAATGTGTTTCCTTCCGGAGCTCAGATTGCTGCAAGCGTTGGCGCTAAAGCCTCTCCCCGCATTCTTCCTCCTAATGTGACTTTTCCTACGCTCGCATCGCGTGCGTCGGTAAG
Organism: Bdellovibrionia bacterium; assembly: GCA_045805065.1. Classification (GTDB taxonomy): domain Bacteria; phylum Bdellovibrionota; class UBA1018; order UBA1018; family UBA1018; genus CAZCBS01. Next base: position 12,093 of record JBJMMA010000181.1, on the reverse strand, counting down.
CACCGATTATAGAAACGCCTATACCAAGCTGATGGCTGAAGCCAAGGCTGCCGTTGCGGGAACTCCGCCGATTCCGCCCGCCGATACGGCACCCACTAGCGGAAATCTTATGCACCTGACGGCGGGTGAGCGCCGCCTGATGGAAGAATTAGCGCTTGCCGGTCTTTTTACGGGTAATTCGACCTATTCGAACGCAGCAATCAAGCGATTGATGGCTCTTGCAGCGTGGTCTCCAACCGGGATGACCAGTCAGGATAAAGACGATCAAAGCAATCGCGAAATCCTACTCGCCCTGGCAGAGGGTCTCGATCTTCTCCGCGCAAAGCTGACGACTACCCAGATCAATACCGTCCTGGTTCCCTTGAAGGCTCGCATTTTGAGCATTCTCAATGGGCCTAATCAGAGCATCGCAAGCTTTGATGGTTGGCCGAACGACTCTCACATGTTGACCGACATTCAGTATTTGAACGAGGCACTGATGCATGTTGCGGGGATGCCCGGCTTTCCTGAGTCGAGCTCTTATCTCGCAACCGCTTGGGAATACTATCGCAGCGCGCTGAACACGTTTAATACCGATGACGGAAGTTACGCGAACGGTGTGGCCTACGGTTGGTATGGGCTGGGTCAGGTTGCCAATACGATGGCCGCGGTCCGGCTGATCGGGGGCGTTGATGTCAGTTCGCAGCCTTCCATCGCAAGGATCGGAAGATATCTGATCGCAATGACGCCAGCCAATATCTTTCAGATGAATGCTTATGGAGATGGAGCGGAGGTGAGTAACTTGTATCAGCAAGGCACCATCGACGCATTCAAGCTTTATTCAGCACTCAATACGGATCCAGCTTATGAGTGGTATTGGCGCGTGACCCCTCAGAATAACAGTCTTCAGTATTATCCTGGGCTCTGGCACTTCATGACTTTGGGGATGAATAACGGAGCACCTATCGCGCTGCCTTCGCCTGCCGCTCCAAAGAACATGTCGTGGTTGTTCGAAAACACGGGTGCCGTCGCGATGCATGGTCCGAACACAAACCCGGACGACTTGACGACCTCAACTATGGATACTAATAGAAGCAGTGTTTTCTTTCACTCAGGTCGCTTCGGAAGTTTCAATCATTCGCAAGCAGATCAGAACGCTTTCACGCTCGTTTCCAACGGCGAGAACGTGCTGATCAGCGGGGGGTATTACGTCAACTACGACCATCCCGATTTCAAGCTTCAGACGCGCGCGACCCGCTACAAGAACGCGCTCACGTTTGATGGCGGGATCGGTCAAGCGGAGCCAAGCCTGGCCCCAACGGCACCAGGAGCGCCAGTGAGTACGATGTACACCCGAGGCAAGTTGCTCAATATGTATGACAGCGCTTCCACCTGGGTAGTGACGACGGGTGATGCAACGGATGCTTATCGTGGCACGGACGGAAGTGGAAAATGGCAGCCACTTTTAAGCAAAGTGATTCGTACGGTTGCGTACAATCGCAAAGACAAAGTGGCTGTCGTTTATGACTACGCGACAAGCGATACGGCGCGGACCTGGGAGTTGAACTTCCAGTCCATGGCGCCGTTCAACGTCAACGTCAATATGGCAAACACCAAGTCGGCAAACGGAAAAGCCTCCGCGTGCATTGACATGTATGATCCTGTGGGCGGCAATTTCACGGCCTCTCAAGGATTTGAGATCAACCCAACAAGTCCCTTTCCTGATGCCAACCATCCTCAGCAGTATCATGCCCGATACTCTCTCAGGATGAAGTTACCGCAACTCGTCGCGGTCACGATCATCCGTGAAAGCTGTGCAGGTATGGGAAGAAGCGCAACGTTTAACGGAACCAAGGCCACTGTGACCGTCAACGGTGGCGCTCCTCTCGTCTTTGACAAGGAGACTGTGATCGTTCCTAACTAAGACGTAACTGACATTAAAAAGCTGGCCCGAGGTGACATGATCACTTCGGGCTGTGCTTTCTCCAATCCGTCTCATAGGGCGCAAAAGCAAAGAGCCAGCGAACGGACTCCTTTTGACGTGCGGGGAGAGTGGTCTCATCAACAAAGGACTGATCCCGTACCTTCTTGGCGATCTCCTTCAGCTCGTTGAGAAGCTTGCCGGAGTGTTCTTTTGATAAGAGGACTTCACTGGTTTGCAAAAAGCACTCGGGCTGATCTGCATGAGCCTGCACATGCTCAAGGAACTCGATGTTGTGCGTGAAGAAAAGCTTGATGAGCTTGCCCTGCTTAGGGACTCGAACGGGCCCGGACATTTTGAAGCGGTAATTATTTTTCGGAAGCACGTCGAGCAGCTCAAGCTTTTCAAGATCACGTAAAACATTGAAAAAGGTTCGGTCGTTTAAGCCCCAATACTTTTTGACCTCTGAGGCAGGCTTGCGCCGGTAGAGATCAATGAAGATGGCATAGTGCCGAGGACTTGCCGCAAAAAACCGGTCTTGAGCCTCGTTTAAAATGTATTCGGAATGGCTGGCATCGCGAGCAATGACTGCAAGATCGAGCAAAGAAACGTTGAGTATATCGCAAACGCTCAAGAGGTGTTTCATCGAGACATGATCGATCGAGAACAGTCTCTTAATTGTGACTTCTGAAACGCCCATTTTCTTTGCGAGGTCCGCGTACGTAGAGCCACGGGCGCGAATCGTTTTCTTCAATGCTTGAAGAATTGCCTGGATATCTTGTTGCGAGGTCGACATTTGAGCCAAAATCTAACAAAAAGTATCTTGGATTGATACTTTCTAATCAGGGAGTGATGATTCGTATCATATTAAGTAAAGTGGGCCCCAAAGGGGGCGTATAAATAATGAGACATAAGCTAGTCCTTCCAGCACTCATGCTGGCTTCTGCCTTTGTGTTCCTATCTGACGCGTCTTTTGGATCGTCAGGAGGAAGTGCGACGCTGGAGACAGCAACAGGGATCCCTCTCAACACGGCTTGGAAACAGAAGGTTTATGAGTTCGCCAAAGAAAATATAAAGCATCCGTCATGGGGACTGTCTCATTCGGAGCGCGACTATCAAGTCACGCTTATTTTGGCGCAAAGAGAAGGTCTTTCAGTGGATAGCGATGTGTTATTTGCGTCTGCATTCCTACATGACGTTGGTGGTCTTGCTCCTTTTGAGCAAGCCGGGGTCGATCATGCAGTTCGATCCGTTCAAGTGATCGAGCCGCTCCTTTCGAGCTGGGGTTTTCCAAAGGAAAAATGGTCCCAAGTTAAGGAAATGATTTTGGGTCATACGTACTATGGTCCGAAGCCGAGTTCGCCTCAGGCGCTCGCGTTTCGCGATGCTGATATTCTGGATTTTTTGGGAGACATTGGCGTTGCAAGAATCCTTGCCATCACCCAAGAGCAGGGCAGGGCAAATGATACTCTCGGCCCGACGGTGGATACGCTCAAGAGCTTTGCCGATAAAATGGCAAAAGGTTGCAGCTTGATGGCCTGCCGTGAAATGGCAAAGCCTCGGCAACGAGAGCTTGAGCAGTTTTTAATTAGCCTGCATCTGGAGAGTTTCGGAGAGAAGGCTCTTTAGGCGTGAAAAGCCTTGAAGTCGATTTGGTAAATGACGCTGGGATCTGATCCGCCGAAATTGATCGGTCCCATATATTGTGCGCCAATCTTTTCTATAGCTTTGCGAGAGCGAGTGTTGTTCTCGCCAATGTGAAAATAAACTCGCTCCACAAAGCGAAACGCATGCTTGAGCATGAGATGCTTCATTTCGCGGTTATGGCGGTGGCCCCAGTATTTTCGTGCAAGAAAAGTGTATCCAATGACGACGGAGCTGTTTGCGGCATCGTATTCATAATATCGGCTGCTGCCGATGACTTCGCCTGTCTCAGTGTCAGTCACCAGGAAAGCACCGCCTGAATCCATTGCGCCTTTGAAAAAGGATTCAAAGATGGATCGTTCGTAGCGGTTTTTTTGCGGATGCTGCTCCCAGATCAAAGGATCAGACGCAACTGCATAAAGACCTTCAAAGTCCTCAGCGCGCAGAGGGCTTAAAATAACGAGTCTTCCCATCAAGTAAGGCTGAAGCTCGAAGCTCATAGGCTTAATCGATCTTGAGAACCGCAAGGAACGCTTCCTGCGGAACTTCGACCGAGCCGACCTGCTTCATGCGCTTTTTACCCTCTTTCTGCTTTTCGAGGAGTTTGCGCTTACGGCTGATGTCACCACCGTAACACTTAGCCGTCACGTTCTTGCGAAGTGCGGAAAGAGTTTCACGGGCAACGACTTTAGCGCCGATCGCAGCTTGGATCGCGACTTCGTACATTTGGCGATCGATCAGCTCTTTCAATTTCTTGGTGAGCTCGCGACCGCGATAAGCAGCCTTGTCTCTGTGAATGATGACAGAGAGAGCGTCGACTGGTTCGCCGTTGAGCATGATGTCGAGTTTAACAAGATTGGCTGGCTTGTAATCGGTGAGCTCGTAGTCCATCGAGGCATAGCCCTTGGTCGCACTCTTGAGACGGTCATAGAAATCAAACACCATCTCATTGAGCGGCATTTGATAAACCAACGTCACGCGATCTTTGGTCACATAATCCAGCTTGTCTTGAAGACCGCGGCGCTCATTGCAGAGTGCCATCACGGAGCCCACATACTCAGAAGGCATGTGAAGCGTGAGGCGAATATAGGGCTCTTCAATCGTCTCGATCTTGGTTTGATCCGGAAGCTTTGCAGGATTATCGACCAGGATTTCTTCGCCCGAAGTGGTTCTCACGCGATAGACGACAGATGGCGCGGTCGTAATCAGATTGAGATTGTACTCGCGCTCCAGACGCTCTTGAACGACGTCCATGTGGAGGAGTCCCAAGAATCCGCAACGATAGCCAAATCCGAGAGCATTGGAAGTCTCAGGCTCAAAGGCGAGTGCGGAGTCATTGAGTTGAAGCTTCTCAAGCGCCTCTTTCAAATCATTATACTGGTCGGCATCAATGGGATAGACACCGCAGAAAACCATGGGCTTTGCTTCTTTGAAGCCTCCCAGTGGCTCGGACGCAACGTTGGTCGAATCCATGATCGTGTCGCCGACTTTCATGTCGCGAACGTCTTTGATTCCGCAAACAATCGCGGCGACTTCGCCCGACGTGACTTCGTTCACGTCCGTAAATTTTGGCGAGAACGTTCCCACGCGCTGGACTTCGTATTCTTTTCCGACGTGGTAGAGCTTGATCTTGGTTCCCTTGGTGATCTTGCCTTCAAAAACGCGGCAAAGAGCGACGACGCCTTGGTAAGGATCGTACCAGCTATCAAAAATCAGCGCGCGAAGAGGTTCATCGTCCGCAGCCTTTGGGGCAGGGAAGTATTTTACGACTGCTTCAAGCACTTCATCAATTCCGATACCGGCCTTGGCACTTGCAGGGACAGCGCGAGTGATATCCACCATGCCGATCATCTCGTCGACTTCTTGAAGGACGCGATCTGGATCCGCGGCTGGAAGGTCGATCTTGTTGACGACCGGGAAGACTTCGAGATTGTTCTCAAGCGCCATGAAGACGTTGGCAAGCGTTTGAGCTTCCACGCCTTGGGACGCGTCGACAACGAGGATCGCGCCTTCGCATGCAGCCAAGGAGCGCGAGACTTCGTACGTGAAGTCGACGTGGCCTGGAGTATCGATCAGGTTGAGAATGTAAGTCTGACCATCTTTGGCTTTGTAGTTGAGGCGAACGCTTTGAGCTTTAATGGTAATCCCGCGCTCACGCTCAATGTCCATGTTGTCGAGAAACTGAGATTCCATCTCGCGAGCGGTCACCGTTCCGGTACGCTCCAGCAAGCGGTCAGCCAAGGTCGATTTGCCGTGGTCAATGTGCGCGATGATACAGAAGTTACGAATATTTTTTGGACTTTGGGACATTGAGTCGCAAGCTAGCAGACGCACCCTCCTGCGAGCAATGCCAAAGGTATAAAGGTAGCAGCTTGACTTTTTCGTTCAGGTTTTAGATACCGTGGGCATGACGCAACCCGTAGAAACCCTGATTTTAGACATCACTGACTTGTCACGTGGGGGAACGGGTGTGGCTCGTGATGAGCAGGGTCGCGTGGTCTTTGTTCCGTTTACGGCTCCAGGTGACCGGGTGAAAGTTCAGATTGTTGAGTCTGAAAAACGTTACGCGACAGGTGAGCTTTTGGAAGTGATCCAGGCGTCCCCGGTACGACAGCAACCCCGCTGCCCGGCGTTTGGCCGGTGTGGAGGCTGCCAATGGCAGCATCTGCCTTATGAGCTTCAGTGGAAGACCAAGTCGAGCGGCGTTCGTCACGCCTTAAGCCGGGTTGGAGTGGATACCTCCGCTTTGAAGCTGGAAGAGCTGCCAGCCGAGCGAATTTGGGAATACCGAAACCGGATTCAACTTCGGGGTGAACACCGGTCGGAAGGGACGATCCTTGGGTTTTACGCCAAAGGGTCCCATAACGTCATTCCGCTGGATCGTTGTGACATCGCCCGCTCTGAAATCAACGAAGCGTGGGAAAAGACCCGAGCCGATTCCAAAACGCTCAGTCGCCCGTTCAAGGTTGAGCTCGAGGTCAGTGAGAAGGGCGAGCTCTCTCAAAGCTGGAACCAAGGGCATGCTGCTCAGGGCTTTCGCCAGGTTCATGATGATCAAAATGAGAAGCTCAAAGCCTGGGTTCGCTCCGCTGTGACCCCGGGACTTCCCGTGCTGGATCTCTTTGGCGGGAGCGGAAACCTGAGTGCCCAGCTGATCTCAAGTGCGCCCGAGATCCACTGTGTGGATGTCTCGGTTCCAAGGGAGAAACCCGCACATTTCCCGGACTTTTTTAAGTTTCACCGTGCACCGGTTGCGGATTGGTTCAAAAGAACCAAGGTGGAAAAGAAGGATTGGTCAGCAATCCTTGATCCCCCTCGAATCGGTCTCGGCCAGGACTTTCAGTCCATTGCGGATGGGATTGAAAAAGCAGGCGTCAAGGAATTGGTGGCTGTCGGCTGCGATCCCGATTCGTGGGCACGCGATGTCTCCCGGTTTGTGAAACGAGGATGGAAGCTCGACCGGGTTGCGGCGCTGGATCTCTTTCCGCAAACTGCGCATGTCGAATCGCTTGCAAGACTGGTTCGAAACTAACGCAAAATAGCATTAAATCTTAAGACTGCTATTTGACACACACTTATATTCAACTTAACCTGAATATAGGTGACAACAATGTTAAGGCAATGGGCTAAACTGACTTTACTCTCAGTGGCTCTCACAGCATGCGCAACGAACGGAGCAAAAAGCCTTTCCAAAGAGGAAAAGGCTGCACTGTATCTTGATGCCGCCAGTGGAGCGCTCACCGATGGTCAGCCTGTCACCGCGCTTCAAGATCTGGCTGAAGCCGAGAAGATTGCTCCCAAAATGCCTGAAATTTTTCACATGCGCGCTTTGGTTTACGTCGCCAAAGGTGAGCCTGAGCAGGCAATTCAAGCCGCAAGAAGAGCAGTGGAGCTCAATCCCAAGTATTCGGCCGCCAACACAACGCTTGGCAAGCTCTTGATGGACAATGGTCGACCTGATGATGCCGTGAAGTTCCTGAAAGCAGCAGCCTCAGATGACCTTTATGGTGAGGCCTTCAAGCCTCTCACCAGTCTCGGCATTCTTTATTATCGCAAAATGGATCTGACGAACGCGACCCTGTATCTGGATAAGGCGGTTGGGGCAGATCCTCGAGGCGCATGCCTGGCCTATTATTATCGCGGGCACATTCACCTTCATAAGGGCGAGTTCCGCCAGGCGATCAATGATTACAATCAGGCGACGCGCAGGTTTTGCGCGAATTTCGCTGAAGCGCATCTTGCCTTGGGAATCGCCTATGAGCGCGACAAGCAATATGACGTCGCTCGCAAGAAGTTCCTGGAGATCAAAGAACACTTTTCAACCACCTCTGTGGCGGATCAGGCAACCAGTCATCTGAAATACCTGCCCTGAGACAGTAATGAAGCAACAATGACCCAAATGGACGAAAACCTCACTCTTGGCCAGTACCTTCGCAAAGAACGCGAGAAGCGTGGGCTTTCCATTGAGCAGGTGGCGTCCGCAACGAAGATTGGCGTTCGTCAGCTTCATGCGCTCGAATCGGATCAGTACTCAGATCTTCCAGCCAAGCCTTTCATTCGCGGGTTCGTGACCTCTTACTCCCGCTTTGTGGGCCTGGATCACAAGGAAGTTCTCACGCACTTCAACTCCTTCATCGACTCCAAAGCCTGTGAGCGCCCGAACCGCGAAGGCGGTCACAGTGGTTATGCGTTTGAAAAGCGTGAAGGCAACGAGCAAAGCCGGATGATCCTGGGGATCGTCATGGGAAGCTTTATCGTTCTCGGCGGCATTGCCATGGTGGTCCTCAAGCCATCGCTCCATCATCATAAGCATTCGCATGCGGATAAGCTTCGGGCGGCGCACTCGCCATCGCCTGGTCCTTCAGATTTACCAAGTGGTGTGCCTCTTGTTGGAGCCTCCGCATCGCCTCTGCCAAGCGGAGCAGTGGCGCAGCCTTCGGGCATGCCATCTCAAGCCGCAGTCGTAGCAGCTTCTGCTTCTCCGCAAGTAACGGCATCCGCTGCACCAACTCCAGTTCCGACGATTGTTTCGGAAGTGGATCTGACTGCAATGCCAACACCTTCTCCGACTTCAGCATCCGATCCGCTCAATTCCGGTTTGGGACTTAAGGCAAGCGAGACGGTTCATCGGCTTGTCATCAAGGCAAAGCAAACGGTGTGGGTTCGCTATCGCGTAGACAATAAGATTGTGATGCAGTTCCCGCTCAAGCAGGACAAGGTTCTGGTTCTTCGTGCCCGCCAAGGCATCATTCTTCAAGTGGGGAATCCAGAGCACGCAACGATCAGTTATAATGGCGGTGCGTATAAGCTTATAAGCGCCGCGCATACGGTGACGCGTCAAAATGACGCGACCTTGTTTTTCCCGCCGCAACTTGCTGAAAAGACTGAGAATCCTTTCCCAGGTTCGAAGCCTATCAGCGGTCGTAACGTACCTTCCGCACCCGCTCCTCAGCCTTCTCCTACCAGTACCTAAAAAGTTATCCACACGCTTACCCCGAGTTATCCACACGGCTTAAGTATAGGAAATCATTAAATATGTTTCCTTATATGGCCCTTTTTCAACAGCTCGTAGAAAAGTTATCCACAAAATCCGCTGCAGAGCAGGGTTTTGGGGGATTTGCCAAGATTGCGTCAGAGAATTGTCAGGGTAGGAGCGGGTTTTGGCGTGTCATCCATTCGAAGTATTTAAAAGTGCGCTAATTTTCCCGCGCAAATCGCAATATTTCGTGTGTTTTGAAATTTTTCACTCACTCAGAATCGAGAGCGGCCATCCTGGCCTTCACAACTTTCGCCATCCATGGCTGTTGTGAATCTCGATTCTGAGTGAGTGAAAAATTTCAAAACACACAAAACATTGCACCTGGTTCGTCAATTTGACATCGGTTTTAAAAACCGTTGTCGAGACACACCGAAGTCCCTCGATCGCAGAAGGTTTGGGAGCAGTGCTCAGTGTTCCCCTCGATCGGCGAACTCGAAGCTCGTGATCGCGAAACATCAGGTGCCCCAACAGAGGTCCAGCAATCAGCGGTGGTCGTCTGCACTTATTTAAAAGAAAACTAAAACTGCAGATTCACTACAGCCAGGAAGGCGAAAGTAGTGAAAGGGCACGAAGCCCGCTCTGCAGTTTTAGTTTTCTTTTAAATAAGTGCAGACTGCCACCGATCGGTGGTTACCACATTGCTTTGCGGAAACTGATGGTGCCGGCAATCAACACCGCGATGTTTGCCAGCTGCATGGCCAGGAATGGAGGCAGAGTCCCTTTTTGGACGGCGATGGTTCCAACGGTTTGGATGGTCCAGTAAATGATCAAGGTCACGAACGCCACAAGAGCAGCGCCTGCTCGAACGGCGCGCGTGCGGACGGTGCCAAAGCCGATTCCCAAGAAGACAAAGAGGATTGGGGAGATGGCGATTGCGACTCGACGCCAGTATTCGCCGCGGTACTCGCGGCCCTCATAACTTGAGGTCGTGGTTTTGGCGATCTTATGGGTCAGCTCGGCGTAAGGGATCATCTGCGGCTTGGTCACCGTGGAGTCCGAGCCTTCGTCCACCTTGAGGAAGAGTCGGTATTCTCCGAAGTTGATCTTCTGATAGTTTCCTTCGGTGCCATCGTTACGATGGATGCTGCCGTTATAGAGTTTCAAGACCGCGGAGGAAGCAAGCTCGCTCTTGGAGCGCACGTTCACCACTTCGCCCGATTCGGCAATGATGGTCATCGGATTATTGTGCTCACGCTCATCGTAGATAAAGACCTTCTTCAGATGATTGGTCTTTGGGTCAACCTTATCGGCAAAGATCAGAAGATCAAAAAAGCCCGTCGTGAACGTGCCTTCCTTGATCGCTGAGACCACCTTGGTGTTACCCACCTTGATCAGCGTCGTCTTGAAAGCGCGCTCGCACCAGGGCACCCATTCCATATTGAGAAGTAGGGAGAGGGTAACGACGATCAATGCCACTACAGAGATCGGAGCCGAAAGGCGGGTCAGGCTGATGCCACTGGCCTTCATGGCGACCAGTTCGCTATCGGATGACAGCCTTCCAAACGCCATGAGAACCGCGATCAGAAATGCGATCGGAAGCACCATAGGCAGAAACGAAAGCGTCAGAAGCAGCATCATCTTGCCAAAGATCCAGATCGAGACCCCGTGAATGATCAGGGAGTCGGCAAGACGCAGGATCTGGAACATCAAAAAGAGAAAAACAAAGAAAAGAACGCCGCCTAGGAAAGGGCCTACGACTTCAGTCAGAATGTAGCCGTCGAGTTTTCTCGCCGGGCGCCACGCCGCACCTGTGGGGCGTGGATATTCTTCAGATAGGGGAGAACCCTCAGTAGGCATTTTTGTTAACGAAACCTTTCCATAGCGTCAGGAACAAAATCTTCCAATCCATTCCATAGGACCAGTTTCGAATATAATACAGATCGCATTCGATTCTGCGATCTAAAGATGTATTTCCTCTCCAGCCGTTCACTTGCGCCCAGCCGGTAATGCCGGACTTCACCTTGTGGCGAAGCATGTAGTGAGGAATATCTTTGCGGAACTGATGCACAAAAACAGGCCGCTCGGGACGTGGGCCAACAAGCGACATATCGCCCATGAGCACGTTCCAGAATTGAGGAAGCTCATCAAGGCTCGTTGCTCTCAAGAATGCGCCAATCGGAGTCCGGCGATCATCGCCTGGGCGAGCCCAAACCGCGCCCGTGGAAGTCTCAGCGTCTGGCCGCATCGAGCGGAACTTGAGCATCTGGAAGGTTTTTCCATCCAGTCCCATTCGCTCCTGGCCATAAAAGATCGGACCCTTTGAGGTGAGCTTCACGGCAAGCGCGATGATGCCAAGAACAGGTGCGAGTGCGATGAGCGCAATCGCAGAAACCACGATATCAGTCAGTCGCTTGGCGTAACCGCCCCAACCATTCAGAGGGGAGTCGTTCAGGTTGACGATGGGAAGACCATCGAAGTCCTCAATCTCGCAGCCCAACGTGATGTATTCATGCACGTCTGGAATGAGCTGAAGGTCAATCGTCTCGTCCCGAAGAGCGTCTAAAACGCGGTCCAGATCGCCATACTGATTGCGGGGGAGGGCGATGAGAAGTTGATCGGCTTTAGTCTCGTGAACAACTCGGCCAACGTCACCGAATTTACCCAAAACAGGCTTTCCGAGAACGGACTGGGATTGGGAGCTCTCGTGAACCATGATGCCCAAGATTCTGAGGCCCAGCTCCGGAAACTTCTCAATCCGATGAATGAGTGTTTCGATCGGACGTCCTTCGCCAACCAAAATGATGTGTCTCAGATTGAATCCGCCGCGACGCAGAGACCTCAACCCGTTTCTGAGCGAGAGTCTGAAGACCACCAGCAGGATCCCGCTGATGATGCCAAAATACAGCATCACAGCGCGCGAGTATCGATATTCGCTCACCAGGTAAGTCAGCGAAATGAAGAAAAGCATCGCAACGCCATGGGCCTTCAGGATCAAATGAGCCTCATGGGTGCGCCGAAGCATTCGCTGAGACTGGTAGACCTTCATCGCCGAAAAGACGAGGGACCAAAG
>JBJMMA010000180.1:0-30957 GCA_045805065.1 Bdellovibrionia bacterium | reverse complement strand
GATTTCCTGGTCTCAGGTGGCGATGACTATGGCTGGGGAATGCATCAGATCCCTGAGACCCATCGCAAAAACACGGGCATCATGATGCGCGAGTCGGTCGCAAACTATATTCGCAAACTCTCGGCCCAACAAAACGGCATCAATTCGGTTGAGCACCCGTTGGTCAATCCAAGCGAGCCGCGGATGGTCTTTGAGAAGCCAAAAACCTCTAAAAAAGGCAAGCGTGGTCGCTCGCGCCATCACAAAGGTAAGAAGAAAAAGAAGCAGGCGGCAGGTCATTGACACTTTCTTGACACTTTTGTGACTTAGCCAATTGCGTCAAGCGGCAACGCTTTGCGTGTGGTCGCCTTTGTTTGCCTACTCGTGGTAGTATTGAAGTATGGCGAACGGACGCACATTCTCGGCTGGCGAAATCATCGGATCGATCGATCAATCTATTCGAAAGGATTTTGAATCCCATAAGCGGATTCTCTCCTTCGATGAATACCTGCACTTGATGGCAGAGCATCCCGAAAGACAGCTTCGCGGATCAGCTCGCTACATGGCAGATATGATGGATCACTTTGGACGTGAAGAGGTGGAAGGAGCTTCCGCCCCGCGCTTCAAACTTTTTGATTTCCCTGCGGACGGCCTTGCGAGAAAAGTGGTTGGCCAGGAAGTCGTTCAGAACCAGATCTATCGCGCACTGAGAACTTTCACGCGCCAAGGCCTCAACAATCGCCTTCTTCTTTTGCATGGCCCGAATGGCAGCGCAAAGACCTCTCTCATTCACGCTCTCATGGGCGGAATGGAGCGCTACTCCAACGAAAGCGAAGGCGCAGTCTACACCTTCAGCTGGGTTTTCCCATTGGAGAGCTACACCAAAGGCAAGATCGGCATCAATTCGACCTACGGCTCTCCCAAGGAGCCTGTGCAGAGCTACGCCAAGCTTCCGGACGAAGAGATCGCCGCTCGCATTCCATCGGATTTGCGAGACCATCCGCTTCTGATCGTTCCTAAAGAGCAACGTAAACAGTTCTTAGAGAAGATGATCGGTACGCAAAAAGCGAATGAGCTTTGGGAAACGCTTCCTCACTATCTCAAAAACGGTGAACTGGCTCATCGCGATCGCGAGATTTTCGATGCGCTTCTCACCAGCAATAACGGTGATTTCAAGAAAGTGCTCATGCATGTTCAGATCGAGCGCTTCTTCTACGCTCGCAGATATCGCAGAGGTCTTGTCACGATTGAGCCTCAGATGCATGTCGATGCTCAGTATCACCAGCTCACTTACAATCGCAGCATGTCGGCACTGCCCTCCTCTCTTCAGGGGCTGAATCTTTTCTCGCTCACTGGAGACCTGGTTGACGCCAACCGCGGCATCGTTGAATTTTCCGATCTTCTCAAGCGCCCTGTGGATACGTTCAAGTATCTCCTGACCGCTTGTGAAACAGGCTCCGTGAACGTTGGCTCAAGTATTGCGTATCTGGATGCGGTAATGCTGGGATCGACGAACGAGATCCAGCTGGATGCTTTCAAGGAGTTCCCTGACTTCATCAGCTTCAAGGCCCGCATCGAGCTCATCCGCGTGCCTTACCTCCTTCAAGTCAGCGCTGAGAAAGAGATCTACTCTTCGCAGCTCGATCAATTCTCAAGCGACAAGCACATTGCTCCGCACGTGGCAGAAACCGTGGCTCTCTGGGCCGTTCTGACCCGCCTCAAGAAGCCAAACAGCATCAATTACTCACCGAATGTGAGCACGATTGTCGCAAACCTCACGCCGCTTGAGAAAGCTCGCCTTTACGATACGGGTGAAATCCCTGCGCAGCTCTCGCCTGAGGATCGCAAGCTTCTGAAGGCCTCGATCCGCCGCCTCAGGGAAGAGTATTCGAACATTCCTTATTACGAAGGACGAATGGGCGCATCGGCTCGCGAGATGAAATCCATTCTCTTTGACGCCGCTCAAAACCCAGAGTTCCCCTGCCTCTCGCCTCTTGCGGTCTTGAGAGAGATGGAAGAATTCGTCAAACGCGTCAGCGAATACGAGTTCCTCAAGCAGGACGTGAAGGATGGCTTTCACGACGCGCACGAGTTCATCACCACCGCGCGCACGGAGTATCTGAACACCGCTGATCGCGAAGTCCGCGACTCGATCGGTCTCTATAACTCTGTTCAATGGGAAGATTTCCTCAAAAAATACGTCCAACAGATCTCGCTTGTTCTGAAGAAGGAAAAGCAGAAGAACCAGATCACCGGTAAAATGGAAGATCCGGATTTTGCTCTCATCAACGAGCTTGAAAAGATTGTCGAGGCTCCAGAAGACGCTTCAGCCAAAGAAGCCTTCCGCCAGAACATCATCTCCCAGATCGGCGCCTGGTCTCTGGATCACCCGAACCAACCTGTCTCTTACCCGAAAGTCTTCCCGGACTTCTGGCGTAAGCTTGAGAAGCATTATTTCGAATCTCAGAAATCCACGCTCAGCAAGATGCATGACGCCCTTCTTGTCTACAACGCCAATACCGATGCAGACCTTGAAGAAGCGCTCATCTCAAACGGAAAAGCCGACAGCGAGGGCGCCCAGCTGGCTCGCCTCACCGTCAGCAATATGAAGAAGCGCTTCGGCTACTGCGACAAGTGCGCAAAGGAAGTCATCACCTTCCTCATGCGCCAGCGCTACTAAACCAAAAGGTGGTCGCGTACTTTTGGTAGCGCACACGCGTCATTCACTGAAACGTGAGCAAAACAAAACGAGTAGAGAACTCAGATAAAAACCCTCGTTGTGACATCCTGTCACATTCCCTGTCGGCGTCCTGCCTGGGAACGACTCGGTTTTTTATCTGAGTTCTCTACTCGTTTTGTTTTGTTCGCCTTTCGGACTCTGCTGCGGGTGCGCTACAAAAAGGAGGCGACCACCTTTGGCAAAGTACGCGACCACCTTTTACCACCTTTTAGTTAAATCGATATTTTATGAAGCGCACGATGCAGGCTGGGGCCGCACGTACGGCGTCTAAAAGGTCGCGCCGTCCGAAGGAATCGTGAGCAAATGAGTTGAGGATGACTTTTTGAGTTCGGCTTGGATGCAGCTTTAGAAAGGTCTCGGCGTTTTCTTGAATAAGTTTTTTCCTAAGCTCACTCTCTCGTTGAGAGAGTGGATTCTTAAAATTGAAGGTAGCGAACGCGATGAAGTCATCCGCGGTTTTAGCTCTTTGAAGCCCTTCGCGGGTGATACTTTCCAGATTGGTGATGTCGAGATGCTTTCCATTGTAATGCATAAAGATGAACAGGTCTTCAGGGCTTGGATTCAACTGAAGAAGATTTGGCATCACTTCGTGAACGAACTCATTAAACATTTTAGAGTAAACTTGAGTCAAACTACCTTCTGCATTCACATTGAGAATATGAACAAAACCCCGCGGGTTTGAAACTCGCTTCAGCGCCTCTTTCATAAATAATATTTCTAATTCGCCTGATCTTGCCTCTCGCATCGCATTTCGAACCATTCGAATTTCATCCAAGCTTGGCTTTTTGCTCAAAAACGGAATTAGCCTTTCCTCAAACACATCCCCCAGCGGAGTAGTCACGCGCTTCACATTCTTTCGATACATCATGAACAACTTCGCTTCTTCAGCAAGCATTTGAAATTCTTTTGCGGTCGCGGGTTCATTCCATCCGCTCTTAAACAAAGTATATAACGCTCTCGGCACTGCATTTTTGATCAGTTCAACTGCGCTTTTGTGAGCGGGTAAGTCCTCATTTCTTAATGCTTCCAAGATGACTTTGCGCTCTTTCTTGAGCAACTCGTTCATTTCGGGTGACCATTCTTGAAAAGCTAAAGAAGCGAGAAGCCTGCCTTCACCTTCTACAGGCCCGTTTATGATCGCTTTCGCAGCCTCTACGGAGTGCACAGCTTCATCCGATGATGTTGAATCTGGATTCAGCAGGGTCAAAATTTCGGTGTTGAGATCGCGTCCTTCAAAAATCATTCGATCGGGACCGCCATATCGTTTTGCGACATCACCGCCTGGCGCAGACTTTGCGACTTTCTTCTCAAACTTCACATCGACGGGTATGAATTCGGCAGAAGACCCGATCTCGCTTCCTTGGATAAAAGCACCGCTGCTATAAATACCCGCGTAACCATTTCCGTTATGAAAGCCCTCTGCATTTCCGATAGCAAATCCTCGGGTTCCTTCAGGCAACCGCTTCACGGCAGTCGAGTACCAGGCATTAAACAGGGTTTTTGAGGAATAAGCCGCTCCATCACCACTGCGAGTCAGCGCAACTCTTTTCATGTCCGGCGCCATGACTTCCAAAGAGGCCACGCGCTTGCTGCCAAGCTGCGCGGGAACTGATTGCACGTATCCTAAAAAGTGATCGCCTCGCTCGAGATACTGAATCTGCGCGCCTTCAAGCAAACTTACCGCCCAGCGACGAGCAGTCGTTTCATCCAGCCATTTGCAGGAGCCGCCTACACACTCATTCAAAGGCAAACCTCTCCAGAGAGTATGCAGAAGCCTTGGGGGCTCCCGAAAAATCCATTTCTGCGCCTTGAGCGCGCGTCCCGATCGCTCGCCTTTTTCAGGCTTTGGTAAATGAAAAACATTCGAGTCAGTCAGAACCGACTCAGGAGATGGCGATGCATGCTTCAAGAGCGATTGAAGCGAATCAGGGATCTCAATTCCCTTTGGCGCTTGAAGCTTTTGCAGTTCTTCTAACCCGTAAAGCACCAGACTCGGGTCGGACGAATGAAAGTACTCCGAGATTTTTCCATGCTGAATTTGCTCCAGCACAAGATAGGAAGTCGCCTTCTTAAAGTCGGCATCATTGCGAAGGCTCAAGAAAAACTCACGGCTTTGAGCTTCTTGCACGCGCCTGGATACGCCCGATGACTTCAATTTCAAGTTGAAGTCCTGGACGCGCTTGCCTAAACGCGAAAAAAGCCGATTCACCTCAGCCAGACGAGCTTCCTCAGACGGAAGCGCACGAATGGGTTCAGAATCTTTCTTCAGCTGGTCAGTCCAATGCGACTGATATTTCTGCCAGCCTTCAGCATGGAGCTGCACACCTTCAGGAGCTTCAAGTGTCTCAATGACCGAAGGGTCATGCGACGGCAGCCGTCTCCAAATTCTCTCCTTCGCTTCGGGAACTTTGGCGACGAGATCTTTTATCTGACCCAGAATAACGTCAAACGACTGACGCGGAAACCGACTCTCGCCATAGTACTTTGCGAGCGCGTGAAAATACTCGTCCTGGATCTGCGGGCTGTTGAGAAAGCCATCCAGGCTTCCGGCTTTTTCAGCGATTCGGTCCAAAGCCTCGAGCGCAGAAGGCTGAGCAGCAGAAAAACCAACGGCAGTCCAAAGGCATAGGCTCCAAAAAGCCCCACCGATGATCGCCAAGTTTTGAAAAAAGGACCGAAGTTTCACACTTCCTTATCGGCAATTCGGCCAAAACCCAAAAGGTGGTCGCCTACTTTTGGCAGTGCAGGTGCGTCAATTGCACGCTCTCAAAGCATGGCAAACGCAGAAAAGAAATTTGACGACAAGTTGATAGGTCTTGAACGAGAAGCCCACGACAGCGGAATCGTCGATCCAAAGAAAGACGAGCTGGCAAACAGGCACAGCATTCCTGGGCAAGGCGATCCAAGCATTCGACGAATTCGGCCTGACCAGGGAAGCCTGATTACGCCTCCCCTGTCTGAGCAAGATGACAACTTCCAAGACGCAGACGAGCGCATCAGCGACCATGCAGATCAGGACCAAGCCGGAACTGGAGAGCAGCCTGTCGCCAAAGGAAACACACAGCTTCCGGAAGACAAAAAGCGGAAAAAGGCTGCCTAACCAAAAGGTGGTCGCCTCCTTTTTGTAGCGCAGATGTGTCATAAGTCACCGAACGTGAGCAAATCACAGCGTGAATCAAACTGAGTTAGAAAGCCTCGCTGTGACATCCTGTCACAGTTCCCAGACGGCATCCTGCCTGGAACGGCTCGGTTTCTAACTCAGTTTGATTCACGCGGTGATTTGTTCGCTTTCCGGACTTTGACGCGGCGTCACTACAAAAAGGAGGCGACCACCTTTTGGTTAGAACTTGGCAGCTTTCTCCCAGAGAGCGGAGCTGAGGTAGTCTTGCGCGTAAAGGTAGACATCGTCTTCTTCGACGACCTTGTATGAGGTTGCGGCCGCTTTTTTCAAAGAGCGGACAGGAGATGGAAGAGTGCCGATCCCCCCCCAGGACTCCATCCACTGGCGACGCACGGCGAGCGAATTACTAATAATCGTTTTTGGCCCCTGATCTTCGCTTTTTTTGCTTTTGCTTTGGCGCGCGCCTTTCACTTCAGAGACGCCAAATTCAAAAGAGCTCATCACGCGAAACTTGTCTGAGCTCTCAACCAGCTCAAGTGACTGGTAACCCAGATGCTTGCTGTACTGATATTTCTTTCGGCCCGGCTCACGAGCCGTGAAAATCACATCCAGATCACCTTTGAAAAATTTCTCTTCAAGAACGTTGAGATCGTAAACGTTCACTTCAATGGTTTCGATGCCGGTCTGAGTGAGAATATGATTGCCGAACTTCACGGCAAGTTGAATGAGTCCTTCCAGCGTTCCGATATGAAGAAGCCTTGGCTCATTTCCCTCAATCAACTTTTGAACGTCGGAGTTCAATCCGCGAACCGATTTGAGATAAACTTCAGCGAGCTGAAATGCGAGCGGAGTCCAACCCGATTTTCTTCGCGCGCCACGATCCAAGAGTACGGCTCTGAGCTCTGTTTCCAACTTTCCAACAATTCGGGAAAGCTGCGGCTGGCTGATGCCGACATTTTGCGCGGCTCCAGAAAGATTCTTGTAAGCCACGGCTTTGGATAAAACCGACAACTCCCACGATAACCCTTCGAGCGAAAAATGATCCATGAAGTCATTCTACGCCGACATTCGTCATGGCACCATTCAAAAGATACATAATAAATTACAACATATGTATTTTACTGATAGCCGCGTCAAAGCATAGCTTCCCGCGAACTATGAAGAACGTAAAAACTACTATTCTCCTCTCTGTCCTAGCCATTCTCGGCAGCTCCTCAGCATTCGCGCAAGGCGGTGCAGCTCTTTGCGGTACCTTCGACCGCGAACTCATGGTCCAGATTGGCCCTAAAAACGCCATGACCTTGATCGACCCATCGGCCTCAAGAGGCCATCAGACACTCGCAAAATTTACCCAAGTCGACGTCAAGCAATCCCAATTCGGACCTGTTTTTGAGGCCAATACCCGCGGAGCCCAGATTCCAAACCCAGAAATTCTGGTCGGTGGCGCTCGCCTGGCTGAGCTCCAGTGGGTCACCTTGAGCATCAACGTCGCCTCTCCAAGCCCTACGACCTCTCAAGGCATCGTTCCTGGAAACTTCCGAGTCCAGAAAGCAAACGGCCAAGTCCTTCAGAAATTAATGACTTGCGCAGTTAAGCTGCCGACCCGCTAAAGACTTTTGAGTCCTCCTGAAGACGGTTTACATCATCCTGCGTCATTGATATGTCCTGAAGTAAGGATATATTCATGACGCAGGGTTGTTTTTAAGAATGCTTTCGACCGATAACTTCAAATCCGAAGACCACTATCTTGTCACCCATGAGGTCAAGCAAACTGGAATTCGGCTCGATGCATTCCTGAAGGAGCGCTACCGCAAGCGCTCCCGCGAAACCCTGAAGCGCGCCATCGAGTCCGGCGTAATCAGCATCCGCCGCGCCCAAAGCCCTCACCTGGTTCTTGGAAAGCTCAAACCCTCACTCCAGCTCATCTCCGGCGACGAAGTCCTCGTTTTGACCGAACGCAAGGAAGAGCCTCCGGTGAACTTCAACTATAAGATCCTTTTTGAAGACGAAGTCCTCTTCGTCATCGAAAAGCCAGCACACCTTCCCGTGCATCCGGCAGGGCGCTACTTCTTCAACACGCTTCTGGTTCATCTCAAGACACAAGGCCACAAAACGCCGATGAAGGCTGAGCGCGAGTACTATCTCGTGCATCGGATCGACAAAGAGACGAGCGGCATCTTGGTCATGTCCAAAGACAAAGAAGTCTGCACTCATCTCACTCAGCAATTTGCTGAGCGCAAAACCGAGAAATATTATCTGGCTCTTGTTTACGGCAAACCCAAGGATGAGTTCTCGGTCGATCTTGGAATCAAGCGCGCAAACTCCGTCATCGAACTCAAGATGATGACCGCACCCGAAAGCGAGGGCGCACAATCGGCATTCACCAGCTTCAAGCGCCTTAAAACCGCAACTAATCGCTTTGGCGAATTCTCACTCGTTGCATGCTATCCAAAAACGGGTCGTCAGCATCAGATCCGCGTGCACCTGGAAGCCGCAGGACATCCGATCGTGGGCGATAAGCTTTACGGCGTACCAGAAGAGGAAGCCCTCAGATTTTACGAGCGTCAGCATCTTTCTGCTGAAGCACAAGCCAAGATCATTCTGCCAAGGCATGCGCTCCATGCCGCGGGCATCCGCTTTGAGCATCCATTGACCGGCAAGATGGTCGAATTCAGCTCAGGTTTGCCGGAAGATCTTACTGCTTTTTTTGAAGACCGTTTTGAAGAAGCCCTGAAGGACTATCCCAATTGGGGGCATGCACAAGGCATGGCTCTCCCGGTTGAAACTCATGCTCCGCAAAGCCAAGCTCAGGCTCGCGATCATATCGAAGATCTCCCCCAAGAAGAACATTTCCCGGCATTTTGAAATAAAACGGCACACGCGCCCAACGCAGAAACTGCTCAAAGCGGCAGTACTGTGTGGCTGACGCCGAAAGGCTTTCAACGGTTCCGCGGAACTCACCAATCCAAAACGTGTTCGCATCCGCACTAAGACTTGATTTCATCAAAGGCGCCGTGCGCTCGACAGCCGCGCGAAAATAACAGGTCTCTGGAGGAAACACAGAAGGCCAGAGGCTCACCACACCCAGGCGCTCAAAGAATGGGGTCACCATCTGGCCCGAGATCTTGACAGAAGTTTGGCCAGCCATTTCATCCATATCGAGACGACTTACCGGAATCACCTGCCAGCAAAAGGGATTTCCAGGAAGTGGAGTTGTCACAAGTTGAGTGATCTTCTCTTCTGGCTGCTCGAGCGAGATCTTCTCCCGTACTTTAGATGCGGTGACCCGGCTCATCACGCCGAAAATAACGAGCACCGACAAGGCAAAAGCAATGGGCTGAGCAACTCCCGGACGACGCTTCTGCACCCAGAGCGCAAGCGCCAGAAACAAAGTATTTGCCAGCGCCACGGGCCAGGTCAGAATTTTCGTAAACCAGAGAAGCACCACCAGCACCGCAGTGAGCGCAACACCTAAACCCCGTGCAATCCGTGATTGAAACCTGAAAACCAGAAGCGGAAGGAGCGACGCAAGAATGAGCGGCTCGACAATGTAGATAAAACCACCATAAAGCCAGCGTGGCCAGAACGGCGCAAACGGATGAACGCCGTAGTCGTTCATGAAGTCAGCGGCAACGTGCAGGCAGACAGACCCTAGCGATACCCAAAAGAGCGTCCACCACTCCGAGCGTGTGAGCCCGCGAAAACCTCTCACCCCAATGAAAGCTGCCGCAATCAGCATCGTGGCAACGGCTTCCAAGGGTGTTGCAATCAGCGTATGCGTATAGCCACGGTGATGAAGAAGATAGCCGAGCTCCCCGCCATTTAAATAGCGATTGATGATGAAATCACCATCCGGAAAATTGTTTCCGATGATCGCGGCCCAAAGGATGGCAAAGCGAAACTTGGGTGAGCTGTCTTTAAAGCGAGGAAGGCATCTGATCCCCTCGCCCATGGTCATTCCGATGAGCGAGTGCGTGATATTATCCACGAAGTGTTTTCCCGGTTTTTACAAACCTTTGTGAACTGCGATCAGTTTTTCAGCCATCTCGGCAAAGCCCGCGCCGCTTTCGTGCGATGTGATCCAGCGCGGAGGATTCTTGAGGCGTGAGAGATACTTGCTGAGATTGGCGACGCCCACGGTGTATTTGAAAGCGGCAAACATCGGTTCATCGTTTGGAGAATCGCCGATAAAAAGCCACTGATCCCAGCCAGGTGCTCCTTTCGGTGCCACGCCAGCTTTCAAGAGCCAGTGCTCAAAGCCTTTTCTCTTATCGTAATCCCCAAACCAGGTATTGACGTGGATGCTCGAGAGCTTGGCGTGCGCGCCATCGTCATGGCAAAGCTTCAAAAGCTCTTCCACATCCGCCTGCGGCCAGGTTGGAACGTCTTCGCAAAAGTCGATCGCAAGATCATACTCGCGGTAGTCCTGATCGGATGCCCAGCGGGCATGCGGAAAACGCGCGCGAATCTTCTCGGCAAGCTTCTGGAGTCTCAGCTTCAAAGCCTGAGGCGTGTCTTGCGCCGGCGTATCAATGCGCTTTCTCACACCATCCTGCATGAAAAACGTAAACGCGCCGTTCTCGCCCACAATCGCATCCACTGGCCAGAAGCGCGCAAAGTGGTCGCACCATCCAGCGGGGCGGCCTGTGATCGGCACGACATAGAAGCCAGCTTCCTTGAGCTTCCAGAGCGCCGTATAGGCTTCGGCCGTGAGCTTTCCGTGCGTGGAGAGCGTGTCATCGATATCGAGACAGACGCCTCGGACGTTTCTCAGTTCTTCGGGTGTTGCGTTTGCTAGAGGCGCCGGCCCCATGGATGTGCTCATGTCTTTTTGCTCTTTCGTTCTCAGTGATAGAACGTGATCCCGCCCGAAAAGTACGTAGCGGCATGGTTGATATTGATTCCAAGCTCGGTCGTGTAGCTCAGATGCTCTGATTTTTTCCAAAGCACTCCAACGACAGCGGTCGAAATCGTCTTGTACTCCCCGTCAGTAAAAGCAAAGCCAATGGGGAAGGCAAAGTAAGGATCCACGCCTTCACCCTCGCCTTGAGGAAAGTTTTTATGAATGTAAGGAATACCCGTCAGCTCCAGCCGACCCGCATCGGGAATCCGGTAATAAAGGGCCTGGGTCGCAAGGCCAATTCCTGGCTGGCCTTCAATGTCCGGAACAAAGTCCCAGACCAGGTTTCCACCCACGCGAAACCGGCGGGGCCCGCCCCCCGTTCCAACGATGCCCTGGACATTCATCAGGTCGTTCAGACCATGAGTGTATTTGGCGTTAATTCCCAGGCCCGCGCTGGGGGTTAAAAAGAGCTCGGGCTCAAGACCCAGGGCAAAGTTCCCGGGTTCGACGAAATGGGGAATATTAAAGACGCCCGCCTGAGCTGGGGTTATCCAACCAGCAGCCAAGAAAAGCAGTCCAAAGGAAAGTCCGAGGGAACCCAAAAAGCCTTTTTTGTGCAACAACATAGACGATAATACTCCGGTCTACTAAAAATCCGCCTTAGGCCGCCGCAAGTCAAGAAAAACGTCCGACAAGGACGGTTGACAGCGAGGCCCGAACCGCGTAAAACCGTTCGAGTTCCAACCTCGTTAGTGGTGGCCGTAGCTCAGTTGGTTAGAGCATCGGATTGTGATTCCGAGGGTCGCGGGTTCAAGTCCCGTTGGTCACCCCATTTTTAAAAAAGCCTCGCTCAGCAATGAGCGGGGCTTTTTTGTTTTGAATTCAATGGTACCGTTCCCCCATGCCCCAGGGTTTAAAAGATTTCAATTCGCTCCAGCGCTACCCAGTTCGCAAACGCGAGCTTCTCCAAGCCTGGGATGCCGCGGACGAGCTTCTTCTGGAACATCTGAGCTCGACCGATTGGGCGGGCAAACGGATCGTGATCCTCAACGATGCATTCGGGGCGCTGACTCGCCAGCTGATGGATCTCAACCCTGTCTGCTACACGGACTCCTATCTGAGCGCCAAAGCGATCCAGATCAATACCCAAGAAGGCATCCAGCCGATTTCGGACCTCACACAGCTAGCGGGCTCCTTTGACTTGGCGGTGATGAAGCTTCCGAAAAATCTTTCGTTCTTTGAAGATGAGCTCTGCCACCTGAGCCAGCACCTTAAACCCGGAGCGCAGGTCATCTGCGGGTACATGATCAAGCATCAGGCCAATACGAGCTTCGAGCTCCTGGCCAAACGAATTGGGCCGACTCATACAAGTCTCGCCAAAAAGAAAGCGCGGCTCATCTTCGCGCCATTTGAGCAGGGACTCAGCTACTCCCCCTACCCGCTTCAAGTTTCAATGGAAGGATTTGAAAAACCTTTCACCCATTTCTCGAATATCTTCAGTCGGGAGCAACTGGATATCGGCACCCGCTTTTTTCTTCAGCATCTCCCCGAGCAACTTCCGGGTTCGCACCCCAAGGAAGTCATCTGGGATCTGGGTTGCGGAAACGGGATCATCGGAATCGCGGCGAAGCATCAGAATCCCGAAGCAAGCATCATCTTCAGCGATGAATCCATGATGGCCATCCAGAGTGCTCGGGCAAACTTTGAAAATTTCTTTCCTGGGCAAACAGCGGAGTTTCGCTGGTCCCACGGCGGCGAAGGCCAACCTGATCTCTCCGTCGATCTTGTGCTCTGTAATCCTCCCTTTCATCAGGGAACCCGAGTTGGTGACGACATCGCGCTTGAAATGTTCCGCGAAGCGCGGCGCGCGCTCAAGCCCGACGGCAGGCTTCGCGTGATCGGCAACTCGCATCTTCAGTATCCGGCTGCGCTTGCACAGCTTTTCGGTAACAGCGACATCGTCGCCCGAAACCCGAAGTTCACCATCGTGGACGCGATCCGTGAAACTTAAAGCGCCTCAACGACCTTAGACCGATGGTCCTTTAGCATCCAGAGGCAGCGTCACAATAAAGCGCGATCCTTTACCAAGTTCGCTTTCGACCCGGATCGTGCCCCCATGAGCTTCCAGAATTTCTTTTACAATATAAAGCCCAAGCCCCAGTCCTGTGGCTTCATTCATGGAAATCGCTCTTTCAAACCGTTCAAAGATGCGATCCTGGTCTCCATTCGCGATGCCAATCCCCTGGTCTTGAACAGTGAGCATGGCGTACCGGTCATCTGACTCGACTCTCACCAGAATCGGCTTTCCAGCACCGTACTTGATGGCGTTGCTGATCAGGTTCGAAACCACTTGCTCGATTCTGGAGCGATCCCATTGGCCATGCACAGGAGAGCGAATATCCAATTCGAGCGTGCTTCCAGCTTGGACCAGCTGCTCATGAAACCTTGTCGCCACATCCCTCACCACCTCATCGAGTAAGAAAGGCTCAGGGCGGATTGCCAGCTTCCCCGTGTTGATCCGCGTAATATCGAGCATGTCATCGATAAGCCGGGCAATCCGCAGGATTTGCTGCTCATCGCCCTCAACTTGATTTCGGAGTTTCTCCATTGAAAACGCCGATTCATCCCCTGCCTGCAGGCGCCGCTTTCTCATCTGAACCTGCAGCTTCAGCGAGGTCAACGGCGTCTTCAGCTCATGAGAGGCAATCGACAGGAACTCATCCCGGACTCTCAGCGCTTCCCGGAGGGCTGCTTCGGTCTTTTTCTGAAGAGTGATATCGCGTGCGATCTTGGCGGCCCCAATGATCTTGCCTTCGCCATTCTTGATCGGCGAAACAGACACGGAAACGTTGATCAAAACGCCGTCCTTTCGGCGCCTCACCGTTTCGTAATGCTGGATGGGTTCCCCCCGGCTAATTGATGTTAGGATCATATCCTCTTCGTGGAGCCTGTCTTTTGGAATTATTGTAGTGATCGACTTGCCCACGATCTCGTCGGCTGAATACCCAAACATCTCCGCGGCAGCCTCGTTCCAGCTGGTAACGATTCCAGTCAGAGTCTTGCTGACAATCGCATCATTTGAGAACTCGACGATAGCCGCAAGCCTTGCGCTTTCAACCTCTGCGCGCTTCTTATCTGAAATATCGCGATAAATGACCGAAAGTCCGATGATCTTGCCCTTCTCGTCGCAAACCGGCGACATAGTTTTGGAGACCGAGATCCGTCGCCCATCCTTGCGAACCCGCTCTGTGTCGATGTTCGTTACAGATTCGCCCTGAAGAACCAAGTGCTCCAGCCGGCGGAACTCCTCGAGCTTATCCGGAGGAATAATCAAGGTGATCGGCTTTCCGACCGCTTCACGCGCGTTAAAGCCAAAAACTTTCTCGGCACCCGCATTCCAGGAGGTCACATTTCCCTTGAGATCGCGCCCTACGATTGCGTCCGAGCTGGATTCAACGATGGCGGCAAGAGTCCTCTGCGTTTCCTGAGCCTTCTTGATTTCTGTGATGTCAGAAAAAGCGACAACCACACCGGCAATGACATCGCTGATGGTTCGGTATGGACCGACCCTCATGAGATAGACTGCGCTCTGGTCCTTCATGCGTAATTCACGCTCTATCGGCTGGAGATTTTCCAGTACCCGGTTGCCGTCTCCAACAATGTCGGCGTCTTCAAGCAAAGTGGTAATATCGAGAATTCCTCGTCCCAAATCCGTCGGAATGAGGCGAAAAATTTTGATGGCCGCCGGAGTGAATTTCTGAATTCGAAACTCTCGATCCAGAAAAAGTATGGGAACCTGCGTACCGCGAAAGAAATTTTGCAGATCGCTATTGGAGGCGTCAAGCTCCTCCACTTTTTGAGCAAGCTCGGCGTTCACGGTCTCAAGCTCTTCGTTCATCGACTGCAGTTCTTCTTTCGAAGTCTGAAGCTCTTCGTTGGCTGATTGGAGCTCCTCGTTCATGGAAAGGAGCTCTTCATTGGAGGATTTCACTTCCTCGATGGTACTTTGGAGCCGCTCGCGAGTCTCACGAAGCTCTTCTTCGAGCTGTTGAACGATCGCATTTTCGTTGGACAGCCGCACCCCTTCGCGCATTGCTTCGTCCCTGGACTGAGGAGTCGCGACCTCCTGCAATATGATAAGATAGAGACCGGGATCATGTGCCAGATCGGCCATGGGTTTGACCGCAAGATTCAGCCTCTGCACAAGTCCTGCTCTTTCGAAAAGCAGGCCCTCATGTAATGTTTCTTTTTTATCTTTGACGCAAAGATGCAATAGCGCGTGAAGCTCCGCCCTCAGTGGACGAGCGATCAAATCGAAAATATTGTTACTGGGAACGCCCGTGGCAGGCTCAAGGTATTTCCAGGTTTGTCCTGAAAAATAAGCAATCTCCCCCATATCGCTGACAACAAACGCCGGAGGAGCGTAGTTTTCGAGCAGCGCGGCAGTAATCGACTTGCCAGGATCGCGCTCCCCTGATCCCTGAGTTCGCTGGATGATATCGATCGGTGCGGCTGCACGAGTCATGGCATTGGCGAACGGCAGAAATGGATAATTGCGTGAGATATTATCAATTCGTTTGTAGATTCGGTGCTTTTTGTCAACAACCATGAACAAATCACTTGCCGCCCCGATACTTTCGGCAGAACCCAGAAACAAGAACCCTCCCGGGTTCAAAGCATAATGAAAGACGGGAATAATCTTGTTCTGCAGCTCAGGCTCCCAGTAGATAAAGAGGTTCCTGCAGGAAACAAAATCGATTTTCGAGAAAGGCGGATGCTTAAGAAGACTGTGCTCCGAGAATATACAAATTCCCCGCAGACTTTCTGAGATCCGATAGCCTTTCTCATACTTCTCAAAATGGCGGGCCAATTCTTCCACAGGGACCTGGTTTTCAATGGAAGGCGGATAGACGCCCTGCCTTGCGTACTCGAGTGCTGCGCGGTCCACGTCGGTGGCGAAGATCTGGATGCTGACATGAGGACATTTCGCTTGCTGGTAATTGCGAAGAAGAATGGCGATGCTATAAGCTTCTTCACCGGTTGCGCAGGCCGGGACCCAGACTCGAACTGAATCGCTGCTACTTACATTCTCGAACAGATTCGGAATGACATGATCACGGATTGTCGCAAATGCCTCTGGATCTCGGAAAAACTGAGTCACGCTGATGAGCAGGTCTCGAAGAAGAGCTTTAGGTTCAGCAGGGTCTTGCTCAAGAAACTCGATGTATGATGTCAATTCCGAAAAGAGGTTCGCCTGAACCCGCCTTTCCACGCGACGAGCCACCGTCCCCTTTTTGTAGGATGAGAAATCGTGTCCTGTCTTTCTACGCAAAATCTCGCATATTTTGTCGAGTTCCGAGGCTTGTTCCTTCTCGGACACGATCACAGGGGTGCATTCAATGAAACTACTCAGCTCCCTGGCCAGTTTTTCCACTGGCATCACCCGATCCGTGACTCCAGCCAGAATGGCACTTTCCGGCATCCCGTCAAATTTCGCCTCAGAAGGATCCTGAACCAGCGTCCTGCCTCCCCATGCTCGGATCTGGCGCAGGCCATTGGTCCCATCCGCGCCTGTCCCCGAGAGAATCACACCAATGGATCGTGCTCCGATGTTTGTGGCCAGAGATTTCATGAAGAAATCAATCACGCGGTCTTCGCGTTCTGCCTTCTCGGAGCGATGGCTCAAAAACTGATTTCCCTGAAGCTCGAGTTGAACGCCTGGCTCTCTGACGTACACATGTCCCGGCTGAAGGACGACACCTGTCTTTGCGATCTCGATTGGGAGTTTTGTCCAACGAGAAAGCAGCTCTGGCATCAAGGTTTTTTGATTGGGAAGCATGTGCTGGATGACAACAAACGAAGCCGCAATATCCGTTGGAAGAGACCGGAAAAAGCGTTCGTAGGACTCAAGAGCACCGGCCGAACCACCTATTGCGACAACGCACATCAAGGGCCGCTTCCGGCTTTGAGACCCCAAGGACATTAAAGCCTCCCCGAGGTAACGCAAGCGAAGAACTCAAACTCTTGGACCGAGCGCACAAGAGTTAAGCGCTTTGAAACACCTACATAAAATGAGTTACTAGTGGCTTGATTCAGAGGGGTGTCTGCCATTCGTACACAAACTATTGGCACAATACGTTATGGGTTGCAATTTTATGTCCAAACCAGCTTGCTGGATTTTGACGAATTGTCGAATTACCCGTCTCGTGCATGAGGAGTTGCAAGTAGAGTCTTCCTGCTCTTATGTGTGCTGAGTGAGGCAGTAATTAACGGCGCGATTCTCTCTCCAGGCGTGAAGGCAAAGCCTTAGGCCGCCTGACGTGCAGGTTTATCTTTTGCATTGCTGCTCCAGAGACACCAAATCTTATTACACCAACTTTAGGGAGTCCTCATGCTAGCCATGACCTACCGCGGGCCTTACCGCGTTCGTATTGACCAAAAACCCATGCCGGAGATCGAGCATCCCAACGACGCAATCGTCCGCGTTACGCGCAGCTGCATCTGCGGATCCGATCTTCATATCTATCACGGCCTCATGCCGGATACCCGAATCGGCACGACCTTTGGCCATGAGTTCATCGGCATTGTTGAACAAATCGGCCCCTCAGTAAAAAACCTCAAAGTCGGTGACCGCGTCGCAGTCCCATTCAACATTAGTTGTGGATCCTGCTTTTTTTGCCAGCGCGAGCTCTATGGAAACTGCCAAAACACGAATCCCGCTGCCTCGATCGGGGCGGGCTTCTATGGCTATTCCCATACCACGGGCGGCTATGACGGTGGACAGGCTGAGTACGTGCGCGTCCCATTTGCCGACGTGTGTCCTTTCAAGATTCCAGAAGACATTCAGGACGACGACGCAGTCCTCCTGACCGACATCTTTCCAACGGGATATCAAGCCGCAGAAATGGGCGAAATCAAAAAAGGCGACACAGTCGTGGTCTTTGGCGCGGGACCCGTAGGTCTCTTCGCTGCTAAATCCGCCTGGCTCATGGGCGCAGGTCGCGTGATTGTCGTTGACCAGCTTGAGTACCGCCTCGAGTTTGCGAAGAAATTCGCTCATGCTGAAACGCTGAACTTCATGTCAGTCAAAGACGTAGGTCTCCATATTTTGAAGATGACCGATGGACTGGGCGCCGACGTTTGTATTGACGCTGTTGGAGCCGAGGCTGACGGAAATCTTCTTCACACGATCACCGGCGTACATCTTAAAGTACAGGGAGGTGCTCCTACGGCACTTCAATGGGCTATTGAGAGCGTACGTAAAGGAGGCGTTGTCTCCATCGTCGGTGTGTATGGCCCCCCTCTGAACATGGTTCCTATGGGCGCTGCGATGAATAAAGGGCTCACGATGCGAATGAACCAATGCAACGTGAAACGCTACGTACCAAGACTCATCGAGCACATTCGCGCAGGCCACGTCAAACCCAGCGATATGATCACTCACCGCGTGCCGCTCGAAGATGTTTCCGAGGCCTATCATCGGTTCTCAAGCAAGCTCGACGAGTGCATCAAAACCGTGCTTATTCCGCCCAAAGCAGCCTAACTGAGAAAGCGAGCATAAAGACTATGACGATCAAATCTATCAATGAAACTGATCTCAAGGCCCGCATTCCTGGATGGGGCTCAGACCTAGATTTTGCCATGCGCCCCGGGGTTCCGCGGGAGAAAACTCCGGCCAACGGCACCGGCGCTCACTGGACCACTCCTGAGCCACAATTCAAGAAGGTCGAATACTTAAAGACCGTGGCACGAGATGAACTGACTCCTGTGTACGGCACGCCCAATCCACCGAGGCTTTTGAGCGGGCAAATGCGCAGGATTGCCTACTCGATGCCCGAGGGCTGGATTTCACGTTGGACGACGCTTCTTCTCGCTGACCGCATCGACATGGTTGAGCATATCATCCAGGATGTCCTGACCGGAAAAGCGGGCAATCCAATCCGTGAGATGGGCATCACTATTGAGCTCA
This sequence comes from Bdellovibrionia bacterium, assembly GCA_045805065.1. Taxonomy (GTDB): domain Bacteria; phylum Bdellovibrionota; class UBA1018; order UBA1018; family UBA1018; genus CAZCBS01. Next base: position 12,305 of record JBJMMA010000180.1, on the reverse strand, counting down.
AAGAAAAAGGAAAGCTCGCTCGTCCGCAAAGACGGCGCGCCCTTCTGTTGGGTGGCCTGGCCAGCCTGGGACTCGCACTCGTACTCGCTCCACGCATCAGAGAATCTGTTGCAGCAAAATCCACCGGCACGCGAGCAAAGCGATCACCGCGGACCCGCGCCGCTTAAACAGCGGATCAGAAATTATTCAAAGGAATAGGGCTTAGGAAGACGCATGCGGAAAAAGGAACCACGGCGGGTCTTTTTACATCCATACGGTCGAGAAATGCGTCTTTTGAAATGACTCCGTCCACCTGGCCCTTGTCCAACAGAGCCACGCTGTCAGCGAGTCGCCCTACTTCCTCCACAGAGTGACTGACATAGATCATGGGGATCTGCGTTTCCAATTTGAGTCGTTCCAAGTAGGGAAATATCTCGGACTTGCTGTCACTATCGAGAGCACTCATCGGTTCATCCAAGAGTAGAACCTTTGGATTTGTGAGCAGGCTTCGAGCGATCGCCACGCGTTGGCGCTCTCCGCCGGAGAGATGAGCGGGCATGCGATCCAGAAGACTTTCGATTCCTAATAGGCTGACCAGGAAATCAAAGTGCCCGTGCTTCTCTCCTGATTTCTTTACGCGACTCCATCCGTACTGGAGATTCCTGCGCACTGAAAGATGAGGAAAGAGGTTTGCTTCTTGGAACACATAACCTATGGGCCTTGAGTGAGGCTGTACAAAGATACCTCGCGTTGAATCCAGCCACGTCTCATCATTGATCATCAGGTGGCCCGAAACCGATTTACTCAGGCCCGCCATACAACGCAGAATGCTCGTTTTGCCAGAGCCTGACCGTCCGAACAAAGCAGTCACTCCAGAGCCTGGTACTTCAAACCGAGCATTTAAACGGAAATCACCCAGATTTGTTTGAAAAGAGGCTTGAATCAAAATCCGCCTCCTATCTTGAGTGGATGGCGCCGCGAGTGCATCACGAGGAGTACAAGAAAAGAAAATGCCAGCATCCCCGCAGCCAATCCATGGGCCTTTGTATACTCAAGGGCTTCAACATGATCGTAAATCGCCACGGAGAGAACCCTGGTTCGTCCTGGAATATTGCCGCCAATCATCAACACAACGCCAAATTCGCCTACGGTATGAGCAAACCCGAGAATCGATGCGGTGACAAAACCGGGCCTGGCCATGGGCACCGCTACAGAGAAGAACCTGTCCCACGGTCCGGCTCTTAGGGTAGCCGCGACCTCCAAAGGGCGCGGCCCCATCGCTTCAAACGCGTTCTGGATGGGCTGCACTACAAACGGAAGCGAATAGAGGACTGACCCGATGACGAGCCCGGGAAACGTGAACGCCAAGCTCCCTACTCCCAGACCATTCGTCAATTGACCGATCCAACCGTTAGGCCCCATGAGTACGAGAAGATAAAAGCCCAGTACGGTAGGAGGAAGAACCAACGGCAGCGAGACGATGGCACCTACGATCACCCTGAGCCAGGAACGAGTCTGGGCAAGCCACCACGCGATGGGAGTACCAATCAATAGAAGCAAGACCGTACTGATCGTTGCCAATTTAAGCGTCAGCCAAATTGGAACACAATCGTCATGACACATTCAGGGCAGCTCATATCCGTATTGTTCGATGATTTTCTTTGCCTGGTTGCTCTTGAGAAATTCCAGGAACTGCTTTGCAGCGAGATTTTCTTTTCCTTTTTCGAGCAAGACAGCATCTTGCTTGATCGCTGAATACATGGACTGGGGCACGATCCAAAAAGACCCTTCAGGCTTTTTTCCATCTTTCATGACTTGCGAGAGTGCTATAAAGCCAAGCTCCGCGTTTCCGCTGGCTACGAATTGATGAGCCTGAGTGATGTTTTCTCCCAATACGATTCGGGACTGATGCTTCCTCCAAAGACTCATTTTTTCCAGCGCTTCTTTTGCAGCCTGCCCGTAAGGTGCCAGCTTTGGATTGGCAATGGAGAGGTGCTTAAACTCACCTTTCTTAAGAACATCAGTCTGCAGATCCAGCTTTTTCGAATGAGGACTCCAGAGAATTAATTTTCCGACAGCGTAAGTGAACTCCGTTCCCGCTACCGCCTGTTTTCCTTGAATCAGCTTCTTGGGATGCTCTTGATCCGCAGAAAGAAACACTTCAAACGGGGCTCCATTCACGATTTGCGCAAAGAACTTTCCACTGGCTCCATTGCTAATCACAAGGTCATGACCTGTCGATTGAGTAAACTGGGCAGCGAGTTTTTCCAGAGGCAGAGTAAAGTTCGAGGCTGCAGCAACATGAACTTCAGCTGCGGTTGCAAAAAATGGCGCTAGACCCAACAAAACCCAGATCAGATTTCTCACACCCTGCCCCCACGAAAAAGATACTCCAGGCCATTGACCTTCACTTCATGAATGATGGCCAGCATTCGCCCAAGCTTTCCCTCGGGGAAACCTTTGCGCGCAAACCAGACCACGTAAGCTTCGGGTAAATCGATGAGAAGAGTTCCCTCGTATTTTCCGAAAGGCATCTTTGCCATGGAAAGCTCCGAGAGGAAGGCCCGATTCGTTAAGGTTTCATTCTTAGAAGTTTCGGACTCGCTAGCAGAAGGGCCGGTCGCTGTCATGGCGCCATCCTAAAAGAAAGGCCGATTCAAATCAACTTTGGGGCGACTTTAACGCTGGTCATCGAGAAATGTCGCCGTAAGCCACTCGACAGATAATCTATCTTGCGATGCTTCTTGCATCTCCTCAACAAATGATCGGCGTTTTAAAGCTTCCCGATAATATCCAGGCTTGCCTATTTGATTTGGATGGCGTTCTTACGCGCACCGCGAAACTCCATGCTGAGGCCTGGAAGCAGGTATTCGATGAATATCTGCGCGCAATGGCACAGGTGGACAAGAAGCCACTCGTCCCGTTCGACATCATTCATGATTACGCTCAGTATGTGGACGGCAAGCTCAGAGTCGATGGAGCCCGATCCTTTCTTGAATCTCGGGATATCCATCTGCCTGATGAAAAAGTCAGAGAGGTTGCGCAAAAGAAAGACAAAAAACTGCTCGAGATGCTGCAACGTGAACAGGTGGAGACTTACGAAGGGTCGGTTCGCTTTGTCCGGGCGGCACGGGAAGCCGGACTTCGGACCGCAGTGGTGTCTGCCAGCAAGCACTGCCAGCAGTTTCTCGCGTCAGCCGGAATTGAAGACCTCTTTGATGTCAGGATCGATGGCAATGTCGCCTCCGCCCGGAATCTCGCAGGCAAACCTGCGCCCGATACTTACTTGGCTGCAGCTCGCACTTTGGGTGTTGATCCAGCAAGAGCGGTGATCTTTGAAGACGCTTTATCTGGCGTTGAGGCTGGACGAGCCGGTCACTTTGGTTGCGTTGTCGGAGTGGATCGCTTAGGCCAGGAGGCAGAGCTTCGCGCTCATGGCGCCGATATCGTGGTTCAAGACCTGGCCTCCCTTCTGGAGAGAAAAGCCGCATGATGCACAGCCCTTCTTTTCGAATCGAGCCCTGGTCGTTGCGTGAAACATCACTCGATTTGAATGTTCTTGCTCAAACCGAGTCTCTTTTTGCGCTTTCCAACGGTCATATCGGAATCCGCGGAAATCTTGATGAAGGAGAGCCTTTTGGTCTTCCTGGAACGTATTTGAATGGCTTCTATGAATTGCGCCCGATGCCTACGGCGGAGACTCAATACGGGGCTCCTGACTCCAGTCAGACGCTGATCAATGTGACGAACGGGAAATTATTTCGCCTGCTGGTCGATGACGAGCCATTTGATGTCCGTTATGGTCGCCTCTTGTCGCATGAGCGAGTCCTTGATTTTCGAACAGGTACTTTAAAGCGCACTACTGAATGGCAGTCACCGGCGGGGCGCACCGTACGAATCAATTCCACACGTTTTGTATCTTTTACTCATCGCTCAATTGTCGGAATCCTGTATGAAGTCGAGCCTCTCAATGCGCGCGTGAATGTTGTTGTTCAGTCGGAACTTGTCGCTAATGAGCAAGTTCCAACAGGCACGAAGGATCCCAGAATTGCCGCGGCCATTGCGTCTCCACTCGTTTCCGAGGAGCACCAAGCCATAGGCACCGGTGCATTGTTGATCCACCGGACAAAAAAGAGCGGACTTCGAATGGCTGCGGCAATGGATCATCGTGTGACGGGATCACCCCATCTTAAGACGCTGACTCAGGCAGGCCCTGATTCAGCTCGTTTTGTCGTCAGCGATGTACTGGAGCCTGGCGAAAAACTTCGGATCATCAAGTTTGTGGCCTATGGTTGGTCCCACGAGCGATCCCGTCCAGCGCTGCGCGATCAGGTGGCTGCAGCCCTTCTCGGCGCATACAACACTGGCTGGGATACACTGATGGAAGAGCAACGCAAATATCTGGATGACTTTTGGTCCACTGCGGACGTCGAACTTGAGGGAGACACCGAGCTTCAGCAAGCTGTTCGATTCGCGATCTTTCAAGTGCTCTCAAGTAGTGCAAGAGCTGAAGGCAGAGCGATTCCCGCCAAAGGCTTAACGGGTACAGGCTATGACGGACATTCATTCTGGGACATGGATCTTTATGTCCTGCCCATGCTGGCCCAGACGGCGCCCAAGGCTGCGGCAGACGCCTTGCGCTGGCGCCATTCAACGCTTCCTATCGCAAAAGAGCATGCTCGAAGGCTGGGTCTAGCTGGCGCGGCCTATCCATGGCGAACCATTCATGGCGAAGAGTGCTCAGGTTATTGGCCCGCGGGGACCGCAGCGTTTCACGTCAATGCGGATGTGGCGTTCTCCGTTCTTCTGTATGTCATGACGACCGAAGACCGGGAGTTTGAGCACGACGTGGGAATTGATATCCTGGTTGAGACGGCTCGTCTCTGGCGATCACTCGGTCATTACGATCTTGAGGGCAACTTTCGAATCGACGGCGTCACTGGTCCTGATGAGTACAGCGCACTTGCAGACAATAATATTTATACGAACCTCATGGCTCAGCGCAATTTGCGGGGCGCCGTGGAAGCCTGCGCACGCCATCAGGGTCGGGCTCAAGATTTAGGCGTCACAGTTGAGGAGATGGCAAGCTGGCGATCCGCCGCTGATCGAATGTGCATTCCATATGACGAAAAACTTGGAATCCATCCTCAGTCTGAAGAATTTACCCAACATGAGAAATGGGATTTCACTGCAACAAAGCCAGAGCAGTATCCCCTCCTTTTGCATTTCCCCTATTTCCAGCTTTATAGAAAACAAGTCGTCAAGCAGCCAGACCTTGTTCTTGCCATGATGCTCTGCCCTTACGCGTTTACGGCAGAGCAAAGGGCGCGCAACTTCGAATACTATGAGCAGATCACCGTTCGAGATTCGTCGCTGTCGGCCTGTGTGCAGGCCGCAGCGGCGGTCGACTCCGGTCACCTGCGCCTCGCGCTTGACTATACTGCCGAGGCCGCGCTCATGGACCTGCATGATATCGAGCACAATGTCCGGGACGGACTGCATATGGCGTCTCTTGCGGGAACCTGGGTTGCGTTTGTGTTCGGTTTTGGTGGTCTCAGAGTGTTTGGTGATTGCCTGAGATTTTCCCCAAGACTTCCCGATGGACTGACGCGACTTGCGTTCTCAATCCTCCATCGCGGACATTGCATTCGCGTCGATATCACGACTCGTTCGGCCACCTACTCATTGACTCGTGGAAAAGGCCCCGTGCGCATGGAACATCATGGAGAGCCGTTTGACATCCAGGGGCCAGAGCCGGTGACACGAGCGATTCCGCCTGCACCTGATCGTGTTGAGCCACGCCAACCTTTCGGACGAGCTCCTGCTCGGCGTTCCGTGGCAGGCCCAAGGTTGCGGGAACTCAAGCGTGGCGCGTGATGAGTTTTCGACATTTGGCAGTTGATCTATCCGCTCCAAAACAAGCCTGAATCTGATTGTTAAGCATCTGTGAATACTTACACTTAAGCCGCTGTTTTCACGGCCTTTTTATCCATCATTCTTTTTACACTTTCATTAGAAATTAGCCGATAATTTAAATAAGCAAGTACACCGCCAGATTACACTATCTCAATTTAACTGAACGTTTGTGGAATGACATGGGAAGCCTTTTCAAGTGCTCAGCACTTCAAACCGCGTTAGCTACGATCCTCCTCGGCACCTTTATGGTGCCCGAGGGTGCAAACGCGTTTCTTCCTCAGACTGCTTTCTGGCGCCATCGCGTTTATTCGCTGAAGTACACCACCTCCGCACTCAGCGTATACGCAGGAAACTGCGCAGGCGTCGTGACTGTCAGGGCCTATAATCCTAGTGGCGCCCCGTATGCGGTTCCTTCCAACCTGACCGTCAACCTGAGTGGTCCGGGCACGACCACATTTTACTCGGACGCGGGCTGCACAGTCCCGGTTACCAGCGTGACGATCGCTGCCGCCACCAGCACAGCAAATTTCTACTTCATCGATACAGCGACCTCCCCCATTACACTGACCTCATCTGCCACAGGATACGTAAGCGCGTCCCAGACCGAAACCCTGAGCACCAATCCTTATGTCTGGACGGGCAATGGCGGCAACAGCAATTGGGCCACCGGCGCCAACTGGTCTGGCGGAAGCGCTCCTGGCTCCAGCAATTCCGCGCTCTTCAATGGCGTTTGCGTCAGCAATTGTTCACCGACCATTGCCGCCAACATCAACGTCGCGGGAATTCGAATGGAGTCCGTCTATAGTGGAACCATCACGCAGAACTCAGGCGTAACCATCACCTTGGGTGGCTGGGGTTTGACACAGCTTGCGGGAACGTTCGCTGGCGGAAATGCCGCAATGACTGACAATGGTCCATTCAATCTTCTGGGAGGAAGCTTCACCTCCACCACTGCGACATTGACTGTGACATCGGACATCAAGATTTCAAACTCTGCGACTTTTGCTCATAACAGTGGAACCGTCAATTTCCCTGGTTATTCTTTTACGCTCGATCCAGGATCAGCTGTATTTAAAAATGTTCAGTTCGCTCGAGTTGGAAGCATTCAGCCTACTTTGACAGGCACTATGAATGTGGATGGCAATCTGACTCTGGATTCCTCAGGAGCAGGAAATAGCGGCACTTTTAATGGTGGAACCGTCCTTCTCAAAGGAGACCTGACCGTCGCTAACAATTGGAACGGAGGCAGTACACTGATTCGGCTTATCGGAACGACGAATCAGACAATCACTGGCTCATCCACCGCTTATGCGCCAGGCGTTGAGATTGCATCGACAGGTGGAACGGTTTATTTCGGCACCGCTAACGGCTTTGGAAACAATTTCATCTACACCTCAGGCACGATTGATGCGACAAGCGCGGCTGCATGCAACGTGGTCTTCGGAGGCGGATCTACGCTGAGCCTTGCTTCCCCTCTCACTTTCAACAATGTGAGTTTCAAATGGGGTTCAGTCCACTACAATATGACTGGCACAATCACCGCGAACGGAGACCTGACTCTGGATGCCAGCAACTGGAGCGGAAATGCCGGCTACATCTACGGAGGAACGATCCATGTGCATGGCAATCTTTCCGCGCCGCACTGGTCCGATCCTTCACAAAGCTATATCACAGGCTCAGTCTCAATCGTTCTTGATGGATCGGGCACTCAGACGATTACCACGGCATCGGGCAGCTATCTTCCAAGCCTGACTCTGAACTCGACGGGCACGATCGTGTTCTCAGGTGTCGTCAATCTGGGTAAAGATTTCATCTATCAGGCTGGAACTGCGGACTTCAGCGGAGGAAGCTTGTACTTCCATAGCGTCTGGAGCGTGACCACCACCATCACAACCAATGGACTGGTTCTTGGCGATGTGGTCTTTGCAGGGTTCAGCTACACTCTGACGGATGTCATGAATGTAGGCGGAACATTGACCTTCAACGCAAGCACCGCTGCCCCTTCAGGCGGCGGAATCAACGCCCGCGGGGATGTGGTTTTCACTACCAGCGGCCCCCTTGCGCTTCCGCTCACCTTTTCAGGCTCCGCGGTCCAGAACGTGACTTACACCGCGGGCGCGGTGCCTACCGGAACAATCACGGTGAACAAATCCGGCGGATCCGTCTCGCTTCAAACGAATCTGAGCTTCAATACAGCCAATCAAGCACTGACACTCACTGCGGGCTCAATCTTGATGAATGGCCATAATCTGACCATCAATAAGACTCTGAACATGGCATCAGGGACTTCGATCACGCTAGGAGGCGGCATCTTGAAAGTCAATGGCGCCACGGTTCCTGCCGGTCCCTACGGATCAGGTACGATTAATTAGTCAAAGCTGACACACCCCTTTTTCAAAACCTGCCTCGTTGCGAATTGTGAAGTTTTTCAAGACACATTGAGCGGGATTTAGGGCGTAGGCAGACTAGATAAAACACAGTTCAGGGGAGACCTATGAGAGCTTTAGATACCTTCTTGAAGACATCCGTCGTAGCAAGCTCAGTCTGCGCGGCCTTTAGTGTTACAGCTATGGCTGCCAATCTGATTAATCCACTTCCCGACAGGCGCATTTATCTGAGTCCGACTTCCAATTTGACTACCCCATTGGTGGTAAACAGCGGAACCCCGTTTGGTCTGGATTGTGGAACAACCTACATGGGCACTATCAAGACCATCGGCACGACAGACGTGACTATCCAATCCAATGGAACTTGCGCGACCGGAATGGACCCCGTCATCATTCCCGCGGCACCGGTCCCAAACTCATGGTCCCTTTACCAGGGCAACATTTACGTCGCGAATGTTAGCTATCAAGTGGCGCAAGTTTTCGCGAACTCCCAGCTTCTGGATCTGGCCCATTTCCCGGAAGAAGCCAGCGAGGTCAAATGGCTGCAACCAACGAGCGTAGCGACCTATAGCTCGACGGCGGATAGTATTGTCCATCTACCATCACTTCCGAGTACTGATCTCATAGGTGCACAAATGACCTACCGGGGAAGATATCCTTGGGTCATCGGTACAAGAACGATAACGAACTACAGCAGCGCAACCGCTACAGCGACCCTGGGAGTCCAGTCGGATGTTGATCTTCGCGCTGAAGACGCTCCCGATGTGCAAAGATTTTATCTTGAAGGAAAGCTATGGATGCTTACCAACACAAAATCACCCGGCTGGGCCTTTATCAGCAATGGCGCCGGTGGCAAGCTGTATGTGCGGATGCCCGATGGCCAATCCCCTGGCACGCGCCTTATGGCCGCCTTTGATACCCGGAGAGTCATTGATGCACGTGGTGCAACAAACCTCACGCTGAATCATGTACGCGTTGTGGGTGGTTATATTGGCGTCGATGGAGGCTATCTCGATTCCATGGCCACTGCTTCAAATGGTCTGAAGGTTTTATACTCTGAAGTGTCCTACAGCAGCTTTGCCGCGATATACGCTTCAAACGCGACGGGATTAACAGTGAATCGCTCCAGCATCCTCGGAGCTTTGCATTCCGGCATCTATGCAAGAGTAGGAAGCAGCGGCACTAAAGTGACTTATTCGAACTTTTCCAATGTCAATAACGTGGGCATGCATCGAGGTGGGATCGCTGCAATTTTTCTAAATAAGGATGTAAGCCCGCAGGTTGCGTACAATAACGTCTATTACTCAGGAAAAACTGCAATCTGGGTCGGCTCAAGTAGCCATGCAGCGGTGAACGGCAACGTCGTCGACGGAGCTTGCATCAATCACGGAGACTGCGGAGGAATCTACTTGATCAGCTCTCCTCCTGGCTCTGCACACCCCGAACTCAATTCAAGTGTTACTGGAAACCTTGTCCAAAACGTGACGGGTGAGATTGTCCGCATCGGCGGGACAGCGCCAGAGCGTTATGGCATCTATCTGGATGACTACTCGAACAAAGTTCTCGTTCAAGGCAACATCATCCAAAAGAGTGATACCGGCATGCAAATTCATTTAGGATACAACAATAATATTAGTAACAATAAATTCACGGGTAACCAGCGTTGGGACATTCTGTTATCCGACTCAGGAAATGTGCAGGGAGATCTCATGCATGACAACTTAATTCATGCGAACAACATGTTCCTAGGTGCGACCCAAGCCTTCTATTTCGCCTTCGGCGGACAATCAAAGCCACCTGTATCCGGGGTTGCGACCCCTGCGGCGGTGTTTAACTCAAGCGACAGAAACACCTACGATAGCATTACGCCGATTTCGAACATCTCAAACCTGATTTATTATTAAACTTACTCAGTATAAACGCTGATCAAGTTACAGCTGACAAAGGCCCAGATCTTCACAAGAGATCTGGGCCTCTTCATTTCAGGTAGATTCGACACATTACATAAAACCGCCCATTAGCCTAACCTGATAGAGGGGGTTCATATGGGTGAAAAAGGCGCTATTCGAAATCGCTTGGGATTGGCATCTGCCTCACTCTTGGTTGCGGCATGTGCGTGTCCTCGTTCGGCGCACGCGGGAAGCCCCACGAGCATGGTAATTATTTCGGCTGCTCAGACACTTGCCGTCGGGAAGTGCTCTACTGCGACTATCGTACAGGCCCAGGACGCCAGCCGGGCCGCCGCAAACGTCCGGAGCAAGACCCGCATCTATTTCAATGGCTCAAGCGCTGGTCTAAGTTTTTTTCAGGATTCCGCCTGTTCGATTGGAGCATCGAACGGAGTGGTGATGCAGGCCGGGACAAATCGCGTGAGTTTTTACTTCAAATCAAACTCTGCCGGAAGCAAAAAGATCGCAGTATCGACCTATAACTACAACGACGACCAACAATACGAGAACATCGTCTCGGCGCCTCCAAGCCCTTCTCCGTCTCCGACTCGTACTCCGAGTCCGAGCCCAAGTCCGAGCGTGACGCCATCCCCTTCGCCGACTCAATCTTCTCCCGGCACAATGGGTCGAGCCATTCCTGCACCGATCTACGGGGTCACATTGGATGACGTCTCGAATGTGAGCGGAGAAGTGACATCGTTGTCGCAGCTGGCTCATATGCCTACTGCGCGCGTGGTCTTTGACTATGGCATGAGTCCCTCTTATTACTCAGGACCGATTCAGCAACTCGGAAAGGTCTCGTACATCATGGGACAGATTGCTGATTCCTCAGATATGAAGAAATTTACCGCAGCGTCTTATCAGACTCGAGCGCTGGATTATCTGAACACCCTGGGAAGTATGGTTGACGTGTGGGAAATCGGAAACGAAGTTAATGGTGATTGGCTTGGAATCGGAATGATGAGCAAAATTGAAGCGGCTTACGATGCGGTTTCTGCGGCCAAGGGCACCTCTGCAATCACTTTCTTTTATGAAGGTGAGCCTTCAGATCCAAAGAACTGCATTGCAACCGCAAACGGTGGAAACGACATGTTCACCTGGATCAAGAACAACTTCCAGCTAAACCTCTCACCCAGCCAGCGAAGCGCGGAGTCTGAGAAGGTTCGGTTGGGGACCCAATACATCCTGGTCAGCTGGTACCCTGACCAATGCAATAACATCCAACCGAATTGGACCTCCGTATTCACTCAATTGGCCGCGATTTTTCCAAACTCCAAAGTCGGGTTTGGAGAAATCGGAGCAGTCAAAGCTCAGGGCGGATCGACTTATGAAGTCAAACTGATCAATCAGTTCTATCCAATGGCACAAAGTACGCCGCTACCGGCGAGTTACATTGGTGGATATTTCTGGTGGTACTACGCTGAGGAGATGGTGCCTGCAACGAACGCCATTCTCTTCAACGAACTGAACCACGCGATCTACTAAAACCTCAATTTGCCCGGCGCTCTTACTTGATGTTTCCGTAAAGATAAGAACCCTGGGGCAGTCTGCACATTTTAGCAGGCCCACGCACGCTGCGGGACTCCAGAAACTGATATGCGATCTCAGCACTGAGACCCGGGGCATTCACGTTGTGGCAATCCAGTTTTCCGCGGATATGCAGACTCACGTCAGCCATACAGTTACTATGGCCCGCACCATCGTTCACGACTCGAATCGATGGGCTGTTCAGACTGAATTCGAAATTGCCATTCTGAGCCGGCGACCAATCGGTATCGATGAGCGAATCCTGATCGTGGATGCGGACCTGTTGAGTACCGCAATCAGCTGCAAACAGGAGTGGCGAAATCGCATCTTCAAGGTCCAATCGACTCAAACCTGACGGTGGATTGACCATGATAAGTCTCAAACTCTCCGGAGGCCCCTGGGTCCCATCTACTGCCTCAAAACGAATGCCCAAATCCTCTGACACAGGGATTGAGCCTTGCGCGGCATAAACAGCTCCACAAACCGTAAGCCCCGCCAAGATCAAAAGAATCCTATTTACGCTCTGCATTGGTGATGCCTCCGTTAT
>JBJMMA010000179.1:0-12053 GCA_045805065.1 Bdellovibrionia bacterium | reverse complement strand
CGAAAGATTACGAACCGCTTCGTAAACATCGAGATCCTGCTTGGAGTAAATGGCTTTCTCGGCAAGCTCACCGTAGTGGCGCAAGTAAGCAGCGTAGGATGGTTCAGCGATGATCGGAGCGTGGCCCGCCGCTTCGTGAACAATATCAGGTGCAGGGGTGTAAGATATATTTTCGATCTTCCGCATATCGCATGCGATCGGAAGCACTCCGCGCGACAGAAATTCCATAAATACGGCCGGTGGAATAAATCCTGAGACCGGAACTGCGCGCCAGCCAAAGCGGCGAAGCTTTTGATCCATCTCCGAGATCAAAGGAATGCGATCGGTTGAAATGCCCGTCTCACGGAGTCCGTTCAGATACATGGGGTGCGCATTCTTGGCAAAGAAGGCTTGAGAGATCTTCAGAATGAATCGCCAGCTTGCGTGATCAATCGGCGTATAAAGCGATGGGTCCTGATGAGCGATGTAAGGTTGAAGATACTCGGGAATTTGTTCCGTGACCGTGAGTGAGCGCTGCGGCATAGTTGCTCGTACGATACCCCATCCCTGGGAGAGACGCCAGTGGGGGGCAGTCCTTCGTTGCGACACGCATTCTTTCCGTGATAATCGCAAACTATCATGTCTAATGAATCGCCTGATCAAAACGATCAAAACCGGCTGTCACCTGAACCTGAGCATCAGGGATCGATCTGGAAACATCCTTATCTTGTTTACATTCTGCTCACGGTCGTCTTGTTTTGCGGCTTGCTCGCTGCGGCGTGGGTCGCGCAGATGAACGATTGGATTCCAAGGCGATAAGTCAGCCTAGGAATCGTCTGGTCTAGGCTGACTTATGAACACAGGTCCTCGTTTTCTCTTCATTGCTGGAGCGCTGCTGATTGTTTTGGGCATCGTCTGGCAACTATTGAGTCGGTTACCAGGGGGCTTCCCTCTGGGAAAACTTCCTGGAGATATCGCGATCGAAAAAGAGAACTTTCGGTTTTACTTTCCGCTCACGACTTCGATCCTGGTGAGCGTCGTCCTCTCCTTGATTGCTTATTTGGTTCGCTACTTTTCTAAGTCATAGCTCGGCTCAAGTACGTATTTTTCAGAACTGCGCCGCGTCGATTCTGCAAAAGGCATAAGGATTGCTTGAGATCGCCGCGGTTTGGCAACTTTCTAAGAAAGGCGGAGAGAATCTATGGCGCAATCTGGAAGAGTTTTTCTACAAGATATCCGTGTGGCAGTTTTGATCTCGGATGGTTTTGAGGAAATTGAGCTCAATGAGCCTCTTCAAGACCTCCAAAGCGCAGGCGCTGTCGTGGAAATCTTAGCGCAGACTCAAAGCCAGATGCAGAGAGGCGTGCAGGGGATGAACGGAATGAGAATGACTCAACTCGTTTCTCCTCGTGCGATGATTCAGGATGTAAGTCCTGAGCGCTATCAGGGCGTTCTTGTTCCAGGCGGAGTCATGAGTGTCGATCACATGCGCGAATCGCGTCTTCATCTGGGCTTTTTGCAGAACTTCTTTGCTGCCGGAAAGCCAATCGGCCTCATCGGGCATGCGCCTTGGCTTTTAGCTGACTCAGGAGTCGCGCAAGGACGCACCCTTACTTCGGCTCCTTCCATTCAAAAGGATCTTGAGCGCGCGGGAGCCATTTGGAAAGACCAGGAAGTGATCGTCGATACCAACGTAATCACCTCACGTGGTTTGCAGGATGTGCCACGCTTCTGCCAGGCATTCATGGACGAGCTGGGTCATCTCTATCGAAGCGGAAGCCGCGTCGCTTAAAGACGCGGCGATTACTTGATCGCTGCGTAAACACGGTGGACGTCATCGTTATCGTCCACGGTTTGCAGAAACTCGGTGACTTCCTTGAGCTGCTCTTCAGAAAGCTCGACGTAGTTCTTTGGAATGTATCCAAGTTCTGACATCGTCACGTTCCAGCCCGCGTTTTGAAGGGCAGTGCGAACGGTGTCAAGATCCGTTGGATCGCTGAAAAAACGTCCGCCAAGAAGAAGATTTCCGTCTTCGTCTTTTTGGGCTTCTTCGAGCTTCTCAACATTTTGCGCGCCTGCTTCGATCGCAGCGCCTTCAAGGTCAAGCGAAGTGTTTGCATGAGTGGCTTCAATGATTCCCATGCGATCAAACATCCAGCCCACTGAACCGCTGGCACCGAGCTGAGCTTTGCGGAAAAGGACGCGGATGTCTGCAGCAGTGCGGTTTTTGTTGTCCGTCATGCACTCAACAATGAGAGGCACTTGATGAGGAGCAAACCCTTCATAGACAACCAACTCGTAGCTCACGCCTTCAAGCAGGCCTGCGCCTTTTTTGATCGCGCGCTCAATCACGTCGCGAGGGACGGATTGCTTCTTGGCTGCTTCAACAGCGATACGAAGCTTGGCGTTGTAATTAGGATCCGCGCCGCCTTTTGCAGCGATCGCGATTTCCTTCGCCATCTTGCTGATGACCGCGCCTCTTTTGGAGGCATTGCTAATTTTACCTGCGTGTTTCCACTGTGCGCCCATAAGTCTTTATATCTCTGGGTTAACTAAATTAAGAAGCTGAAATACGATCAGCTTTTGTCTTTTTCTGGCTCAGAAGTAGCCTGAGAAGCAGCAGCTGGTGCGCCGCTTTCTTTTGGCTTGATCTTAGGACCATGTCCGCTTTGCGGCTGGGGACCTTGACCGCCGCCTTGCGGCTTAGGGCCACGGTCTGGTCTTGGGCCACGAGGAGGTCTTGCGCCTGCTTCACCTGGATGTCCGCCGCGCTCACCGCGTGGGCGATCGCCACCTGGATGTTGAAGTGCTTCACGATCCAAAGGCTTTCCACCTTCACCGCGTCCTTCACCTCTTCCGGGGCCACGACCAGGGCCACGTCCTTCGCCACGGCCAGGACCGCCACCTTCACCGCGACCTCCACGTCCGCCGCGTCCGCGCTTTCCTTTTTTACCGTCTTTACCGCCCTTGCCGCCGCGACCTTTGTCGCCGCCACCTTGGGGACCTTTGCCTTTAGGCGGGTTCAGCGGAGGATAGTATTCGGTGCTGTAATGTTGTTCGCCCTTTAGAACGGCGCCGTATGGAGCCTTTTCGTTTTCGCCGAGAGTGAAAACGACGACGCGCTTGAGGTCTTCCAGCTTATCGCCCACGACTTCGAGTGCGTTCATCAAAAAGGTCAGCTTGTCGCCTTCGACTTTGAGAGCTTCGCCCATTGCAGCAGGAAGTTCTTCAGCAGTCTTCCCGGCGGTGGTGAGCTCTTGTTTGGTTTTTGCGGCGTTTTTCAGAGTGACAGCGGCGAATTCGGTCAAAGTTTTCATAGGTAACCAATCTTCTCGCACATCCTGTGCTCGACTGTCCACTAAGCTGTCGTGCGTTAAAAACAACTAGGCCCGTAGTTTTCTTTGACCATCCAAAGAAACGCTACGGGCCTAGGTTTGTGGGGGGAACTAGTCACTCTAAGCGTAGCGGCAGGGCCGCCTCACTCTAAGCGTAGCGGCGAGGCCGCCTCGACTTAAAGAAGCTTATAAGTGAAATAAGCTTGGATCTGAGTGGAGTCCGCATTCACCGCTCCACCTGGACGGAATGCCAGGTAAGGGCTGAAGTTCATCTTAGGCGTGACGTCCCAAGAGGTACCTGCATAGAGCCAGGTGCCTGCAGCGGTCAGATCAAAGGTATCCTTGTTCTTGGTGTGCTTTGCGTCCAGTTCGTAACCCACGTAGAAACCGAGTTGGGTCAGAGGCTGGTAGTTGATCGTTGGCTGGACAAGGACCAAGAGGTCCCTTGCATCAGCTGCGGCGTTGCTGCCGTAAACGTAGTAGTTGATGTCGTTAAACGATTGAAGACTGAACTTCGTATTTGGAATATCGTAGTTTGCCGTTGAGAACGATCTGAAGCGCGTGAGGCGGTCAGAATTGTGTGAGCCGCGTGAAACCGGCAGATAGGTACGGAAGTCGCCACCAAAGGTGAAGCCGCCGTTCTTGACCAGATTGGACTTAGCAATCTTGAGGTAGGGGTCCACGAAGACGTGGCCTTTTCCATACATGTAGAAGACTTCATTGACGGCAAAGCCTGCAACCAGGCCGTTGTCATTGAGCTTGTAGGTCGTCAACAGAGTGTTGTCGAATTCTTGTGGGTCATTTCCGGCTTCTTTGGTCAAACCGTATTCGTCCGGTTGCACTGGGTCAGTGATTCTGCCCACAGAAGAGCCGTACCATTGGGAAATGAACATGACGCCGACGCGATCCAAGATCTTTTTGTAGGTCGGGGTTTCGATATTGGTGACAGACGCATTGGTTGCATCTGGCGTAGCGACCGTAGCCGTCGTGTCGGCCAGTGCTTCAACGCTGGTCATCATTACAGCAGTGGCAACACATGCTGCAAGGGCTGCGGTCCCCGCAAGAGCGGCAGACCAAGAACGTGTCATCGGTTTCATTGTATCGATCTCCTGTTTATTGAAACTCCGCAGCGACTCACCGTCGTCCGGTTTCAAGTGGCTGCAGTGTGCCGTAGAGCAACCTGCTTGCCAACTTGTTTTTTAAACAGAAAATGATCTAAGTATTTGAAATTACGTAGTTACTGCAAAAAATATCGCACGGCAGCAGGTGCGTTTTGGCCCTTTTTGACGTTTGAGGTCGAAGATCCGTGGACAGAAGGGTCCTGTTTGGAGCCAGAAAGCACTAAAGCATTTTGATCAGATAGAGAGTCTGAGCACCGAAAAGACTAACGCAGTGCCTGCGCAAGCTTGAAGAGGCGAAAGAGTTGCGTGCAGCAGCCAGAGATTCAAAAGAACAGCACTTACCGGATAAACAAGCTCAACAAATGTGGCCACGCTCGCAGGAGTTTGGACGAGTCCTCGGTAGTAAATGAGCATCGAGAGCAGCCCCGATATTAGACTCATATACAATAGTGATTTGAAAACTCCGGATGAGAGGATCTCCCAGCTTACTCCATGCTGAATGGGAGAAACGTTAGCAATAGCAACTAATGTGATTACACCGAAAGCATATCGCCAAAAGGTAACCACCAGGGGCGAGTGCCTCTTGAGCAGAACCTTGCCGCAAACGGTTGCAGTTCCCCAAAGGGCTGCGGCACCGAGCGCGTAGATCACGCCTTGAGATTCCAGGCTCAGCGAGAGGATTCCCTGGAGGGAAGTCGTTGCCTGCAAATAAGGCATGCTCAGTAGAACTGCCGCAACAAGCGCGACGGCGGCCCAACCGTAAAAGTTTTTCTCCGGGCGCTCTTTCAGGAAAACATAAGCAACGAGCGTCACAAAAATCGGCTGAAGCTTTTGAAGAAGGATCACAACCGAAGGATTGAGATGCGCAAAGGCCGCGGTGAACAAAAAGGTGGCTAGAGCCGATCCCCCAGCACCCACGAGGATTGCGAGAACCCAATCCGTGAACTTCATCTGTAAAAGCGCCGCGCGATCTTTGATCATCGCGATGACAAACAGAACGAGCAGTCCCAGGACATGCTCAAAGAGCACGATGGAGATTGGATCGATTCGCTGGGTGAGCGGAGCCCGAAACGGCGAATCCGTTGCCCAAAGAAGTGCTGCAAGTGCAATGAAGAGTGGGCCCTTCAGTTTGTCGAACATTATAGAACTAGGCTAACGCCTGGCGCTCGTCCCACCAAGTTGAAAAGTTGCGAATCGATTGCTCGGCCATGCTCTTGCGGATCTCATCGCGTCCCAGCTTGGATTCGCCCGAAAGACCTTCAAAAAGATTTGGGTCAAATAAGCTGAAATTCATATTATTGGGCTGATAGTTCTTAGGATCGCTCGCAAGAATGAATCTCAGGAGCGCGCCCAGCGCTGTGTTGCCAGGAGGCGAGGAGTGCGGAAGCCCGCGAACTCTTTGCTCGATGAAGATCGCGGCCATCAGTCCGCAGGCTGTGGACTCAAGATAGCCTTCAACGCCCGTGACCTGACCTGCGAAATAAACTTTTGGGTGGCCCTTCAAAGAAAGATCCGGGCGAAGCACGCGAGGTCCGCAGATATAGGTGTTGCGGTGGATGGATCCCAGGCGCAAGAACTCGGCGTTCTTGAGGGCTGGAATCAGACGGAAGACTTTGCTTTGCTCGCCGTATTTGAGCTTGGTTTGGAAGCCCACCATATTATAGGCGGTTTTTGCGTTATTCTCCGGGCGAAGTTGAATGACCGCATAGGGCCTGCGGCCTGTCTTTGGATCATCCAGGCCCACTGGCTTCATCGGGCCAAAACGCAAGCTGTCGCGGCCCGTGGCGGCGATGGCTTCAATGGGTTGGCAGCCCTGAAAGAATTTCTCCTTCTCAAAGGACTTGGGCTGAACTTTTTCGGCAATGGTCAGCGCATCGATAAAGGCGTTGTACTCCGCCTCGTTCATCGGGCAATTGATGTAGGCGTCTTCGCCGCCTTTGCCATAGCGATTGGCGATGAACGCGTTTTCCATATCGATTGTTGAAGCATCGATGATGGGTGCAATGGCGTCGTAGAAGTAGAGGTCATCCGCGCCCGTGGCTTTTGCGATCCAGGCGCTCAGCAAATCCGAGGTGAGCGGGCCTGTCGCAATCAGATTGATGTGGCCTTCGACAGGTGCGGACATCTCCTCGTGCACGAATTTGATGTTCGGGTGTGAGCGAAGGATTTTCGTGACCGCTTGAGAAAACACGTCACGGTCCACGGCCAGGGCGTCACCGCCGGGAACGGCAGCTTCCATTCCGCAACGAAGGATCATGGAGCCAATCTTTGCCATCTCGGCTTTCATCATTCCAGGGGCCGAGTTGGGCGCCTTGGTTTTGAACGAATTGCTGCAAACGAGCTCCGCCGAGCGATCGGTCTGATGAGCAGGCGTCATCTTCTCAGGGCGCATCTCATGGATAACAACCGGGATTCCGCGTTCCGCTAGATAAAAGGCGGCTTCGCTGCCCGCCAGGCCGCTTCCGATGATATGCACGGGTGAAATCGAGGCGGCCTCGCCGCTACGTAAATCTGATGATGACATGGTGCCTCATCTAACAGAAGTCTTAGGGCCATGACAAGCGTAGCGGCAGGGCTGCTACGGGAAATTGGAATCCCGCAAATTCCCGAGGTACACTTAAGGGATGCGCATCTCTGAAGCTCTCGAACGCTTTCTGGCCCATCTACAGGCAGCTCGGGGATTTAGCCCGCATTCGCTGAGGGCTTATGAGATTGACCTGACCCACTGGACCGGGCATTTGGAATCGGTTCAAGGTATTGCAAGCATAGAGGATCTGAGCCAGCGGCTCGAGGCTACGGATCTCAGATCTTATCTTGCCTCGCTTTATGAAAGCCATGAGCGCTCGTCGCTCTGTCGAAGGCTTTCAGCCATTCGCACCTTCTTGAAATACCTTCGCGTTCAGGGTCTGGTCCGAAGGGATGTTGGGCTTTTGGTGCCCTCTCCGAAGGCTGATTCCAAGCTTCCTCGCTTTCTCAAAATTGAAGAAATGCAGGAGCTTGTTGAAGCACCCGATCTCTCAACCTGGCTTGGAAAGCGCGATCGAGCGCTCTTTGAGCTTCTTTATGGAAGCGGTTTGCGTGTGAGCGAAGGGGTGGGGTTATCGCTTGGAGATCTGGACCTGGCCAATGGATGGGTCAGGGTTCTTGGAAAGGGATCCAAAGAGCGAAACGTGCCGTTTGGCTCGGCGGCACGAGAGGCGATTGAGAATTATCTCGCCGCAAAGCCTCAGGACGCTGCTCAGGGCTCAGGCGATGTGCCGCTTTTTGTGAATTACCAGGGAACTCGCCTCACGGCGCGAAGTGTTGCCCGGATTCTTGCCAAGCATCTTGTTCGGATTGCATCCGCCAAAAATCTTTCGCCCCATGGCCTGAGGCATAGTTTTGCGACGCATCTTCTGGCTGCGGGAGCTGACTTGAGAACGATTCAAGAGCTTTTGGGTCACGCTCGACTGTCAACGACCCAGCGCTACACGCATGTCGATTTAGGCGCTCTTTTAGACGAGTACCGGGGAGCCCATCCTTTGGCGAATCGGAAGTAGTTAACCGAAAAAGTACGGTTTGACGTCCTCGCGAAAATTCGCGGAATCCGGTTCAATGGTTTATATAATAGAAGTTCTCCAACAACAGAGACCCTTACAAGAGACCCTCAACAGAGACATTGATGGACAGTTTGGTTGATTTTCTACTCAATTTTCATGGCCACACGCCTTACTTCATCGTCGTAGGGATCCTTCTGCTATGTGGTTTGGGGCTTCCGATTCCCGAAGACATTACGCTCTTTGCGGGGGGCCTGCTTGCGTATTACGGCGTCACTGAAATCTGGATGATGATCGGCGCAGCGCTTGTGGGAGTGATCCTGGGCGATTCGATCATTTTTTTCTTAGGCCATAAGTACGGACGCAAGCTCACCAAGAAAGGCATCTTTCATCGCCTTCTTCCAGACGATCGCTTGGATGCCGTGAAATCCAAGTTTCATGCACGCGGGAACAAGCTGATCTTTGCCGCTCGCTTCATGCCGGGCCTTCGGGCGCCAATATTTTTCTCTGCAGGTACTCTGCATCTTCCCTATCGCGTATTTCTTTTTTACGATGGACTAGCAGCTCTCCTCAGTGTGCCGGCGATTATTGGAGCCGTTTATTACTTTGGAGATCATCTCGAGCAGGTAGTTCGATATATTCAAACTGCGCAGCACGGGATCCTGGGAGTAATCATCGTCATGATCCTTCTGATGGCTGCCAAGTGGTATATTTCCCATCGCAAAGCCGATGTGGAAACAAACAGTTCTAGTAGAGAAGCATGAAATCAGGTCTTAGGAATTACTTCACATCAATCGGTCTTGCGCTGCTGGTTTCATTCCTGAGCGCGGGAGGCGCGCACGCGTCCGAGGGTCCTGCGCGGTTCGCGGCAGCCACGCCTGAGGTCATGAACAAATGGTGTTCGGATCTGAAGTCCGAGATCAAGCGCTTGAAGTGGGCGATTGATCCTTGCATTGATGGCGTTCAATGGAAGTATGGCGGAGTCTCCAACGAAGGCCGCTCGCTCATTTATACTGAGTTTGGAAATACCCAGGCCTCGAACGTCACTTTGATTTTGACGATGGTCCATGGCGATGAAATCACGCCGCTCTATATCGGCCTGGAAGTCATTCACTGGCTGAAAGAGCACGAGTCCGAGCTGAAAGACAGCCGCGTGATCGTTGCGCCTTTGGTGAATCCGGATGGATTCTACCGCGCTCCAAAGACCCGCATGAACGCTCATGGCGTGGATGTGAACCGGAACTTCGCGACGAAGGATTGGGAAGTCGGAGCCAAGAAGTGGAAAACCGCTTTCCGCTCGGATCCGCGTCGCTTTCCGGGCTCCGCTCCCCGTTCTGAGCCTGAGACGATCTTTCAAGAAGAGTTGATCCGTGTTTTCACTCCTCAAAAAATCATGTCGGTGCATTCGCCGCTCAATCACATGGATTACGACGGCCCATCGGCGCTTTCGCTCAACAAGTTTCCGCGCGAGTACGTGCATGAGTGCGTTCGCTTGCAGCGCGAGCTCAAGGCCAAGTCGACGGGTTATTTTCCGGGCTCTCTGGGTAATTACGCCGGACGCGAGCTTGGCATTCCTACCATCACGCTTGAGCTTCCAACGGCGGACGGAACCAAGGCAGAAACTTATTGGAACAAGTTCAGCCAGGGCATCCGCAGTATGATTCAATTCTCGATGCCTAAAGTCGTGTTCGAGATGATGGCGCCTCCAGCTCCCGTTAAAGTCAGCACGACCAAGCCCTGATTTTATTCGATCAGCTCTATTCGTGGCTGAATACAAATGGGAAAGCAGTTTGCATGGTGTACTGCGGTGGAAGAACTCGTTGCCAGAGCGCCGTAACTCCTTCTGGGGTGCGACTATTTTTATTTAAAGCCAGTCATTTCCAATGCTTGTGATGGCGGGAAAGCGTTACACAGGGAGAGTGTAATAAGCGAGGGTGAGGTTACTTTTCGCGATTTTTTTGGTAAAATTAGGCAAGGTATAAATACAGAGGAGGTGCTTATGAGCTGTCGAAAGATCTGCGCAACTCTTATCGCTGTAGTCATTACGCTTGGATTTTCGCTCATGGATGCTTCTGTCGGAGCAAGTGTCAGCTGTGTTTATAACGTAGGGGGCTGCGGTTTTCCTATTGCCTACGACTTGGAAGAGTACGTCCAAAATGTCGCGGATGGAACCGCTTGCGCCGCGCTCTGCGGAGGTAGATTGACGTGTGCTCCTTTGACTCCTATGTCGCCTTGGGGCTGTACCTATTAAAAGAAGTCTCAGGTAATTCCGCAGCCGGACTGCGAAGCTGCCGGTTCATTGACTTTCTCGTTCCCCCTAGTAAAATTAAGCAAAGTTACTAGAGGGACCGGCATCATGTGCGTTTTTTCACGTGTTCTAACTCAGGTAAATGCGAGTCGGCTCTGTGCTGCTCTGGTTGCTATGGCGCTTGGGTTTGGAGCCTTGCTCGTGGATAGCCCTGTGACTGCTGGCGACTGTGTTTTTAAGTATGGGGGCTGTGGTTTCCCTATTGCCTACCAGGCTGACGATGGAGTCGTCACGGTGAGCAACGCTGGCCAATGCGCTGCTCTTTGTGGTGGTAGAAAATTCTGTAGTCCTTCGAGTCCTTTGTCGAAGTACGATTGCCAGTACGCGTACTAGGGGCCGCTTAAGTCTTATCGACGATCTTTGAGAGAAGCGCCTTCGCGTAATCCTTGTTCCATTTCACAGTGCCTTCTTTTGCGACAACTTCCACGTGAGTGGTGCCGTTCGCAGCTGGTGACATCTGGATGGTGATCTCTTTATCGCCAGATTTTCCGGTGAGTTCGCGTTCGCCGTTTTCTTTGCTTTGCGTGCCTGTGGTTTGAATCGACAGGTCGCTGAAGACCGCTTCGGCCTTCTGGTTGATGCTTTGAGTATCGCCCTTCACGTCACTTTTGGCGCCGCGATCCGAGTACGCCACTGCGCCTGCGGCACCTGCTGCTGCGCCCCCGAGCGCGGCTGCGGCACAACCAGTCAATTGAACCATAGATGTTAAAACCAAGCCAAAGGTGAGTAATCGGAAGGTGTTTTTCATATTTATGTGTCAAAGCAAGCGGCGTGCCTTTAAAGGCCGATTAAAATTCACTCCTATTGATTCTTTTGAAGCCAGGGTTATGCTCTCCGCAAGGACACCCTATGACTTCTACTCAGGCTTTCAATCCATCGAAGCTCGCGCGCTCGTTTACCAGCTCGCCCGAGCTCTTCTTTGGTTTTGCACTCTTTGCAATTCTTATGGTCCATGGCGCAACCATCGGTCTAACGGATGATGAAGCCTACTATTGGGTGCTCGCTCAAAAACCGGCGCTGGGATACGCCTATCATCCACCAATGGTGGCGTGGCTGATTGCGCTCTCTCAAGCTCTCGTGGGACCGGTCTTTGGCGCGACCAGCGCAGTCGTTGTGAGATTGCCTGCGGCTTTCTGCTCTTCCTTTGTTCTGACGTCTGCTTTGGGATGGCTGAGGCAAGTGGGAGTGGGACGTGAGAAAATTTCAGGTGCGGCAGGGGTGATCGTATCGCTTGCCGGGCTTTTTGCTCTTTCCTGGATGATGGTTCCGGATCTTCCGCTTTTTCTGGGATGGATGCTCGTGTTTCGCGCAACCTGGAACATTTGTTTTGGTTCAAATGAGTCTCGAAAGGACGTGGGTCTCATTTTTTTAGGGACCGCTCTAGCGCTTCTTTCAAAGTATTCCGCGGTACTTTTATCGCTCTCGTCACTCCTTGCGATTTTGATCTGGGCTCCCAAAGAGCGTCGCGTCCGTGCGTTCGCTGCTACCGTTTTAGGTGGCGTGCTTGCGGCAATTCCCATCCTGCTTTGGAACATGTCGCATGAATGGGCATCGATTCTCTATCAGATCCGAGATCGGCATGAGGGTGGGTCTTTCTCTCTCGTGCGATGGCTGAGGTTTTGGGCGATCGAGCTTTTTGCGGGGGGCCCGGCGCTCGTCATTTTTTCTTTTGTTTTGATGTACCGCTCACTGAAGTCTTCAGCAGACAGAACGGAGAAGTTTCTTTCTCTTTTTGCGGCTCCGGTCGCGTTGGTTTTCTGTCTTAAGCCACTCT
>JBJMMA010000178.1:0-21347 GCA_045805065.1 Bdellovibrionia bacterium | reverse complement strand
TCTGTACCTTGGATGGCGACAGCAAATTCCTCACCCCCGAGCCTGCTGACCAGGCATCGAGGCGACTCATACTGCTTCAACAATGAGGCGACCCGCTTGATCACCTCGTCTCCGGTCGGATGCCCGTGCGTGTCGTTCACCTTCTTGAAGTGATCGATATCGATCATCAAGACGCCGCAATTCTTTTGCAGCTTTTCGCATGCGTCCAAAAGAGCCTGCCACTTGCGGAAAAACGCGCGCCTACGTAGCAATCCCGTCAGATCATCAATGTCCGCGGCCCCTTCGAAACGCTCAAGAACCAGGAGCACTCTGGAATAGTGATCCTCAAGGACGGTGATTTCACCGTGGAGGAGTGAGAGGACTTGTCGAATTTCCCTGAGACTCTCTTCCAGATGCTCCTGATTCATGATCAAGCTCCGATATTTCGGTTCATTCGAGCCGGACCCGATTGTCCGTCCCGTTGCAGATAGATAAAGCACCGGAAGTGCCAACACGTTTCTCCCTAAAATCAACTACTTAGCAAGCTTGGTGTCGCCCCAGAAAGTGAGTCATCCCGGACACATGATGTAGCATCGACAAACGGCCCCCATCCTGGTTAAGATGGCCAACATGCATTCTGAATCCGATACCCAAGCTGTGGTTAAAGCCAAACCTTCCAACTGGCTCGTTCAAAATCTCAAATCCTTGGCTCTGCCATTGCTTCTGGTCTTGGCGATCCGCTCAAGCGTCATTGAGCCTTTTAAAATCCCATCTGGCTCGATGCTTCCGACGCTGCTGATTGGCGATTATCTTTTTGTGAACAAATTTGCTTACGGGCTCAAAGTTCCATTTACGGAATGGTTTTCAGACGGCCCGACCTACATCTGGAAAGCGGCGCCTCCAAAACGTGGCGACGTCATTGTCTTTCTCTTCCCGAAAGACGAAAGCTACAACTACATCAAGCGCGTGATTGGAACGCCTGGCGATACGATTGAAGTGAAGAACCGCGTTCTTTACATCAATCAAAAGGCCATGCCGCTGGAAGAACGCACCGGAGAGAAGGCCGCCGAGGAGCTGAACCGTCTGGATGTTTCATCCAAACAGGATCCGGCAAAACTGGATGTCTTTACCGAACATCTCGATACTCGCGATCACATTGCCTTCTTTGACAAGAACAGCGTGGCCACCGAGAACTTTGGCCCGATCACTGTTCCGCCTGATAGCTTTTTCGTCATGGGCGATAACCGCGACAACTCTTACGATGGCCGTTACTGGGGCTTTGTCCCTATGAAGAACATCAAAGGCAAAGCCATCGTGATCTGGCTCTCAGTCTGGATGGATATTACGGATCATCAGTTCATGTTCAGACCAAGCCGCACTGGCAGGCTTCTCTAATTAAACAGAAATTATCATTCAAAGAGTCGTTTATGAGCTGAGTCTCATAAACGACAATCTTTGGTACGTGCTAATATTTTGACGGGTTTTACGTCATAGAGTTCTATTCTTAGTAGGATAGAATCTATGAGTATGAACTCGTCTCGCCTCAAACTCTACGATCGAGCTTCTCGCCTCAGGTTACTCTCGTTTTCTCTTAGCATCGCCGCATTCATTCTTCCCTTTCAAGCGATGAGCGAACCAGTCGATCCGACTGATCTCAAACAAGCCATCACCGAGCGTCGAACTTTGGTTCCTGAGTTCAAGCGAATCGCGAAAGAAGCAAAAAAAAGAGGCCTTCGTGTCTTTATATCAGGAGGGCTCGCAGCATCCTACGGAGACTTCGTAAAGCATCAGCTTCTTTCAGCGCAGGGAAAGGAAGTCATCTCGCGCGATCGCCTAGCAAACGTGATTTACAACATCGCATTGCCAGAGCAGGACTTGGATCTCGTCGTCACTCGATCCGATGGTTCTGCCGAGGGTCTGCAAGACTTGAGAGACTTTAAAGCTTGGCTAGACAAAAAAATCCCGCGCAGAATCGGCGGCATCAGTCGATGGGATGTGATCGGGCTCAAAACGACCGATGGAAAACACATCGCGGTCGAGGGCAATCCGGACTTTGCACGCCAAAACAACGATTCTCTTTCGATCGGACTGATTGAGCTAACCCAACCGTCAGAGGGAGCTTCCGTCATTCAAGAGGCCCAGCATGTCGCAAAGCTGGAGGGTGAATCGGTTTTTTTGAGAGATCTCGCAAGTGATTCGATCACGTTTCTTGAATCCCCTAGCCACAGCCAAACGCAAAGAGCTAGGACAGGTGAAAATCCAGAAATCATCGGAGCGATCCGCACTTTGATCAAAGCATTTCAATTTGATCGCAAGATCCCAGCCGATCAGTTTCAACGCATTCGCGAGATTGTTCAGTCTTTCGATCCGCGTTCGATCTGGCCAGGAACTTATGCTTACAATTGGTTACAAAACCGCGCCAAACGACTTGTCAGTCATGCCTATGATCCCGAAGCCGCTCTTCAAGTCTTGAAAGAAATCGGCCTCGATAAAAAACTGCAGACTCTGGGAATTACGGACCTCTCTCTCTGGCTAAACAAAGCACCTCTATCACTGGATCCAAGCTCGCAACAACGCAAAGGACTGGCAACTGGGCCAACTGCAAACGATCTGAAACTTAAAACCGTGGCTCATAAAACGGATCCGATTGCGCGTCGATTGATCTCTTGGCGATACGATGGACGCCCGAGAGCCTTTATTTCTAGGCCTGGCACTCGCGGCGAAACGGCGACTTGGGGTGCGGGCTTTTACACTCAGCGCGGAGCGAATGTTGACAGCTTCCAAACCAACAATTCGGGCACGACTCTTGTTTTTGACGTGGATCCTACCGCGACCGAAGGAAGAGATTTTTTCCGCCTGCCGGTGAATCATGGGGTCCGTTGGTTCAACGGATCAAAACTGAAAGTGCGTCAAGCAGTCCCGCGCTTTTCACTGAGCAGCTGCGTACGCGAAGCGGTGATGCAAAATGTTTGGGTGAGAACATTTCGGGTTGCTCCTTTAGAAACTACTGTCGCCTTCTCGCCACTTATTGGAGGCGCCACCTTTGTCGGGGTTGACGCTTACAAGAAGCACAAGTACGAGCGTGCCAGAGAGATGTGCGAAAACAATCCTGACCTCAAAACCGTTAGATGGTATCTTCAAGACTTTTGCAGATTTTCCCCGACCGAAACTCAGATCGCCCTGGCAAAAAAGATTGCTATAGAGCCCAAGGGGGACAAGGACTACGCTCTTCACGGAGTTCTTCAATTAACTCGGAGCGAGTCATTCAACTGCATGTACAAAATTCTCGAATCCCACCAATTGAATGACCCAACCCGATTTGAAACATTTCTATTTTGTAGGGATGTTACGAACGATTCTCAAGTAGAGCGACTCATTTCTATCGCGAGAAAGATGAAAGACTCGGGAGGATACTTGTCTTCAGACGACTTTACAAACGCCCTGAAGTAAAAGTCTAACTAGCTTCAACTTGTTGAAGAAAGCGCCCTGTCGGGCGCATATAATAAAAAGGGCGATCCCTGCTCGATTGGGATCGCCCTTTTCTTTTTTTACGCAATTAAGCGCAAACTCATTAAGCTGCCTGTTGGCCACCTTGATCGTCGTGATCGGTATCGACGTCGCTTGTCGAACCAGGCTTACGATACTCTTGTGCCTTCAAGTTATGCTTACGAAGCAGACGGAGGAAATTGCTGCGATCCAGCTTCGCATCGCGAGCTGCTGCAGAGACGTTTCCGCCGTGACGACGAAGCGTCGTGACCAGATACTCAAGCTCGAAGCTATCGCACCAACGCTTCTTGAGCTCGGTGTAGCTTTCGACTGCTCCTTCAAACTTGGTGTCTTCAGGAACAAGCTTAAGCTTCGGACGATCGCCTCCGGTGCTGCCACCGTGAGATGGAATCGAAAGCGTGCTCAGAGGAATCTGACCGCTGCCGTCCCAGATCAAAGCCGTGCGCTCAATCACGTTGAGAAGCTCACGAACGTTGCCTGGCCAGTTGTATCCGCGCAAGCCTTCTTCAGCTTCTTGAGTGAAGCCTGGGAACTTCTTGCCACGAGATTGGAAAGCGCGTTGAGCAAACTGAAGACTCATTGGAACGATGTCTTCATGGCGCTCATGCAGGCTTGGAATCTCAACGACCACGCGGCTCAAGCGATGATAGAGATCTTCGCGGAAAGAGCCATCGGAAGTCTTCGCTTGAAGGTTGCGGTTGGTTGCCGCAATCACGCGAACTTCGGTTTCGATGTCCTGAGTTCCACCGACGCGGCGGAAAACCTTTTCCTGAAGAACACGAAGGAGCTTGGCCTGAAGCTTTACATCCATTTCGCCGATCTCATCGAGGAAAAGCGTACCACCCTTGGCGAGTTCAAAAAGACCGCGCTTGAGAGCGTTTGCTCCCGTGAAGGCGCCGCGCTCATGTCCAAAGAGCTCGCTCTCAAGAAGCTGCTCATTGAAGTTTGCGCAGTTGACAGCAACCCATGGGCCTTTTCCGCGGCGTGAACCAGCGTGCACCATGCGGGCAATTCCTTCTTTACCGGTACCGCTCTCACCCAAGATGAGAACGCTTGGCTCTTCTGCTTCGCCACGCATTGCTTCGCGACGAAGTACTTGGAGCCATTCATTGACCTTGCTCATGGAAGCGGATTTGGAGACGTACCAAACCGAATCCTCGGACTTGCCTTCGATGCGCTCCACGCGAGCTTCAAGGCGAGCAACGAGGTCTCCGTTTTCTTTCTCCAGCTGATGCTCGCGGACACCGCGCTTCACAGCATGGACGAGCTCATCCATATCGAATGGCTTTTCAAGATAGTCCGAAGCGCCGATACGGAGTGCTTTAACAGCAGCTTCCTTCTCGCCATGACCGGTGATCACGATCACCTTGGTGCGGCTGTATTTGCCTTTCACGGCTTCCGTCAAAGCAAAGCCGTCTTTACCAGGCATCTTGAGGTCAGTGATCATCACAGCGACTTCGCCGCCGCGCTCAATCGCTTGCTGAGCCTCGTCCGCATTCGATGCCGTCGTGACATCATAACCTTCACGATCCAAGCGTCCCTTGAGAAGCTTGCGAATCGTTTCCTCGTCATCGACGATCATGATACGTGTTTTCATATCGGTCTCCCTTCTCTCTCTATCGGTCTTTTTCAATTTTCCGTGAAATTATGCTAAATCCCTGAAGTCTTTCGGTATTCGGATCAAGAACGCGGCACCCTTGCCGAGCTCGCTCTCCACAACAATGGAAGCCTGTAGTTTGGACAGAATTCCGTAACTTAAACTCATGCCAAGCCCCATCCCCTTGCCTACTTCTTTGGTCGTAAAGAAGGGATTAAAGACCTTGGACTTAGTCTTCTCGCTCATTCCCGCTCCATCATCGCGGAACGATACCTCGATCATCTCGCCGTTCACCCGGGTCGAGATCCAGATCGTGCCGGAGCCGCGGCCGGTCGCCTCAATCGCGTCACGCGCATTGGTGGCCAGGTTGATGAAAACCTGCTCAAGCTGAAGCGGGTTTGCAAAAACTTCGGGAAGATTTGAGTCAAAGTCGCGCTCCACGCGAATGCCACGCGAGGCGAACTGGCGAGAGAGCATTTTCAATGCCTCCTCAATCGCGTGATGCACTTGCGTGAACTCGTAGCTCTCGGTCGATTTACGGACAAAGCTTCGGAGATAGCCGATGATGGCTGCCATCTTATCGACGTTAGATACAATCTCACGCAAACAGGCCGTACTCTCATTCTCAACGTTGGATCCCTTCAACGCAGGCAACGCGAGCTCTTGAAGTTCCTGGGCGTAGCCCCGGATTCCCGTAAGTGGCTGATTGAGCTCATGAGCGATACCTGCGGCAAGCTCACCGAGCGCGGCAAGCTTTCCGGATTGAACAAGCGTTTCCTGCATGGCCTGAAGCTCAGCGTTCTTTCGCTCAAGCTGACGGTAAGCCTCAAGCATCTCGGTGTGCTTGGTGATGAGCTCTCGCTCCATGCGCTTCTTTTCAGTCACGTCACGGAACATGGCCAAAATAAAGAATGACTTCCCCTGCGCCACTTTTCGGACCGTAAAGTCGACAAACTGCGTGTAGCCATCCTTGCGAAGGACAACGACGTCTTCGTAAGTGCCAGGCGTGAGAAGCATGTCGCGTGAGATAGCTCGAATACGTTGAGGCAGGTCGTGAAGCTTAGGAGCAGGAACCAGAAGATCAATCGATGATCCGACAAGCTCGGTCTTCAAATAGCCCGTAAGGTTTTCGACTGCCTCATTGGCAGCATCAATCACTCCATCCATTTTCACGGTGAGAATGGCATCGGAGGCCTGTTCAAACAGGGTTTGATATTTGTCAGCATCCAGCTGCGGAGCTTCCTCCACCGCTTTCAGCCTTCTGACTTTGGCGCTAGCGGTAGACATTCAAAAACGCTCCTGCTTTTTCCATATCGACTTTCAACTGCTCTTCAATGCTTGGGATGTCTTCCATCCTGAGCTTGAGCGGTGCGATCATGTCGAGCGTGATCGTGCCTGGAGAGCAATCGCCGGACTTTCCGTGCTGATTTTTTACACAAATTGAATTGGCAAGCCTGACCACTTGGATCATCGGCTTTTGCGAGGACAGGATGCTATCCATTTTTGAAACATCAAAATGATGGTAACGGATGGCCAGGCGAATGCTTTGAGGCAAGCCCCACTTGGATGCGATCACTTCGCCAATAAAGGAGTGGCCTGGCATATCGAGCTCGCGCTCGACTTCAACAAAAGAGCATCCCCGCTTCCTGGTTTCGGTCACGATCTGCTTCAGGCGATCTGAGTCGATCTCGTTCAGAACCAGCTTGCCCACGTCATGCAGAAGGCCGCAGGTAAATGCTTCTTCCGGCTTTGGCAACTTGAGCCTCTTAGCGAGGATCTCGCTGCAAACCGCTGTCGCCAGGGCATGACGCCAGAACTCAGGCATCGAGAAATCCTCATGATCTGAGGCACTGAAAATCGAATAGACTGAAAGTCCCAGGACCAGTTGCGCCAGCGTATTGAAACCTAAAAAGGCCAGCGCGCGCTGAACATCGGTCACTCCCCCGGGGATCGCGTAATAAGAAGAGTTCACCAGGCGCAGAATCTTTGCCGTGAGAACCTGGTCCTTCTTTAAAACCTCGGCAATATCGGAGCTCGACGAATTAGGGTCGTTGATGAGGTCATTGACCTTCATCGCGACAACAGGAAGCGTACGGATGTCCTGAAGCTTCGCCAGAAGCTCGCTGTAATCCGGTCCCTGATTCTTAGCCTTTGCTCGTAAAGCACCCATAGCAATGTCTCATCGGACACAATGAGTCAAACATTGAGTGTGTTTAACAATTTTTAATAGCTCAGGAATATTTTGTAATATTCACGACTTGCCGAGTTTTTGGCGGTATCGAAGCTCGCGTCCCCGCTCCTCAGTTGACGTTCGTGGTTAATGCTCACGGCTATATCAGCATTTAGCTATAAAGATTCGCCCGAGGTTTCCGTTAATCGAACCGCTATTCGGAGATAAAGACATGAGACTTTTTATCTATTTTCTCAGCTTAATAACTCTGCCTTCTTTCGCAGCAGCAGTTCATGTTCCGATCCCCGAACGCTGTACCCAACAATGTAGAGGGACTGAATCTCCGGATACCACTGGGCAGGTTGAGAAAGTCTGTTTAGCGCATATGAGCGATCAGGCTGACGTCCGTGCCATTCTAGTTTATCGAAAAGGCATCGCTGGTCCTTCCAGTTGGCTGATCACTCAGTCTTTTGAACTCAGACCTTGGGTATTAGCTCTCGACCTTGGCTATCAAGGCTCTTACGTGAATGACACTTTCGTGCCCGCGCAAGAGACCTACTCTCCAAATAATCACACCATATATTGGACTTGGCGCACTGATCCTGGGAGCGAGTTCGATCTCCATGGGCAGCAGTCAGATCCGGTTGCAAAGCAGGAAATTCCTTACTTCCATTGCGAATTCAAGGTTCACTGACTGGCAGGAATCACTCTCAGTTCTGGTTAAGTTTCACATTTTGAAACAAAACGTGAGAGTCCTCATTGTAGAGACCGACCCTTCCAGAGCTATAAGGCGATTGAGTGTCTGTGTAGGACACGATCTTCACGCCATTCACCCAAACAGTGATCGTATTGGCGCTCTGAGTGATCTGCACTTGGTATTGCTGTCCCACTGGAAAGGTGGGGCTTGAAGCATCTGCCAGGAACCGCTGAGCACCCGGATATGCGGGATCTTCTTTCCCCAGTTCCCATCCATTAGGCTTCGGAATGAAGTAGTAGAAGTGATTGTCATCCGTATAGTGCCAAAGAACCCAGGCAACTTCCCAAGGATTTGGCGCACTGCCCGTTCGAAGTTGCTTAACGGTCTGCACGGAGACATTGTAGGTAAAGTTTCCATTCACGTTCCAGCCAAGAGCGAGGGATGCGTGGGTTTCACCCGCCGAGGTCGAAGCTTGAGGCTGCTCGGAAAGCGCCGATCCCGAACTTACAGTAACGACTGAGTTGCATCCATAGCCACCATATTGAGAAAGCCACGGCCCAAAGCTCTGGCCATCGGAGTAGCAGACACCTTTTGCATAGCTTGAGAAATTATCTGAGAAAGTCGAGCTCGAGGTTGGGCTTGGACTTGGGCTTGGGCTTGGTCTCCCCTTTCCAATTTTCGCTGCCGAAGCATCGTTCATTGAGAAGCCGCAACATAGAACAAGTGCGGCGATCAAGACTCTCACATGGCCCTCCAGTCCTTTCATAACAGTGTAGGGCAAAGTCTCTGGAGCATGCAATGTGTCAGGGTCGCCATAAATGCAGGTCATTAAGAAGGCAGCTTAAGTGCCGCTCAGACGCAAACGAGGAGCAGTTAATGCTCACAGTTAAATCTGCATTCAGCTATTAAAGAGTCGCGCGTGGTTTTCGCGAGCAGAACCACGCATTCGGAGACAAAGATATGAAGTCGTTCATCTATACTTTAGTTCTGATAACTCTACCCTCTCTAGCGGTGACTGTTCCGGTTCCAGAACACTGCACGCAAGAGTGTAGAGGCGATAACGACCCAAATACCACAGGACCGGTCGAGAAAGTTTGCTTAGCGCATATGAACGATCAGGCTAACGCCCGTACCATTTTAGTGTATCGAAAAGGCATTCCTGGTCCCTCGAGCTGGCTGATTGCAAGCTCTTCCTCGCTTAGACCTTGGGCCTTGGCTCTGGATCTTCGCTATCAAGGCTCTTTTGCGAATGACGTATTCGTGCCGGCACAACAGATATCGACGCAAAGTGATCAGACTGTGTTTTGGACCTGGCGCGATAGCTCCGAGAGCGAGTTCGATCTCTATGGGCAGCAGTCAGACCCAGTTGCGAAACAAGAAATCCCTTACTTTCATTGCCGATTTAAAATTCACTGACTGACAGGGGTCAATAAAGACTTCTCGAGTTTTTCGAGGCGAGCTTTGATGTCTGCGTTTTCCTGCCTGAGTTTCGCGTTTTCCGCCTCGAGTGCTTGAGTCTTATCTTTCACAGACGCGATTTCTCGGTCCTGCGCGCTCTGAACACTTGAAAGCTCCTGAACCGCTTTAATCAGAGGAGAAATCAGCTCGGTGTATCTTAAGCCATAGCGATCACTTGCTTCATCATAATCGACAATGGCGGGCTTCTCACTCTCGTCTTGATTACGGAATTCGCGAATCACTTTTTCTGTCTCTTGCGCGATCAGACCGTAATGTCGAACCGAATCAGACCCCGACTTCCAGTGATAGGAAACTGGACGTAGCTTGTTGATGAACTCAAGCCCGAGATCGCTGTTCTCGATATCTGTTTTCTGGCGGGCATCTGAGGTTTGAATCGTTCCGTTAACAGCATAAACGGCAGTGAACCGAAACGATGAATCGCCTAAAGAGTACGTATTGTCCGTCCCAGGAGCGATCTCTCCCGCAACTTGCAATGGCTTGCCCGGAGTCATGCCAATGCCGACGCGACCTGTGTTATCCACTATAATTCTGTTTGTTCCGGCCGTCTGCATGTAGGCGCCGTTTCCATCCATCGCGAAACCTTGTGCATTGGTGCCATAATCGCGAAACAGATTGCCGACGACCATAGTCGATCCGTTGCCCATGACGACATTACCAGAGGCAAGTACTGCAAAGCGCGAGGTGCCATTCGTAGCAAAATCCAGGCGATTCGCGAATGAGGAGTAAATCCCATTGAAGCCAGCCGGTGGACTGAAGCCCCCCGAGCCGCTGGCAATATTAATCCCATATTGATTCACATTCACTACGCCAGGAGTTCCTGTGCCAGCTGCAGCACCCGCTGTTAGGTTGATGCTTCCGCCGTTGGTATTACCCGTTCCAAATCCTGATTGAGCGATGAGGTTGATGTCTTTTCCATTTCCTGAAGTCGCAGTTCCACCCTGGACATCCAGAATTGCGGAAGGCCCCGTCGTACCGATACCGACGTTACCGGAAGCGCTAATCGTCATTCTCACTGCATTGTTGGTGCCGATTTGGAACGGCTTGCTACTTTGGTTGCCGAACACCGAAGCATACGGAGTACTACCTAAAATGAGCGATCCGCCGGCAGATGATTCAATACCAAATAGGCTGGCATTCCCTGAGTTCAGCATATAAGTGGCAACACCATTTGTATTGGTGGCAGGAGCCATGAAAACTGCATTTCCGTCGCCAATGACGGTCAACTTACTGACCGGACCGGTCGTACCAATGCCAACGTTGCCAGCGAAGTAGCTTTGCGCTGCAGTGCCTGAATAGACTGCATAGTTGCCCGTAGCGGCCGGAATACCCGATATCGCCAGACCTTTGTTCGTGCCAGAGCCAAGTCCTGGCGTTCCATCAATTGAGAGCCCAGTATAATTTGTCAGCGAATAGCTACCCAGATTCGGGCTTTGTAGGTACAGCCCCGTGGCATTTGTCACATTTCCTGCCAGCCATGGAGAGACCATCATGCTGCCCAGAGATGTTCCTGGTGGTAGCCCATCATTGAGGTACAAGGTGGTCATCGCAGTCGCGCCTTGGACGCCGGAAAATTTGATGCCGCCACCTGAAACTTCCAGGCTCGTGCTTGGTCCGGTTGTTCCAATGCCGACGCTACCGGCGGAATAATAAGCATTTGATCCGCTCAATGACCAAATGCTTGTGCCTGTTGCTCCGGTCGCACCCGTTGTACCGGTCGCGCCCGTTGCTCCAGTTGCACCAGTTAAACCCGTAGGCCCCGTTGCTCCAGTAGAGCCGTTGGTTCCGTTCGTACCATTCGTGCCTGTGGCTCCGGTAGCGCCCGTTGCGCCGGTAGCACCTGTAGATCCCGTAGCACCCGTTGCGCCATTCGTACCGTTAGTACCAGTCGCACCATTTGTTCCTGTTGCACCTGTAGCACCCGTCGCACCGGTAGCACCAGTAGCGCCCGTCGCGCCAGTAACACCGGTGGCGCCCGTAGCTCCGTTAGTACCATTCGTACCGTTAGTACCAGTCGCACCCGTAGCGCCCGTGGCACCGTTGGTACCATTTGTTCCAGTCACACCTGTTGCGCCAGTCGCTCCAGTGACACCGGTTGCACCGGTGGCGCCAGTCAGACCCGTCGCACCTGTCGCTCCATTGGTGCCGTTAGTGCCATTTACTCCTGTCGCACCAGTAGCTCCTGTGACACCAGTGGCGCCCGTAGCGCCTGTCGCACCCGTTGCGCCTTGTGATCCCGTTGCACCCGCTGCACCTGCAGGTCCTGTTATGCCTGTGGGACCCGCAGCACCTGTAGCGCCCGCAGCACCCGCCGCACCCGTAGGACCTGCAGCGCCTGTTGGACCAGTAGTACCAGTTGCTCCATTTGCGCCCGCTGGACCCGTTGGTCCGATAAGACCGCTGCTCGAACCGACCCAATTACCGGATGAGTCGATGACTTCTGAGCCATTGACCTTCAAACCATTGCCAGTAGGAATGACAGCATCTGAACCTGATAACCGAATGAAATTTCCAAGCGTGATCCCCTGAAAAGTCTCAGCCGACCAAGCCTGAGGAACAGAATCAATGGTCTCATCAGGCGACAGCGAAACTTGAATCCCAGTCGAGCTGGGTGTGATCTTTACGCTCATAACACGAGTGTCGCCGGCAGATGCCGTGTAGCCCGATGCGCAGTTTGTGCCTGCGGCGCGAACTTGAGATCCATCGTTTCTAAAGATCGCGGACATTCTCAACCCAGGATCATTGGCAGTGCGTTTGCCACCTGAGGTCGCAGACTGTCCGATCTGCATGGAGAACATTCCATTGCTTGTCGATGTATCAACAAGCTGCGTTTCTTCATACAGCAGACAAGTCTTACTGGGGTCGTAGATCGTCAGGATGAAAGCAACACTTGAGTCCGTGAGCGGCGCGCCCACACTATTGAGAAGTTGTCCTTGATACGTGAAGCTCTGCGCATTCTCAGCAAAGGCAAATGCTGCAGTCGGAGAACAGATCAGCGCAATGATAGTACTTAGTACTTTGCGGCCAAGTGTTGCCGACATATCGTTTTTCCCCCAGATTAAATACGATCAGTTGAATGAGGAAAATCTGGGTGCGCATACGTTCAACTTGCGATCGCTTATCTGACTACTATTATCGGACAATGTTCTTAGGGAAGTAAGTTTTTTATGGTCTTCGACGAATTCGCAAGTTCGTGTATTTGAAGCACTTAACAAAAATTCAAAAAAAACAACGAAAGCAGATGAGGAAAAAATCTGAACTGTTTTGGTGATACACTACTTTTGTGTAGAGATTCCGATCCTACCAGGAGCGCAAGTCAGGGCGACGAGACTTTTCCAGTCCCCGTCCACTTTACGGCAATGCCCTCGAGCAGGATTTGCCCTTCCTGGCCATCATCTGAGCACTCAGCGGTCTGAAAGGTTTCTGCTCCCCCCAAGTCCGAGAAGACTACGCTTCGAATATCGATGACGGCGTCAGCGCCCTGGTCGCGAGCGCGCTCCACGAGATCTCGCACACCTTTATTGTAATAGTTGCGGCAGAGCTGGTCTTCCTCGTGAATCCAATCAAGCGTGTTGAAATTCACCTTGGCTCGGACCTGACCCAGCTTTTTGTAAGGACGCTTCACGTCTCCTACAAACGCCTTTCCTTTCGGAAAAGCGAACTTGGTCATCTTGGGATCAGGCAAATGAGTTGCGCACCCTGCTCCCAGGCTGATGATGCCCAGGAGCAAAGGTGCGCAGATAAAATTTCGCCAAAGCGCTTTTCGAAAAATTCGCAATGCGATCAAGGCTCGTTGTATTCGAAAATCTTCTTCTGGAAGTTTCTGAACGTCCACTTCTTGCCTTCGCGCTTGACGAGATAATCCGGGAGAAGCGGAATCTTTCCGCCGCCGCCTGGAGCGTCGACAACAAACTGTGGAACCGCCATGCCGCTGGTCCAACCGCGGAGGTGCTCAATGATGTTGAGACCCGTCTCGATTGGAGTACGGAAGTGGCTGATGCCTTGGGACATGTCACATTGGAAAATGTAGTAAGGACGAACACGCATCATCAGAAGCTTGTGGTTGAGCTCCTTGACGATCTCAGGCTTATCGTTCACGCCCTTGAGCAACACCATCTGGTTGTGAAGAACGCAGCCAGCATCCGCAAGCTTTGCGCAGGCATCAAAAGCTTCCTGCGTGCACTCCTTGGGATGGTTGAAGTGCGTATGCACGAAAACCGGATGATACTTCTTGAGCATCTGCGCGAAATTGTCAGTCACGCGATGTGGAAGCGTCACAAGGTTACGGGTTGCGATACGGAAAACTTCGATGTGATCCATCGCGCGCAAGCGAGACAGGATGTACTCGAGGCGATCATCGGAGTTTGACAAAGCGTCACCGCCCGAAATCACGACGTCGCGAATGGTCTTGGTCTTTTCGATGTAAGCCAGGCCGTCTTCAAGCTGTTTGTTTGCAGCGGATGAAGATGGGTCGGACACCTTACGCTTGCGCGTGCAGTGACGGCAGTAAACTGGGCAGTTATGAGTCGTGTAGAAAAGAACGCGGTCAGGATAACGATGCGTGACACCTGGTACCGGCATGTACTTTTCTTCAGCCAGCGGGTCTTCCATGTCGACATCGAGAACATTGAGCTCGCCCAACTTTGGAACCGACTGAAGACGAATCGGGCAGTTCGGATCGTTTGGATCCATCAAGGATGCGTAATAAGGAGTAATGCCCATGTTGAATTGCTCATGAGACTGAGCAAAGGCATCGCGCTCTTCTTGGTCGACCTGAATCACCTTCTCGAGCACGTCCATAGACTTGATGCGCTTTTGCTGCTGCCAGATCCAGTTATTCCAATCCTTGGCCTCAGCGTCCTTCCAAAGCTCGGGACGCGGTGCTGGCTTAAAGCGATCGCGGATGTTGTTTTTGGTAACGATATTAAAACCCATAACGCACTCCGTTATTATCTTTACATACCCATGTCCGGCTTTGCCGGTCCGGGGTCTTTGATCAAAATGTCGGTCTTACAGTTCTGTCAGATCAGCCGGGTTTTGTAAATACGAGCGTGCGGTCTCTGGTGTCGCAATTGCTCTGGTAGGGGTTGATCAGGCCTTGGAAATATGTGTACGCTGATAACATGCTCTCCCACCTATTCTTAGGAATGTCGCTCCTGGGTGCCGAATGGGTCCTGATCCTTTTGGTCATCCTTTCGGTCCTCTCCATCGCCCTCATTTTTGACCGCGTCTTGTTTTATCGAGCCGCTCAAGCGGGACTGTCTGAGTTTCGGAATAAAATTCGTGGCGCGGTTGCCAGCGGCAACTGGGAAGGTGCAGAAAAGGCTGCCGAAGAGCGTCTCAAATCCATGTCCAAAGATCGGGCCGATCTTGAAACGGAAATGACCTATTCCCTCATTAAATACTCTCGCGCTCAGTCAGGCCAGAATGGAAAGAAGAGCTCCCCCGAAGTTTTGAGCGAGCTTGCGCGCGATGCCGTTTACCGTTCCCGCTCTGGCTGGGATAAAAACCTGGCGGTCCTGGCCACAATCGGAAGCAATTCCCCATTTTTGGGTCTTTTTGGAACCGTTTTGGGCATCATCAAGGCCTTTCATGACCTGAAACAGGAAGCGGGCGTAGGCGTTCAAGCAGTCTCGAGCGGCATCTCTGAAGCCCTCGTTGCAACCGCAGTGGGCATTCTGGTCGCTATTCCCGCCGTCGTTGCCTTCAACATGTTCCAACGCCGCGTGAAAGCCTCCATGAACGAAGCAGAAGCGCTCAAGAGTTATCTGATCGGCAACCTGGCGGAGTAATCAATGGCAGCACCTTTAGAATCTGGAGACGACGATCTGATTTCGGGCATTAACGTCACGCCTTTGGTGGACGTTGTGCTCGTGCTTCTGATCATTTTCATGATCACGGCTCCTGTCATCTATCAATCTGCCATCAAAGTTCAGCTTCCCAAGGCAAAGACCGGTGAAACGACCCAAAAGTCGCCGCTCAACTTCTCCATTTCCAAAGAAGGCAACGTCAGCTGGAACGATCAGCCTGTGGACTGGAAAACGCTCGAAGATCAGCTGAAAGCCATGGGCCAGCAGAATCCCGACGAAACAGCACTCATCAGTGCGGACGAAGGTACTCCTCACGGCACTGTGATTCGTCTGATGGATACGCTTCGCACGTCAGGACTCACCCACTTTGCCCTTAATGTTGAGGGGCGTCCTGCGGGTGCTTCAGGAAATACTTCCGGTAAATAATCTCGCCTCCGATCATGATAGCCAACGATCCGCCGCCAATGAGTGAGCGCAACAGGATCAGATGGCCCAGATTGACGTGGTACGCGAGATAAAGAAACACTGCCGCTTTCGCCAATAAATAAAGCCCCCAGACCATCGTCAGCTTTCTGAGATAGCCCATCATCTCAGGCCCGATTTTGGGACGAAAGGCCAGAGGCAGGCCGTTCACTAGCCAGCCCAGGACCGAGATCCGAGTTTTCAAGCTGATTAAAAAAATCGAGCCGATCAGAAAGTTTTGAGCAAAAGGTTCCAGCCTGAAAAACTTGGGGCTCTCAATCAATAGGTCGATCGTTCCAAAGCAAACGGTAAAACCGGATGCTACGATATAAAACGGCGAGATAGGAACCGACAGGACCCAATGGATCACACCCTGGATGATCGTGACCAGCACGGCCAGACCAATGGCGGGCTTTGCCCCCATCCACTGAAAAACCACAAAGAAGGCAATCGGAGCCGCAAAGTTGAGTAAAATGAAGCCGATCGCTTTTTTGAAATGCGTTAGCGCGCTGTTCTTTGAGGTTAAGATGGTTCTCTCCTTTTTCATTTTCTCAAGGTTAGGTAAAAGGAAGACATGAAATCGTCGACCAACGTTCTGGATTTACCCGTTTATGCATACTCCCGGGCCAGAAGCGCGGGCTTCACTCTTGAGTATCTTTTACTTCAGTCATTCTCTTATTTGATACCGAGCTTCCTGACAGGCGGTTCGGCAAAGGGAATGCCGAAACCCCCAAAATTGGACATTAAAACGATTCAGGCCATTCGCGCAGAGCTGCTCGATTTATTGCGTGAAGACAGTCGTCACATGGCACAAGGCGAATATCCGATTCTGGTGGTTACCCCTGAGTCTCCTTTGCGTCATTTCACGCGAATCCCGGTGTTGCTGGCTGATGCATTCTCCATTCATCGTCGCAGAGCGCGAGGAAAAACCACGGAGTTTGACGCGCAGGCAAGAGACTTTCTTTCCGAATTGCCACGTTACTATCGACGCAATTTTCATTTTCAAACGAGTGGCTATCTTTCCAAGCGCTCGGCCGAAGTTTATGAGCATCAAGTTGAACTTCTCTTTCAGGGATGCGCCGATGCGATGCGAAGACTGATTTTATCGCGTCTTAAAAAGCGCTTCGGGGATTCGGATGGTGAAGGTTTGCGGTTCCTGGAGATCGGCGCAGGAACGGGACGCGCAACTCGCTTTGTGCATCTCACTTTCCCTAAAGCCAAGATCATCGCTGTTGATCTGAGCGATCCTTATTTGAAAGTGGCGCAAAGAAATCTCTCAGGTTTTCCGAGAATCGACTTCATGCAGGGCGACGGTGCGCATCTTCCCTTCAAAGACGAAGAGTTTGATGCTGTTTATTCCGTGTTCTTGTTCCATGAGCTTCCAAAGGCTGCACGAGAGGAAGTCATCTCTGAAAGCCTTCGCGTTCTGAAAAAGGACGGATTTCTGGGCCTGGTGGACTCACTCCAAACGGGAGATAAAAAGCTTTTTGACCCGCTTTTGCAGCACTTTCCAAAGGCTTTTCATGAGCCTTTTTATCGCGAGTACATTTCAAGCCCGATGGAAGATCTTTTGAAGAAACAAGGCTTCACTGAAATCGAAAGCGGGACAGGCTTTACATCCAAAGTCTGCACCGCGCTTAAGCGCAGTACTGCTTGATCATCTTGAGAAGCCCTTCGACCTCGATGGGCTTTTTAATAAAGCCATGAGCCTTGGCTGAGCGTGCCTTATCTCCTGCGGCGCTCACAACTACGACGGGAATCGATGCAATCATTGCCGTGGCCTGTTGTGCTTCGAGAAATTCCCATCCGTTCATGATGGGCATCATCAGATCGAGAAGGATCAGGCAAGGATGCTCTTCCATGGTCTGAAGCGCATCAAAGGCTTCTTTGCCATTACCGGCTGGGACGACATCGTAACCCTCAAGCTCTAGCACTTCCTTTAAGGTCGTCCGAATGTCTGTGTCGTCTTCTACGAGAAGAATTTTGTTGCACGTCATGAAGTATTTTCAAACGGTTACAAGAACCGCTCCGATGCCGGCCAGTATTCGTCAAAATCTCCAAGAGATGCAATCAGAAATACCCTTTGGGGGTTAGAATTTTTTAAAATTCCGCCCTATTCTAAATAATTTAACTACTTGAATTGCTTCATAGATCTGGCGGTCAGGTGACTCAACTCAATTCCGCTCGTCATGTCATTACCTCTGCATTGCGCTATTTTTCTACGAATTCGAGTCAAAGTCTTTTTATAGCAAGCTGCAGATGAAGTAGACGCGGCTGCGATCACATGCTAAACGGCTATAAGCAAAGCTATTATTGCTTTCAACCGGCCGGACACTTTAGTCATTCTAGAGAACCGGGACACTTTCTGCGGAGAGGTGGGTGAGTGGTTGAAACCGCACGCTTGGAAAGCGTGTTATGGGTAACACCATACGGGGGTTCGAATCCCCCCTTCTCCGCCATTTATTTACTTCGCTCAGACACGTAGTGAAGCGCAACTACGCCTGACTTAAATACCCTGGATGCCACAAGCCTGAGCTTCAACTTATCATTCACATTCTCGAACAAGCGTCGCCCCTTGCCAGCTACCACCGGATGAACCAGCAACCAGTACTCGTCGATCAGACCATGGGCCATCAACGATCCCGACAGTTTGATTCCGCCGATAAAA
The DNA here is from genome assembly GCA_045805065.1 of Bdellovibrionia bacterium. GTDB lineage: Bacteria > Bdellovibrionota > UBA1018 > UBA1018 > UBA1018 > CAZCBS01. The sequence goes on along the minus strand of JBJMMA010000178.1, from coordinate 2,981 downwards.
AGATTCTTTCCATCTGTTTCTTTTAACCTGGCCACATATTCCAGCGCATCGCTGCTCACCAGTTTTGTATTGTTCCATTCGGCCTTCTCGAGAGTGCTGGAAAATACAATCTTGGGTACGGCATTGAACTTGGCTGCAAACTCCAGATCGCTCTTCGATGCGGATGAGTCTGCGGGGACATGAGGCCAATAACTTTCCATCATCTGATAAGTGACACGACCAAATAACTGGATACCGGTCTCATCCAGCAGGTCACTGAAGAATTCATGGAGTTCGTCATCGGCATCTGCAACCGTATGGTCGGCATAGCCGTCGAGAGAAAGGTTGATAGCCATTACGAGTTTTCTCACAGATATTCTTCCCCGCTCATCAGCTGATTTGGTGAATAGATAAAGTGAAGCATAGAAGCTTCACTTAAGCGCTCTGATTCTGCAGGTTCATATTCGCATGCGTCTTAGGCAACGTGAACAAAAAGGTGGCGCCATGACCAAAACGACTGCTGACCCAGATTCTTCCGCCATGAGCTTCTACGATCCCTTTGGAAATTGCCAGTCCCAGTCCTGTACCCATGTGTTGAGTCTTTGATGCCTGCCAGAAACGGTCAAAGACATGGGAGACATGGTGCTCGGCGATGCCTGGTCCAGTATCAGAGACAGCGAACAGGACTTCATCACCTTTATCCTCGGCGGTCACCCGTATTAGCCCGTGCTCAGGAGTAAACTTGATGGCATTTCCAATCAGATTGGAAAAGACCCGAAGAACCTGATTGTGGTCACAACTCATATGAAGCGGCTGATCCGTACCACGCGTTTCGATTTTGATATTCTTTTCTTGAGCCTGCGGAGACATCATTTCGACTGCCTCAGTCACGACATCGCACCCGCACTCTTCCTGCTTGGTGATCGTGAAGTTTCCTGACTCCATTTTGGCAAGATTGAGCAGGTCTTCAATCATTTGATTCATGCGCTCACCCGCGCGCTGAATCTTACTTGCCTGCGCCATTGTATAAGCGTCATCACAGGGTGACTTCCGTTTGATCATCGCCGCACTCATCAAGATCGAACCTAGCGGGTTGCGAAGATCGTGAGAAACAATGGCTAGCATTTCTTCGCGTGCTTTTAGCGCGCGTGAGATCACTTCCTCAACTCTCTTGTGCTCATCGATGTTGGTCAGTGTGCCGTACCAACGGACCAGGTCGCCCTCGGAATTAAAGATAGGAAGTGCTCGCGACAAAAACCAATGGTAGCTTCCGTCTCGGCGCATCATCCTCATCTCGACTTGAAACATTTTTTTGGTTCGAGCGGCCTCCTCCCAGTGTTGGTCGACCTTTTCTTTGTCTTCTGGATGAACAAACTTCCAACCGTTAAAAGACGCCGCTTCAGTGCGAGGGACCCCTAAATATTCAAACCACTGAGAGTTGTAATAATACGCTTTTCCACTGGGTTCGGCTGCCCAGACAATCTGAGGCATCGATTCTGCGAGTTCTCTAAAGCGGACTGCGCTCTCCCGGACGGCCTCTTGCGCTTGAATGGCCTCGGTTACGTCAATGTTGGTTCCAATCATGCGCGACAGCTGGCCCTTTCCATCATAAAAGGCGCGTGCGCTGGCTTGTACCCATCGAAACTTTCCATCATCGAGTCGAATACGATAAGTTTGTTTGAAATCCCGTTTCTCTCGAACGGATGTTTCAAATTCGCGATCCACCGCAGCGAGATCGTCCGGATGAATGCGACTCCTGAACATCTCGTAGTTCAAGGCTTCGTGAGCCGGATTCATTCCAAAGATTTCGTATTGCCGGGTAGACCACTTGACCGGAACTTCAGGATGCCGCAAATCCATCTCAAAAATGCCGATCTTGCCCGCATTCAATGCTAGATCAACCCGCTCCGCGGTTTCGGCAAGCTCTGCTTCAATCGCTTTACGATTCGTGACATCTTGAATTACTCCGAGAATGCGGACAGGATTTCCACTGGCATCGTAATAGGCTCTACCGTTTGCCGAAACCCACCTGATCTCTCCGCTCGGCAAGACGACGCGATACTCGTTCAACAGTTCCCTGCGCTCCTTAAATGCCTCTTTTACAGTCGAAAGAACGCGCTCGACGTCATCAGGATGGACTCGGCTTTCAAATGCTTCTCGAGTTTGAGGGAAAGTTCCCGGAACAAAACCAAAGAGCTCTTCTGTCCTCGCATCCCAGATATGGCGGTCTGAAGCGATATCCCATTCAAAAGTGCCGTACTTGGCAGCATCTAAGGCAAGTTGAAGTCTTTCCTGGTTCAATCTCAGAACTTGCTCTGCAGCTAGACTTTGCACTTTCAGCTCTCGCTCACGTTCTTCCGTTTGTTTAAGCCTTTCGATTTCGACGGAGATCGCTCGAAGCTTTATTCTGCCTTCCTCCCTGTCGGCGTGAATCCCCGTGTGGTACCAGCGGGTTTTTCTATCGGCGGTGATGAAACGGTGATCCACCGACTGATCATTTGATCCCTGAATCGTTCGATTCAGTGTTTCCACAACTCGAGCGCGATCCTCAGGATGAACTAGTTCGAAAAACCTGCCTGGATGCTGATACCACTCGCTCATCGGTACGTGGAGCAGCCTTTCAGTTCCCTTGCTGATGAAGCTGCACTCAAAGGTCTCGCCATCCATTTCCCATACAATCGCATGATCCAGCCAATCCACGAGGTTGCGAAGACGGCTTCCAGCATAGACCGCGATCGCGTGAGTCTTTTTGTGCCGGTTGATCAAGGCAGTAATGGTACAGCCTATCGCTATAAAAATAAGCTCGCTGAGCCCATTCTGCCGAAAATTAAAAGCCCCGTAGGGCGGTAAGAAAGCGTAATCAACCAGCACAGCTGCGCCGACGGTCGAAAATACTCCACATGCCGATCCTCCCACCCAGGCGGAAAGAAAGATCGCCGGGTAGAAAAGCAGAAAGGGTGACGCGGGAATGAGCGGCCAGACCAGCTTTTGAAAAAAATAAG
>JBJMMA010000177.1:0-15357 GCA_045805065.1 Bdellovibrionia bacterium | reverse complement strand
TGGCGTCAGAACGGTTGCAATTGATTATTCCAAAGAAGCCGTCGAGCGGCTCAGCGCGCTTCCATTTGTCGATGAGGTGATCCAAGCAGACGCCCGCAATGCGGTGCAGGTGATGGATAAAGTCTGGAACGCAACGAAGGGTCAGATGGGAGACGTTGTCATTAACGTCGCCAATATTCCTGAAACCGAAATGGCCTCAATTCTGAGCGCCAAAGGCAAAGGGATCGTCTACTTCTTCAGCATGGCCACAAGCTTTACTCGCGCAGCACTGGGTGCTGAAGGCGTGGGCGCTGACGTAGATCTTCGCATCGGAAACGGCTATACTGAAGGCCATGCGGAACTATCGCTTGATCTTCTCCGGGAGAGCCCGGAGTTGATGCGCTTTTTCACGCAAAACTATTCCTAATCAAAGCTGAGCTATTAAGGCTCATGAGATGAAGCTTGAAAGGACCTTGACGGCGCAAGCCGCAAGATGTTCCCCTAAGTAAGTTTCACGAATTAGTTTGGGGTTACGATCATGGCACATTTATCAAACCAGTCTTTGGATCCAAAAATCATCGCTCGCTGCCGCGAGATCGCTGAACGCGTTTCTCGCCCGGTTGAAGAGATGATTCAGGCACACACCACGGTTGCCATCGAGCGAGCAACACTTCGCCTCCTGGGCATCGAGGGCGCTGTTCAACACGGCGGCCAATGGTTTCCGGAAGTAAACATCATCGTTGAAGACCTTCGTAAAGAAGGCGTGCTTGATCGCGGCGCTCTTCATTGGTTCGTCAACGGCATGATCCAAAAGAAAATGCCTGCCTCGGAGCTTGCGACAGAAGTAGCCAAGCGCAAGATCCAGCTCATCAAGCTTCCGCGCGCATCCGAGAGCGAAGTGAAAGCCATGGCCCAAGAGCTTTGCAAAAAGGCCGTTCAAAACCTGATCGAGCAGCGTGAGCGTCGCGATGCTTTGAGAAATGAAACGCGCGACCCCTTCGATGCTGAAGGAAAGAATGGCCCGCTCCTTTACGTCATCGTTGCTACCGGCAACATCTATGATGACGTGATTCAGGCAAAGGCAGCAGCTCAAGCCGGAGCTGATGCGATTGCTGTGATTCGCAGTACAGCGCAATCGCTTCTTGATTTCGTTCCCCATGGCGCAACGACCGAAGGCTTTGGCGGCACTTACGCAACTCAAGAAAACTTCCGCATCATGCGTGCGGCGCTTGATGAAGAAAGCAAACGCTTAGGCCGATATATCCGCCTGACGAACTACTGTTCGGGTCTTTGTATGCCCGAGATCGCAGCCTTGGGCGCGATGGAGCGTCTCGACTTCTTGCTCAACGACGCGATGTACGGAATTCTTTTTCGCGACATCAATATGAAACGCACGCTGATCGACCAGCATTTCTCCCGTCGAATCATCGCGCTTTCTCGCATCGTCATTCATACGGGCGAAGACAACTATCTGACGACGGCAGATGCGATTGAGAACGGTCATCAAGTTCTGGCCTCTCAATTCATCAATGAACGCTTTGCCCTGAACGCCAAGATGACTCAAGACCTCATGGGACTTGGACACGCGCAGGAAATGGATCCAGAGCATCCAAACGTGTTCTTGCTTGAGATCGCGCGCGCTCAGATGACTCGCGATATCTTTCCAAAATCCCCGATCAAGTTCATGCCGCCAACGCGATTTAAGTGCGGTGACATTTTCTACAGTCACTTGATGGATGCGATGTTTAATTTCGTGGGAGTACTCACGGGTCAGACCATTCAGCTTCTTGGAATGGCTACCGAAGCCATGCACACTCCGCTTCTTCAAGATCGCTGGATGAGCATCAAGAACGCCAAGTATATTTTCAACGGCGCCAAGGAGCTTGGAAGCGAGATCACTTTCAAGCCAAACGGCATGATCGAGAACTGGGCCAAGAAAGTCCTCGACGATACGCTCAAGCATCTTGAGATGATCGACAAGAAGGGTCTTCCAAAAGCCATCGAAGAAAAAGCGTTTGCCGAAGTGAAACGTACTGAAAATGGCGGCAAGGGCCTTGAGGGCGTCATCCCGCGTGGAAACGACTATCTCAATCCATTCTTTGAGCTTCTATAATTTTTAAGGGAACTGATCGATGTCCACAGCAACCTCGAAAGAAAAAGTAGTTAATCTGAAGAAGCTTCGCCCTTACGGCGATATCATGGACGATGGCACGATTCAGGTCGCGTTCACTCTTCCTGTTGAGCCATCTCCGGAGGCTCGTGAAGCGGCCGTGCAGCTTGCGCAGAAAATGGGGCTCGAAAAGATCAAAGTCGCCACGATGGAAAAAGCGGGCGATGGCTTTGCGCTTTTTGTGATTTACGGGAACATGAAGCACACCGTGGATTTTACCGAGATCAAGGTGATCAAGGTCGACTCCAAGAAGCGCTCTCGCGATGAGATTGATGAGCTGATCGCAAAGAACATCGGACGTAAGCTCAAGATATTGGGCGCATGCACGGGATACGACGCTCATACCGTGGGAATCGACGCGATCATTAACATGAAGGGCTTTGCTGGAGATTACGGCCTGGAGCGCTATCAATGGATCGACGCTAAAAACCTGGGCGCGCAGGTTCAGAACGAGGACTTGCTCAGAATGGCCGTTGAAGAAAAGGCCGATGCGATCCTGGTCTCTAAAGTCGTCGATCAGCACAATATTCACATCAAGGACCTGAAAGACCTCATGGTGATGGCTGAAAAGAAGGGCCTTCGCGATCAGTTTATCTTTGTGGGCGGTGGCCCCCGCGTGACGCACCCTATGGCGCTTGAGTGCGGCTTTGATGCTGGCTTTGGAGTGGGTACGAAGCCATCGGACGTCGCAAGCTACATCTATGATGAGTTTATGAGGCGTCAAGCCGGAGGCCAAAAGGCCAGCTTGCCGGTAAAATCTGAGAAAAAAGAATCAAACTCTGTTAAGCCTAAAATGAAAGCAAAGACATTGCCGAAGCAAAAGGCAAAGGTCGCCAAGGCTTTGGTAAAAGCAGTAAAGAGTAAGGCTCAAGCGAAAGCAGTATCTAAAGCGAAGGCTAAAGCTAAAGCCAAAGCTAAAAAGAAGACGGCAGCAAGAGTCTAAGGCTTAGAAACGCATTAGCTAAAACTAAAATGAGCTCAAAAGGTAAAACTCCTTCAGCCAAACCTGCTAACGGAAACAAGCTTGCCGCCAAAAATAACGGCGGTCCGGGACGTTTATTCGGTAGAACCGATGAGCTCTCACAAGTGCGCGCGTGCTTGAAAGCCAAGCGTAACGTCTTGCTTGAGGGCCCTGTCGGAGTCGGCAAAACGCATCTGGCGCTCGCGGTCACTCAAGAGCTTGGGATTCCGGTTTTTCGTGTCGACGGCGATAGCCGCTACTCCGAACAAAAACTTTCGGGCTGGTTTGATCCACCCACGGTCATCAAAAAGGGATTTGGAAAAGAAGCGTTCGTGCCAGGCCCTCTCGTTGAGGCCATGCAAGAAGGTGGCATTCTTTTCATTAACGAGCTTAATCGCCTTCCTGAAGGTGTCCAAAACATCCTTCTTCCCGCAATTGATGAGCGCATGATTTTGGTTCCACGTTTGGGCGAGATTCGCGCAAAAGATGGATTTCTGGTCATCGCGACTCAAAATCCAAAAGAATTCGTCGCAACCTCTCATTTGAGCGAAGCGATTCTAGATCGCTTTGAGCTAGTCGTTCTCGACTATCAGACTGAAGAAGAAGAGCTGCAGATCGTTTCCGAGCGGATTGAGCCCAAGGGATCAGACGAGAAGTCCCTTGCGCTTGCAGCGGTTCGCATTGCGCGCATGACCCGTGAACATTCAAAGATCCGCCGGGGTGCTTCGGTCCGTGCTGCGCTCAGCGTGGCTGAAATTGGTGCTGTCTTCTTGCGCCAGGGAATGAGCCTTGAAGAGGCATTCTTGAAAGCTGTCATTCTTGCTCTGCCAACTCGTATCGAGATGGAGCATGAAACGGAGTCGGCTCGCGAAGCCCGCTCTGAGCTTGAAAGCACCCTCAAAGAATGGGCCCGCTCTGTTTTGGATGAGCTTTCCTCGCCAGGCGTAAAAAAAAAGCCATAGACCAGGCACCTCAAGAGCAAGCTCAGAAGAGCTCGTTTAAAAGCATCTTTTCGCCGGGGGAGCAGAGCTTTCAGAGCGCAACACCGATGTTTTTGCCGCCCGAGGCTTTTGGATCTTCCATGAGCTTGGATATCAATGATCTTCCGGACGATCTGAGTAACGCAAGCTCATGGGATGTTGCGATTCGGTATCACGAACTCAAGGCGCGTCCTTCGATGAGCCAGCGAATTGGCCATCTAAGGCGTCTGTCTGCTCAAGCCATTCTTGATAAGGCTCAGGAAATCCTGGGCTCGGTCGTTCATCCATCTGAAACCAGAAACGTTCCCTGGGATGAGCTTCCTGGAGATGCGGAGCAACCTGATTTTGAGCTCGATGAGACGTTTGAGAACTCACCCCTGGCTATAGCCAGTGTGGCGGGCCTCAACGTCGGTGATTACCCACTCACGGGTGCGGATGTCTGGATGACTTACCGGGTTCCAAGGAAACAGCCGCTCGTTATTACCGTTGATACGAGTCTTTCGATGACGGGAGAAAAGCTAGCGTTGACTGCCGTGGCTCTCGCCGTTGTTTTGCTCCAGTTCCCGGATGATCCGGTTGGAATTGTAGCGTTTGAGAATGCCGCGCAGATTCTAAAGCGACCCAACGAGCGCATTTCCCTTCAACAACTCGTTGAGCGCTTCTTAGATGTCCCTGCGCAAGGGTACACCCATTTAGAGGATGGAATGATTGCCGCGCTCAAGCTTGCACGTTCGGTTGACCTTGGGCATCAAGGAAGGCCTCCATCCACGGTTCTTTTAACCGATGGGAAGTATACGGCAGGCCGAGATCCAGCGTATCTTGCGCCGCGCTTCTCCCATCTGGTGGTGATGAAAATGGGTAAGGAGAGGGCAAGCCTTCAGCTTTGCCGGGAACTTGCTCAAAAGGGGAATGGCGCACTGCGAGAAGTGCCCGAGCTCGAAGCTCTCCCTCAAGTCATGTACGGAGTTGTTAAAGATCTGCTGCGAGGACGTTCTCTCTCATGATAGGATTGGAGAACCTGACTAAGGAGATGATTTATGCGTGACGATTACAAAATGGTCGGCCCAACTGCAAAGGTTGAAGTTGAAGTTGAAAAAGAAGTCGCCGAGAAGCTCGCTGCGATGGAAAAACACTCCAAACTGACGAAGTCTGAGTTGACCAACACGGCACTCAAGCGCTTCATTGCGGCTCACAAAGATTTTCTTCCAGCCGAACAGCGCGGTTGAGTCTGAATCGCGCTCTTTAAGGCGCATCAGAAGCTGAGACAGAATCCACCAGATGAAAGAGATCCTTTGCGCGGAAAGAGACTAAAACCTCTGAAGAGTGCGCAAGGATCTCTTCCCTGGCTCTGCACTCAGCCGTGTCCCGCAAACTGATACGCCAGAAACCTTCCCGGGAAGGTTCGACCAGGATCGAGCAATGCTCGCTTACTGCTTGTTCAATCAGGTCGTCAGAAGCGAGCTGAATCCAAACATCAGCAGGATAGAGCCGTAAAGATGGGTCGAGAGCAAATTCCGCCTCGCCCTTGGCCAAAAACTCGTCCAGGCTTCCATTGCCATTCTCATTGGAAGTTAACCGAACGCGAACTTCGCCCTTATCTGAGGCGACGTCCTTCTGCTTTCGAAGCTCTTTCCCTTTCACGAAATGATACTTGAGCGTGGGCTGTTTGAGCGAGCCGTTTGCATCGACGTTGATGCCGTTTCGGCTGCCGGTATCTGTAATGCCGGTTTGCTGATGAAGGCTTCGCAAAACCGCCTTATCAATGCTTGAAGCATTGGGACTACAGCGGGTCAGCGAAAAGATCAAAGCTGCACTATAAAGGATCGCTAAAACAACGCGTACGGTATTCATGAAATTAAAACCTCTTTTGAACCGCGCAACTCTGCGGACAGAGTGCGGCAGTCCGACGTCGCTATGTCCAAAATTTATGCCATTCAATTACAGGTCCCGGTGACAGAAGGGCTCCAAACGATTCGCTGGGTTGTCGAAGGCAGGACAGAAGAGACTGTTCAAGCTTTAGACAGATGAGTAATAATCGACAAAAACCGCACAAAAACGGCACTTTCTTAAACGCAAACAACAGTCGCCCGAGCCTAGCCAGGCAGACTGTTGTTTGTTTATCGTTCAATTATTGAATCGTGGCTTAGTGGGAGCTAGGCTTCGATGCGAGGGAGCAGTCTGGACGCATCACGGTTTCATAGTGAACCGAGCCTGCGCGACCGCGGACAGAAACGTCATAGACGTAGTTTCCGCTGTTTGAAACGCGATCGAAGTCAGCATCCGCGCTCTTTGCACGTGAGCCGTATTGGTCCAGGTAGCGATCGCGAGCAGCAGATTCTGCTTCATCGGAGCAACGGCGAGCGCCGCCGCTATTGCTGTCGTGGCCGCGAACTACGTTCACCCAAATGCTGACGTCATCGGAGTGCTTTCCGGAATTTGAGCGAACCGTCAAATTGACCTGATTCCAGCCCATATGAAGCTTGTCTGCCGTAATGGAGTAGCTTCCGCCACGGCCATTTCGACCTTCTTCAAGCTTGTACTCATGGTCCGTGTTTTCGATGATGAAGTTCGAGCACTCGCGCGAGCCGCGAATGATGAGATTCATTTGATTGGCTTGGCTTCCGCTGAGGAACGCCTCAAGCTCACCGCCCTTGGCTTCAATGGTGCCGCCGCACTCTGGAAGGCGGTACTCACCGCCGTTGAAATCAATTCGCATTGCCATTGCGGACATGCTTGAGAGCATCAACGCTGCGGACATGAGCATCATACCGAACTTCTTCATACTACTTAACTCACTTTCAGGTTTATTCTGGGCAATCGAAGGCACGTGCAGTGTTGCGCCCGCGACACAGGTTTGCAGCCGGCGTGCCTGTGCCTACAAAAAGTGAGTTGGCAGAGAAATGCGCTTTAGCCACGCCGACTTAAGCGAAAGTTTGAGTGACAATGCTGTAGACGTGACTGTCCAAAGTTTAGACACCTGTCTACTGAGAGGTCAGTCGACCCTACGTCATTAAACAAATAAAAAAAGGGCCGTGACGCTGAAACCGCGTCACGGCCCTTTGTGATTTTAAGAATTACGGAGTCGCTTGATCAATGAGCTCAGCGATGTCCATGACCTTCACTTTGTCTTGCATGTCCTTGGTCTTCACACCATCGGTGAGCATAGTCATGCAGAATGGGCAGGATGATGCGACCACGCCCGCGTGAGTGTCGAGAGCCTGCTCGGTGCGAGTGACGTTCACGCGCTTACCGATCTTCTCTTCCATCCACATGCGTCCACCGCCAGCGCCGCAGCACATGCTTTGGTCGTGGTTGGCTTTCATCTCCACAGTTCGTGCGGCTGGAAGCGCATTGAGAACGGCGCGAGGCTGTTCATAAATGTTGTTCCAACGGCCCAAGTAGCAGCTGTCGTGGAAGGTGATCGTCTCATCCACAGGCTTCGTGGGTTTCACGCGGCCCTCGCTGATGAGTTTCGCGATGAATTGGGAGTGGTGGAAAACCTGGTACTCGCCACCAAAGTCCTTGTACTCGTTCTTGATCGTGTTGAAGCAGTGAGGGCATGCCGTCACGATTTGCTTCACATTGTAACGATTGAGCGTCTCAATGTTGGCCTTAGCCAGGGTCTGATAGAGATACTCGTTACCGATACGGCGAGCTGGATCGCCGGTGCATTGCTCTTCGTTTCCAAGAATCGCGAATTTGACTTCAGCCTTCTTGAGAATGTTGACGAAAGCTCTGAGAACCTTTTTGTTGCGATCATCATAAGAGCCTGCGCAACCCACCCAGAGAAGTACGTCCACGCCTGGGTTCTCGGCCATCGTCTTCACAGAAAGGCCTTCGGCCCAGTTTGCGCGATCGGATGCGGAGAACGCCCAAGGAGATGCGTTCGTTTCCATGTTCTTGAAAACGGTTTGCACCTCGGCTGGGAAGCGAGATTCCATCATCACCAGATTGCGGCGGATGTCGTAAATCTTATCGACCTGCTCAATGAAGACAGGGCATGCAATCTCGCATGCGCGGCAGCTGGTGCAGGCCCAGATCACGTCTTCGGTCACGTTCTCATCAACGACATGAGAAACTTCGTCGATCTTTCCGGCCAGGATCTTCTCTTTATTGTTAAAGAGGTTGTGCTTGAGATCCAAGACCAACTGCTTCGGAGACAGAGGCTTTTGCGTGTTGTACGCCGGGCAGAGGTCCTGGCAGCGTCCACACTCGGTGCAGGAGTAATAGTCCAGGGCGGCCTTCCAGCTCATGTCCGTCACTTTTGCGGCGCCGTATTGCTGAAGGGATTCGTCCTCAAAGTTGATCGGCGTCATGCCCTTTTCGCGATCCAGGGTCTTGAGGAAAGTATTAGGGCCCGCAGCAATGATGTGAAGATGCTTGGAGCTTGGGATGTAAACCGCAAATCCAAGGACGATCGCCATGTGAACCCACTTCCAGAAAGTGGAGAGGTTCGTGTAACCGGCATCGCTCAAGTTCATTCCACTGAGCATGTTTGCAAGATGACGGGAGATCGGCATTGCGCTCGCAAACTCAGGATGGCGGCCCAAGATGCCAAAAGCGTTCATCAAGAAGATCGCAACCATGAGCGATCCGGTGAAAAGCAGAACGAAGCCAGCGTCGCGCGACTTGCCAACGCCCGCTGGACGAACCACATAGCGGCGATAAGCAGCGACAAAGACGGCCAGCAAAACAGCGAAGGTCAGGATGTCCTGGATGAAAACCAGCGCATGGTAAGGAGCCTGGCCGATGAATTCGAAAGTGGCTGGCTCATAAAGCGTGGAAACGAATTGCTCCAGGGTTCCGATCGTAATGATGATGAAGCCCCAGAAGATCGTCGCGTGCGCTGTACCGATGATTCGCTTGCGGAGAACAGCATTCTGGCCGAGGACGTTTTTCACCACCATCCAAATGCGATCAGGAATATTGTTAAGCCGATCCGTGGATTTGCCTTGATGCGCTTTCATCAGCTTAACAAGCTGCGAAAACTTGTATCCGGAGATTCCAAAAGCGGCTGCTGCTACGATCAAAAACAGTGGTGTTTGCCAGGTCATGAACCGATCCTCGTGGCTCAAATCCTACAACAAAATCGCCCAGTTCCTAAAACATAAATTGCGCTCGTTTGAAGCGAGGGGTTATCCTTGTAAGCGTAGCGGCGAAGCCGCCTCGGCATAAGTGTAGCTGCGAGGCCGTCTCGACCGAGCTAATCCACTATTCAAAACTTCCAGGAAGGAAAAAGTGATGAAAAAGACAGTAATTTGCGCACTCGTTCTGAATCTTATCGGCGCCGCAGCTTATGCGGGCTCATGCGAAATGACTACGCACCGCGAAGCATGCGCAGGCAAGGAAGACAAAGCTTTCGCGCCTTACAAATCCGCGTCGAATCCTAAAGGCGACCCAACCGTGGAGACTAAGCCAGCGGATAGCGCAGACAAGTGCAAGGAAATGGCAACGGCTGGCTCAAAGATCAAGCGTAAGCGCGAGCTTGCCATGAAGTCAGTATCCGCGAAGTTTGATGGCCAGGACGTTGGCACCTTCAAAGATCAAACCGACTGCAAATAAGTTTTAAATTAAGCAGCTAATGGCTGAGACATAGGAGGCTCTGGCTCGGACACCGAGACAGCAGCCTCCTTCTTTTTTCCGCTCACCAGTTGATTGAGCGAATGGACGGCGTCTCCCATGCTTTCCACGTGGTCAAAAAGATCCTTTGAGATCCCTTCGGATTCAGTTGCAGCATTTTCAGTGGCTTGAGCGGTCGTCTGGATGTCCGAGATGCTTTGTTTGATCTCAACAATGCCTTTGACCTGCTCTTCGCTTGCAAGCGCGATCTGCTCGGCCACGCTCACCATGCCGCCCACATGGTTGATCACGGTCTCAAGGACTGGCGTCAAATTTTTAACCAATGACGTTCCTTGATCAACACTTTGCTGAGAATCGCTCACCAGTTGAGCCACTCCCGTCTGAGTCCGTTCGACAATATCGCTGACCTGAACAATGCGGCTGCCCAGAAGTTCTGAAATCTCACCGGCCGCCTTGCCGCTCATGCTGGCAAGATTCCCGATTTCTTCAGCAACCACAGCGAAGCCTTTTCCATGCTCACCTGCGCGAGCGGCCTCAACAGATGCGTTGAAGGAAAGAAGTCGCGTTTGAAAGACAATGTCGTTAATCACTTTGGTCTTTTGCTCGATCTCACGAATCATCTCAATGACCTTGGAGACTTCATCGTTTCCAGCTTTAACCCGTTCATTAATGAGCCCGCTTTTCTGGCCCACTTCCTTAAGGTTTGCAGTCAATGCTCTCACCATCTGAGAGAGCTGATCGACACTCGACTGGCTAGTCAGCGCGGATTCCTTGGAGGTTCGAGCATAGTCTGAAGTTTTTCCAGCCATTGCAGAGATTTGCTCTGAGCTTGCGGCTGCGCGGGAGAGGGCATGGTTGGATAATGAGGAAGACTCAATGAGCCCTTTGCCTGTTTTAAGCAATTGGGCTGAGATTTTGCCCATCGAGCCGGCTTTCTCGTCCAAAAGCACGCTGATTTGTTCCAATCGTTTCCGCGTCCAACGTGATATCAGGAAAGCTGCGACGCAGGCACCGACTGCCGCAAATCCCAAAACAATCCAGATCAACAGGCCAGCGGATCTGCAAAGACTTACGATGTGAGCGCTTCCCGCAATGCCGCCGTCAAGCTGGGAGCTGGCTAATTCCTGGAGCGCATCTTGTGCGGCTTTATAGGACTCAAGGGCTTTTCCAGAAAGAAGTGCTTTGGCCTGATCTGGATGCTTGGCTTTGAACTGCTCTAAAACCTTTATATGCTCGGCAGACGCCGCTTCCCAGGCAGCTGAAAAGCGCTCAAATGTTTTTCGGTCTTTCTCGGTTGTGACAAGAGAGTCGATGCCTTTGATGTAGATAAAGAGGCTCTGGCCGACAGAATCGATATCTTCGGCATAGGTATTCGCGGTTTTTTCGTCCAAGCTTTCGAGCATCTCCAAATGAAGCCGGCGGAAGTCAGTGATGTCGTGACTGATCTGACCGATCTTGGACACGGCCGGTAGCCAGGCCTCTGCAAACCGAACGTTTTCGCGACTGATTTTGTTCAACTGCTGGATAGATAAGACGCTTGAGAGAATCATCGTTGCGATAATTCCACCAAACGCAGCACTGATCACCGTTCCAATTGTTCGCTTTATGGATATCTTCACACGCATTACCTTAGCTCTCGTATCGAGCTAATTGTGCAGAAACTTAATGAAGACTGTTTAAAAAATTAGAAGGCAGGCGTGAAAACAAAAAGGCCTCGCGACCCAGAGGATCGCGAGGCCTTTGATATTCCTGAAGAAACGATCAGTGTTCCTTGATCTTCTTGAACTCGTCTTTGAGCAGCGGAACGATCGCGAAAAGATCGCCCACGACGCCATAATCAGCGAGCTGGAAGATCGGAGCATCAGCATCAGAGTTCACGGCAACGATCACCTTGGAGGTGCGCATGCCAGCCAAATGCTGAATCGCGCCACTGATGCCAAACGCCATGTAAAGGGTTGGAGAAACCACTTTACCGGTTTGACCGACTTGGTCGCGATGCGGGCGGAAGCCCGAGTCCACTGCAGCGCGAGATGCGCCCACAGCAGCTCCGAGAACGTCAGCCAGGTCTTCAAGCATCTTGAAGTTGTCTGCGCTCTTCAAAGAACGACCGCCAGAGACGACGATCGAGGCTTCAGTCACGTCTGGACGTGCGCTGTTTCCTTTGATGACTTCGAGAACCTTGGTCTTGAGGCCGCCCAGATCCACGGTTGCATTGATGACTTCAGCGGACTTGGATGCGTCAGCTTTTGGAATTCCCAAAGCATTGGCGCGAACGGTCGCCATTTGAGGGCCGCTTCCGATGAACTCGACTTCAGCCGTTGCCTTGCCAGAGTAGACAGGGCGACGTGCTTTGATCTTTCCACCGTCAAACGAGAGTTGCGTGCAATCGCTTGCAAGGCCCACGTTCATTTGAGCTGCCACGCGTGGCATGAAGTCACGACCCGTTGGGGTGTGGCTTGCGAGAATGACTTCCGCGCCGCCTGCCTTGGCAATCTGAACGACTGCCTTGGTGTAGGCTTCAGCAGAGTAGAGCTTCAAAGCTGCGTCTTGAGCCATGTGCACTTTTTGAGCGCCATATTGGCCAAGTTCTTTTGCGAGATCCGAAACGCCATCTCCCAGGAGAATTGCGTGCGTTTCGTTTCCTGCAGCAGAGGATGCTCCAAGAAGCTCGAAAGTGGATTTCTTGAGACGTCCGTCCCGATGTTCTGCGACGACGAATACTTTAGCCATGATCACACCACCTTTGCTTCTTCGTGAAGGAGACGAACCAGTTCCTTAGCCTGAGTTGCTGGATCGCCAGCAATCTTCTTTCCTGCTTGCTTAGGAGGAGGCAATTGGAGGTTCTTGTAACGAATCTTCTGATCAGCTTCGCTGACGCCAACGTCTGCCATCTTGAGGGCTTTCACTTCTTTCTTCTTGGCCTTCATGATGTTTGGAAGAGAGGCGTAACGAGGCTCGTTCATGCCTTTTTGAGCTGCGATCCAGACAGGCATTGAAGCTTCGATCATTTCGAAAGCGCCGCCTTCGATCTCGCGCTTGCACTTCACGCCCGTTGCGCTGTACTCAGCAGCCGCAACTACTGTCACGCAAGGCATGCCGAAGTATTCAGACGCCAGTTGGCTGACCTGAGCTGCGCCATCATCGATTGCTTCCTTGCCGGAGAACACGATGTCGACTTTTGCTTCTTTCTTGAGAGCGCCGGCCAAGGCTTTTGCAGCCATGTTGTTATCGGCAGTTTCTGGAAGCTCAATGTGGATGCCGTTGTCAGCGCCCATGGCGAGAGCCGTGCGGATCGTTTCGACCACGCGAGCCGGGCCAGCGGAGATCACGGTAACCGTGCTTCCTGCGTTCTTTTCTTTGAGGCGAAGCGCTTCTTCGACTGCAAACTCATCGTAAGGCGACATGATCCATTTCACGCCGGTTGCGTCGATCGCGGAGCTGTCACCATTCAGCTTAATCTTGGTTTCCGTGTCCGGAACCTGTTTGATGCAGACATAAACGTTCATGAAAAATCTCCTGTTTTAGCATTGCACGCTAGAACTAGTCGCGAATGCCTGAAGGTAAGCGCCAGAGCGCCTGCTAGTCGATCCGTTATACCGACGAGAGGAAGTCTAGCGCAACCGGTTTTGTGATTTTGGAACGCCGCGTTTAGTTCCGAATCAATTCGTCAAAGTAGCGATCCATGGAAATGATCGTTTTGATCGAAGAGAGTTCTTCCCGGCGTGAGGCTGCCCAGATCGCCGCATCCAGCGCACCGCGAGCAAAAACGGATCGGTCTTGAGCCATATGCCCAAGAACCAGTCGCTCAGCAGCACCATAAAAGGTGACTTCATGATCACCGATGACCTCGCCTGAGCGAATGCTATGGGTTTGGACAGGACCGATTTCCGCGGATCCTTCGATGGCCCGGTTCAGCATGATAGCCGTTCCACTTGGGGCGTCTTTTTTATGCTGATGATGAGTTTCGACCATCACAGGCTGATATCCGAGCTGCGTTAAAAGGGGAGCAAAGGTCTTGAGCATGCGTTGAAGAGCTAAAATTCCCGTCGAAAAATTAAATGAGAGAACCACGGGAGTTTTTGCGGCCAAGGCTTCAATCGTCTTGAGCTGCTCGGGTTTCCAACCGGTGCTTCCGATGATGAAGACCGGAAGCGAGTCCCCCTTTTTTAACGCAAGCTCGGCGAGCTGTACGGATCCTTCAGGGGATGAGAAATCAATCACGGCATCGGCTGAAAGAAGGGGCTCAAGCCAGGTTCCCCGGTGAGCTTGCGCGGCAAGCTTTGTCCGGGAGGAATAATCAGAGGCGATAAGTTGGGAGACCCAGCGACCCATGCGGCCATTGGATCCCAGAATTCCAACTGAGATCACAGTCTGGCCCCTTCCGTTACGCCACACTTTGCGAGGCTTGCACGCAAGATGTCAGTGTTTGCCGTCGAAAGCGGTGCAAGCGGGGCGCGAACGCGCGAGCTGCAAAAGCCGACATATTCCATGGCGTATTTGATCGGCACTGGATTGGAGTCAACGAAAAGATCACGAAACAAGGGATAGAAGCGCTGGTGAATGGCTTGTGCCTCACGGTGATTTCCCTGATCCATCGCTTTTTGGATGGCGACCATGGCGCGAGGAAACAAGTTGCTTGCCACCGAGACCACGCCCGTTGCGCCCACGCAAAGAAGGGGGAGGTAAGTTGCGTCATCCCCTGACAAAATATCAAGACTTGCGCTGTGGGCTTTCAGGGAGTCGATGATCTCGCTCGTATAAGCCACGTTTCCGGTCGCCTCTTTCAGAGAGCGGATCCTTGGGTGCGACGCAAGCTTTGCTGCGGTTGGCGCGGCAATCGAAACACCGGTACGGCCCGGAACGTTGTAAAGCATGACTTCGCACTGAACGGCATCAGCGACCGCGCGGAAGTGCGCCTCAAGTCCAGCTTGTGACGGCTTATTGTAATAAGGAGTCACGACCAGAATTCCATCGACGCCTTGGCTTGATGCCCACTTGGAGAACTCAATGGTTTCTTGAGTGCTGTTGCTTCCGGTTCCCGCAACGACCTGAACGCCTGAGCCTTTGAGAGTCTCAAGGGCGGTTGTGATCAGCGTTTTTTTCTCGTCCACGCTCAAGGTTGGAGTTTCACCGGTTGTGCCGCACGGAACCACGCCCGCAACGCCTGCAGCTTTTTGATCCAGGAGAATTTTTTTGAATGCAGCCAGATCCAGTCGGTTGGACGAATCAAATGGGGTGATCAAAGCAGTATAGACACCACGCATAGCTTTCTCCTTATAATCTCGCACCGGCTTCGCCCGTGCTGGTCATATATATCTCGGCCGTTTAGAGCTGCTCCCCGCGGAGCAGATCATCATAAGTTTCACGGTCACGAATCAACCGAATCTTTCCTCGATCAAGAAGCACTTCGGGAGGTCTTGGTCGACTATTGTAATTGCTCGACATCGTGAAGCCATAAGCTCCAGCCGAGAGAATTGCCAACAGATCGCCCGAACCTAACGCTGCGCCCAGCTTGCGGTCCGATGCAAAACAATCGCCAGTTTCGCAAACAGGTCCAACGACATCTGCTTTTCGAGGTTTTTCACGCTTGCCGGGTTTCGCCACCGGAACAATGTCGTGATAGCTGCCATAAAGAGATGGTCTTAAAAGATCGTTCATTGCGGCATCAACCACCAGGAAGTCCTTCT
>JBJMMA010000176.1:0-26891 GCA_045805065.1 Bdellovibrionia bacterium | reverse complement strand
GGAAACTCGCTTCGTCGCGTTTTGTTGTCCTCTCTGCAAGGTGCAGCGATCACCGCAGTGAAGATTGACGGCGTTGTCCATGAGTTCACTCCGATGCCAGACGTGAAAGAAGACGTCGCTGAAATCATTCTCAACCTCAAGGAAGTTCGCTTCAAGCTTCATTCTGAAAGCGCAACGGTTGTGATCGACAAGACCGGTCCTTGCGAAGTGAAGGCTTCGGACATCATCGCGTCTGAGCACGTGCAAGTTCTGAATCCAGATCAAATCATCGCAACTTTGGGCAAGGGTGGAAAGCTTCGTGCTGAAATCCAAGTGGCTCGTGGCCGCGGATACCGCGCTGCTGAGAACAACAAGGCCGACGATATGCCAGTTGGCTGGATTCCAGTGGATAGCTTCTTCTCCCCAATCCGTCGCGTGAACTACACGGTTACGCAAAGCCGTGTTGGTCAACGTACGGACTTCGATAAGCTCACGCTTGAAGTTTGGACCGACGGTTCTGTTCAACCAGAAGATGCTGTTTCTCTCGGATCCAAGATTCTGAAAGATCAGCTCTCTGTGTTCCTCAACTTCGAAGAGGAGCCAGAACCTGTTGCTCAAGCTAAGGAAGAATCGGGCTCACAATTCAATCCGAACCTCTATCGTTCGGTTGAAGAACTCGAGCTTTCTGTTCGTTCCGCGAACTGCTTGCAGAACGCGAACATCAAGTACATCTACGAATTGGTTCAAAAGACCGAAGCAGAAATGCTCAAGACCAAGAACTTCGGCCGTAAGTCCTTGAATGAAATTAAGGACATTCTGTCGGAAATGGGATTGAGCCTCGGAATGAAGTTGGATGGTTTCGTGCCTCCTACTCAGCCTCCGAAGCCAGCTGATTCGGATGTCGATGAGAACCGTATCATGAACGATCGGACGAAGTCGGAATTTGACGACGAAGCCGATGACTTGGAAGATTAATTACTGACGGCCGGCTCTTCTTTTGATAAGAAGAGCCGGCTCTCGGATTAACCCCCTCTCGAAGCCCCATTCGGGTACAAGACTCGGCAGAGGATTCGGGTAAACGGGTAAAGGATTGGGTAGTTGGAGTAAATTATGAGACACAATGTCGACGGTCGTAAATTTGGACGCAACACTTCTCATCGCAAAGCTATGTTCAAGAACATGGCAAATGCTGTGATTGAGCAAGAACAAGTCATTACGACTGTTCAGAAGGCAAAAGAAGTCCGCCGTGTGGTGGACCGTTTGATCACTCTTGGCAAGTCGGGTAGCCCAGCTTCTCGTCGCCTTGCATTCGATCGCACCCGTGACAATGAAATCGTCACGAAGTTGTTCACAACCCTCGCTGAGCGTTACAAGAACCGCGCTGGTGGTTACACCCGCGTGCTGAAGCTTTCTGATCGCCGCTGGGGCGATGCTGCTGAAATGGCAGTTCTTGAACTCGTCGATCATCCAGCTTTGGATCGTAAGCGTAAGCCAAAGGCTGAAGGCGCAGCTCCAAAAGCTGAAGGCCAAGAAGCTCAAGCAGCTGATCCGTTCGGCCGTTTCCGTAAGCTCTTTGCTTCTAAGGCAAAGGCTAAGGGCGCAGCAGGTGCAGCTCCTAAGGCAGCTAAGGCTCCTAAAAAGGGCGGCGCAGCTCGTAAGACCATGGCTGGCGGCGGAAGCAGCAAGTCTGGTAGCTCTAGCTGATTTTTAGCTAGTCTTACGACTTAAAAGCATTTGAAAGGCGGTATCCCACTTCGGGGTACCGCCTTTTTGCTTTTTAGGGTTTGAAGGGGTAGGCGCCTTCGGCGAGGGGGCCTTCAGCGAACCCTAAAAGCCTCTAAAACCTGTCTAAAACGCCGCAGGATGCGATTTTCAGACTTGGTCGGATAGATGAGTGGGCAAAGCGAGGACGCGGGGATTGCCATAGAGTGAGCATAGAGTGAGGTAGAACCGAGGTCTATCGCGGTCTTTTCGAGGCAGAGAGCTATGTGTCCAAAATTACACGCTTTTTAAATAGTGGACCTGAAAAATCGGAAATGTCAAAATGGATTGGACGGGGTCCCTATCGAATGACGGGTTTTATCCGACCCAAATTGGGTCAGTTATTAAAACAAAGTCTCGACTTCATTCCAGCTCTGACTGGAGTTGGAGGGCTTTTACTTTTGTCATCGTTTGCTTGGGCTGAGGATGGTCATCGAACCGTCCAAGTGGACGGTCCAAAGAGTGGAATTCCTATAAAGTCTGGCTCGAGCGCTGTCGATAGTCGCGTTCCGACGGGTCCGAAAGGTGCGGCCGCAACTCCGCAGATGCAGGATCTATCAACCAATGAACAAGCCCGACTTTACCAACGTGCGAATGAGAATCTGATCACTCAGACCATCTATATTGAGGAGAATCTGCAGACAGTAGGGGACGTCAGTGCCTTGCTTGGTCCCAATGCAAATTCAACAGCGTCTCCTAGTGATGTCCAAGATGCTGTTAACAAAATCCCTACGATCACATCACAGTACTGCGACACCAGTGTGCTCCAAGAAGGCGGTGATAATTATACATCTGCGCTGCGATGCCTGGAGCAATTTCGCGAAATGCGAATCTCGCAACTTCGAGATCTGAAGCAAGGACTGGTTCAAAATGACGACGCTCAGGCAAAGCTTCGCAATGAGCTTCGATCGGCGAAAAACAAGTCCGGTGGACCTTCAAATCATGGTCCTATCTACAGCTCCAATGTCAAACAACGAGTTTTTCCTGAGATTCCAAAATACGTCGACATGCAGAAGGATTTGGCGAGTCGAGGGAATGTAATTCCTGACAAAAAGTTCTTGAGAAGCGAAGCTGAGAAAATTGCAGCGAGAATGCTGACCCCGCCTAAGAGAGAGGATTTTGTGAAAGTCAGCGAGGCCTTGATTGATCCAGATAATCCTAATGGTGGTACGTTTCACCAAATCCTTACGGGAAAAGACGGCAAGCCTGTCTTAGACGAAGATTCGTTCAGAGCTGCAGAGAAAGTCTATAAAAGCATGCTCAAGGCGCAATCGAGTGATCCGAATGCACTCAAGCCTATGCCAGAACGGATCAAGGAAATTGCAGATCGAATCATGAAGGCTCAAGATGAGCAGGCTAAGTTGTTCAAGCAGAACAACAACTCATTGGATGCGGTGGTTGGAACTCCGAATTCTCCTAAAGGGCCGCAAGCTTGCGACGCATTGCCTGTGGGCCCTCGGCAAGATTATTGTCGCGCGCGCGACATCGTGGTTCGGTTCTTTAACGGAGAGGACCCTAGTCAGCAAACCGCGAAGAACAAAAATACGGTAAAGAATGCGGTCAATAGGGCGCCTACGGCGGTGAAAAAGTCCAGAGGCGCTGGCACCGAAGATTATGAGCTGAAGGCCAGCAAGCCATCGTCGAATGGTAAGGACGAAAACGAAAGTCTTTACATGGATCCAAGCGACATCGACAGCGTCATCAATCAACAGTATCCGACAAATTGATCGACGGACGGTTTGACGTTCGTCTCAACGAATTTCACTCTCGGTTCCATTCCGTCTGCGGGGGCTGGAGCTCTCATTGCTCGAGTCAAGGCTACATCTGCGAGAGCCAGATCACTACACGGGTCTTGTGATCGGGGAGCTTCGTCTTGGATTTGTTCTTGTACCAAGTGAAGGTTTGGCCAGCAGGTGACTTCTCAAGCTCTGCAGGAGGCTTAGGCGCAATGGCCTGGAGCTCGTGCTTGATGTCAGAGATGATTTCCGGGGCGACCAGGAGGTCGAACTGGATGCCGCCTGGGGCTTCGATACCGCCGATCCCGCGGGTTGTTGCAGGGATCTGAAGGGCGGTTAAAATCTTCACGATCTTAGGGCGCATCTCGTGCGGACTGTCCGTCTTGAGCATGAAACGCCAGATCTCGTTTGAGCCAACGCGAATTTCGGCAGTGTCATTGTTGCCACCGCCACCTTCAACGACGGTTGCATCATCCTCATCGTCATCTGAAGTGCTGTCTCCCTCAGAGTCGCTATCTCCTGAGACCAGTTCATCGCCCTTTTGGGAATCCGGGCTTGCCCCTTCGGTGACGGATGCAGGGGCAACTGATTTTCCGCGGGTGAGAGGGGCTTCCTCGTCGGCGGTTTGAAAGCGTGATTCGCGCCATTCGCGGAAGGACTGAGTGAACTCTTCGAGATTGCTCTCCATGCTGCGCTCATAGACGGAACGCAGTTTTGGGCCGGTTGAGATCCCGAGAAGAATCATGGATACAATTCCAACGCCCTCGATTGAGGTGCGCAGGTACCAGGGAATATGATCCCAGCGAGAGCGGCTGATTCGAAAGCTGAAACGAGGTAATCCCTTGAGCAGTGGGGACTTGCGGATTGGAATCGGAAGGGTTGCGCGAGGTTGTGCTGAGATGGAATTCAGGATGATCCGGTAGTGCTTGAAGCGCTCACTGCATTCGCGGCAGGAATCGAGGTGTTGGTCAGCCTCGGCTTTGACTGCGCCCATGAGCGTGCCGTCCAGGTAATCGGATGCGCGGTTGTTCCAATCAAAGCAATTCACTGGGTCTGCCCCCAAAGCCAATCTTCCATCGCGCGCAGAGCCTGGGCGCGGCGAAGCTTGAGGGATCCTTCAGGGGATCCGAGAGCAGTTGCGATCTCGGCCATCGGGATTCCGTACTTGTCTTTTAAAAGCATCAGAAGCTGATCTTCCAGGCTCAGGCGGTGAAAGAAGCTGTCGAATTTCTTGATGCGGCCGCTTGAGTCTTCGATGGAATCCAGCTCGATTTGCTCGGAAGGGGTGAGCTTGCGAGCATGGCGATCCGAAAGCGCGCGAAGTTTATCGCAGGCGATGTGAAGGGCCCAGGCACGCTCGTAGTCGACGAAAGCCTCCGCCTCGCGACGCTTTTTGATTTCAGCGATGATCGAGCGGAAAGCCGCGCGAGCGGCAGAAGGGCTCCAGAGAATGGATTCGCAGAGATCAAAGAGCAAATCGCCGTAGTTCTTGACGATGTTCTCGATCGCTAAGCTCGTGTCCGTTACCGCTTGAGGGGAGTTCTCAGCGCCAGAAGTGCGGGGGGTCTCAGTTGTGGTACTCAAGAAGTCTCTGGATCAAAGTCAGGATCGGCGTTCGGATCTGAGTTCTTGTCCAGGTTCAGATAGAGCCGCCAACGTTCAGGTGTTTTTGCAAAGCCAAAGGTAATGCTTGCCCCAGGGAGCCAGTTTGGCTGACGAGGCTTGCGAATCAGATGCATATTGGCCTGCGCTGGGGTGCGCCCTCCCTTGCGTTGATTGCAAGGCTTGCAGGCAGTGACAATGTTTTCCCAGCACTTGCGGCCACCCTGCACGACTGGAACGACGTGATCCAGGGTGAGTTGCGTTTTATTGAACTGCCTGCTGCAGTACTGGCAAGTGTTGTTGTCCCTTTGAAAGATGTTGGTCCTGGAGAAGCGGATGATGTTCTTCTTTTTTGAGAGGGGGACGTAGTTCAGAAGACGCAGCACCGCGGGCACCTTGATTGTCAGGCGCACCGTTCGGATTTCTTGATCCGATTCTTCGATTACTTCTACCTTCCCTTGAAACAGAAGCTGAATCGCGCGCTGCCAGGTAACGATATGAAGTGGTTCGAAGGAAGCATTGAGTATCAATGCATGGCCCATACTTCTATTATAGAGAGAAGTTGCAAAAGGATGCAACTGGGGCATAGTTAAGACCTTAAAATGACTAAACGAAATGCTCTAGTCGGATTTATTACACTAACTCTGTTGGGTGGAGTGGTATTTGGTGTAACCCATTGGAACTCCAAGGGATCTTCTACGGACTCTCCCGTGAGCTCAAAGGATGCTGCAGCCTATCGCATTGCGCCTGACTTTGCGCTCCAAGACGCAGAGGGTAAAGCCCATAAATTGTCAGACTTTCGCGGAAAAATCGTGCTTTTGCATTTCTGGGCAAGCTGGTGCCCGCCGTGTCTGGGGGAAATTCCGAATTGGCTCGAGATGGCTGAGGCATTCAAAGGAAAGCCGGTTCAGCTGTTCGCTGTCAGCTTGGATGAGAGCTGGCAAGCGGCTCATAAAGTCCTGCCAACGGATCACCTGCCTCCCGGCGTAGTATCAGTCATTGATCCCAAGACCCAGGTCTCTGAGCAATATGGATCTTACGCATTTCCTGAAACTTATTTGATCAGCCCGAAAGGGGAGATCATCACGAAATGGGTCGGCCCTCAGGATTGGAAGAATCCTAACTTTGTCCGCATGATGGATGAGCTCTCTCAAAAGGTTGACGGCAAGTAACTTTCTAAAAGAGTGAGCGCATCATCTGGAGCGACTCGTCCAAAGCTGCGATCAGAGTATCGACATCTTCCAGTTTATTGGAGGAAGAGAAGCTGATTCGGAGAGCTGCGCCGCAAGCTTCCACTGGAAGTCCCATTGCCATTAGGACAGCGTCTGGCGCTTTCTTTTTGGAGCTGCAAGCGGAGCCCGTGGATACCAGGCAGCCTCGCTCCTCAAGCATCTGAGCCAGTAGCCCGCCTGGTAACAAACCTGCTGATTTTCCGGGCGCGACTTGCATGAGACTGAGGTTGATGATGTGTGGAACAGCTTGAGAAGGGGAGTTCCAACGAAGAAGGCAGCGAGTGGGTTCTGCGTGAGTCAGGCCTCGGGCCAGAAGCATTTCCTTGAAATAGGACTGAAGCTTCTTCACATGCACTTCGACTTGTGGCTTTTGAGCAAGCGTTTCTTGAGCAGCAGCATGGAAGCCGGCGATCAATCCAGCGTTTTGAGTTCCCGAGCGCAGGCCACCTTCTTGTTCACCGCCCCAGATGAGCGGACGGATTCCGCTTTTCAACAGATTTTCATTCAAGACGATGAGTGCGCCCACACCTTTTGGGCCATGGACTTTGTGACCGGAGATGGAAACCAGATCGACAGGAGAGCCTGAGACCGGATGCTCCACTTTTCCAAAAGCCTGAACGGCGTCGGTGTGGAAAATGACATTGGGTTGAAGCTCTTTGCAGCGGCGGGCAATCTCAGTGACCGGCAGGACAGAGCCTACAATGTTGTTCACTTGCTGAATGCTCACCAGAACGGTTTCAGGAGTCAGCAGCTGTTCCAATGCGTCCATCCGGATTTGAGCGTCTGCGTTCACTGGAATCAGCTGGGCATCGATTCCCATCTCAGAGAGGGATTCAACGGTTTTGCGAACGGCGGGGTGCTCGATTGCGGACGCCAGCACCCGGGGACGAGCGGCGGGGTTGCCGGTCTGAGAGCTTGCCTTGTTCGCGTTCACAATGGCTTGAAGGGCGATGCCATAAACAGCAAGGTTATCGGCTTCGGTTCCTCCACCGGTAAAGATGACTTGAGCAGGTTTTACTTTGAAGGTTTGAGCGAAGAACTGGCGGGCATCGGCGATGGCTTTGGATGCTTTCTGACCGTAGGCATGGCTTGAGGAGGGGTTTCCGAAGTCTTCCGTCGCAAAGCGATGAAGAAGGGTGGCTGCGGAATCACAACATCGAGTCGTCGCTGCATTGTCGAAAAAGAGGTAGTTCTTCATAAGTTAGGCCGGATCTTATCTTAACAATCGTCAAATTTCCAACTCTGCGATTCGTCTGAACAAATGACAGTGTGACTAAAGTTTAGCCCTTTCTGATCAAGTAATGATCAAGTTTCTGGCACCTCCTGCCGATACGCATAAAAGACACGGAATACAAAACAGAGGGTGCCTAAATGATCAATTGGGAAGAGCTAAAGCATATTCATGTTATCAGAAAACTGGAAGAAATCCTCGCCCAGTGGTTTAACACGGATATTTTCTTCGTGGACGAGCGCGGTCAGGTCCGCAATTACGATTCGCTGGATCGACGCAGAGATTTCAAGAACCCGCTTGCCTCGATGTTCTTTACCCGCGAGCAGGGGCGTCAGCTTATTTTCAAGCATGTGACTGAGACCAATGAGAAGGTCTTTCACTCCAAGGAACCTCATATCGTTGTTCCTGGTCCTGCAGGCGTTGAAAGCGTCGTCGTGTCCAAGATCCAAGTGGATAACGAGTTTCTTGGGACCGTTTACGCTTATGCTTACGTGGACAATAACGCGCCTGAAAGCACCCGCTCCAAAGCACGTTCAGCGGTGGAGTCCTGGGGCTTTGACGGCCAGACCTTTGATCTCGCTGTCTCTCAGCTTCGCGCGCTGAATGATGGTGAAAGAAAATACTTTTATGAGCTGATCGATCTTGTGGCGCAAGAAATCGTAGCTTTCCATACGGAAATCACGAAGCGCGAAGAGCGCATCAACGCTCTGAATAACCAACTCGGCAATCGCTATAGCTATGATCAGATGATCGGCAAGTCCAAACCGATGCAAGATCTCTATGGGATGCTCGACAAGATCAAGACCTCTGAATCGACCGTCCTTGTCCAAGGTGAAAACGGTACCGGTAAAGAGCTCATTGCGCGTGCAATTCACTTCAATTCGCCACGCAGTAACGCCCAGTTCGTGACCGTGAACTGCTCGGCATTCAATGAGAACCTGCTCGATAGCGAACTCTTTGGTCACGTGAAGGGATCGTTCACGGGCGCAATTAAAGACAAGAAGGGCTTGTTCGAGGCCGCTGACAAGGGGACTTTGTTCCTCGACGAAATCGGCGATATGTCTCCAACGATGCAAGTGAAACTTCTTCGCGTCCTGCAAGAAGGGACGCTCACTCCTGTGGGCGGCACCGAGCTGCGCAAGGTTGACGTTCGGGTGGTTGCCGCTACGAACAAAGATCTGAAGGAAATGGTCGAGCAAGGCACGTTCCGTGAAGATCTTTACTATCGTATCAACGTTATCAATCTGGTGGTTCCACCGCTGCGCGATCGCAAGGAAGATATTCCAATTCTTGTGGATCACTTCCTGGCTCGTAACTGCAAAGAGAAGAATCTTCCTCTCAAGCAGCTTGCGAAGCGCGCGATGGAGAAGATCTTTGATTATCCATGGCCAGGTAACATCCGTGAGCTCGAGAATGAAATCGAGCGCGTGATCGTTCTTGCTGGTGAAGATCTTCGTGTTTCGGCTGACCTGCTCTCGCAACGTATCCGTGACTTTGGCGAAAATACCAAGGTCCAAGGCGTGCGCGTGGCTGGTAAGTTGAAAGATGCTCTTGAAGAGCTCGAAAAGACGATGATCAAAGAAGGCTTGCGTCGCACGAACTGGAACAAGAGCCGCCTCGCTAAGGAGCTTGGCATCTCTCGCGCCGGTCTCATCATGAAGGTCGAGAAATACGGCCTTGATAAGCGTCGTCTGCCTCGCCAAGGCTCAGGCGAAGCTGCTTAATTACAAAGCACTTCATCGAGCAATTTGAAGACAAATAACGAAACGGCTGTCTAATTCTTAGACAGCCGTTTCTGTTTTTAAAGCGCCTGACTTCGATAAAACCCTTAAACATCCACTCAAGAGATAGTGATCAGTGGCCTTGGTTCATGGCATTTTTCATGCTTTTGACCCGATGCGATGATTTGTTTAAAGAGGTTTCATCATTGGTTCAATTCTGGGGTTACTGCGGCTCTTTTGAGTGCCACTTCGATCAGCGGCGCCTATGGCGCGGTCTGGGAGAGTCGTAATCAGTGGACTCCGGAAACTGAGGCAAAGTACTCAGAATGGGTTCGCACTCAATGGAATGCGGATGTCTTCACCAATCCCAACTCATTTCTCTATAATCTCCAGACAGATTGCGCGGATGCGGCCTATACCATGCGCGCAACCTACTCCTATCTGAATCAGCTTCCGTTTGCTGTTCGAGATCCATCCGGAGGCTCAAAGCCCATTTCCAATGAAATGACTCGCTGGGATCATCAAGGCATATCGGATAAGGACAAGTTTTTTGAGTTCTTGAAATACATTCACAATCTGGGCAGCAGCACTACGATCTCAGAAGATACTTATCCCGTGGAGATCAATCGAAACTGGGTAAGAGCAGGGGATGTGCTGCTTCGGTACACGCATCACGTGTATGAGATCAAAGATGTCAGAAACACCGGTCTACTGCATTTGATCGCATCTACCGTTCCGCGGGCCGTGCGAAAATTGAATGAGAATCTGCATTTCAATTCGAGTGTCTCTCCTTTGGATGAGAATGGTGGAATTCGCGCGTTTCGGGAACCTAAAGATCTTTTCACTCCAGCCTGGAAGATCACTGGATACAGCAATGAGCAGTTCAAGTTTCCACGCGAGGATTATCCGGATCTTGTGAAAGCCCGTTTGTCATTGGTCAAGGAAACGCCTGATGATGAGCTAAGAAACCTTTACGAACGCGTCTGCCGTAAGGTCAAGGAGCGAGTTGATAGCGTCAATGAAGCCATAGCTTATCAGGAAAAGGTCAACCGCTGCATGAATGCCTCCGAGTTTGATGACTATTCGACCACGAGTCGGGACCAGGATCTCCGGGCTGAGTTTCAGAATCTGAAGAGCTTCGTCGCGAGTCGTAATGCGAGTCGAAATCAGTTTCGAAACGTCGCGCTCTGGAATGAAGCGGTGAAAGTGACGATGGATCAAAAGCCCGATTCCACAGCGCAGATGACGAAGTCCTTCCAATTCTGCGCCGTGAACTACAAAAGCGGGTTCGCCTTGAATCTCAAGGAGGTTCGACGCCGGTTTGACCTGGGTCTGATTACGGATGATCCGAATCTCAAGCTTGAGGCGCGTTGGGGTGATGAAAAAGCGGCTTCAACCTGCCCAAGGTACTGATTATGCGGATGCCATTGATTTTCATCTTTTGCTGTCTCGTGATTGCCGCTCTGTTCTTTGACCGTAAGCTTGCGGGCGTGGATCATAAGACGATGACCTCTAGGATCGAAGAAACGGTCTCGAAGTCTGAGATGCTACCCGAGGCAAAGGCTTTTGCGCAGGCAGTATCGAGCGGATATAAGAATCGGGACGAGGGAAAGTCTCAGGATAGCGCCGGGATTCGTGTGAGCGCAGAGAATCAGGTGGAATTGCAGCGCTGTGGACTCCCTTTCGGCAGCGATGTAAAGACAATGGACGATGTCATCCAAGGTTTGTCTCGTGAGTCCGGCAAGGCGGAAAAGCGAGCGCTCATCTGGCGCAACGTGCATTTCAAGAGTCCGGATGGAGAAGAACGCCGTTTGAGAGTCTGGAGAGACTTCTCCATAGGTTTGCGCGGAAAGCTAAGGGCACAGCTGTATACGCTCGATGAGGAAGGGCTTCCCGTCCCATTGGAGCAAGAGCAGGATGCCGAGAAAAGTCTTGAGGGCGCCAAGATTCATGAAACGCAGGAGAAGGTCAGTCTGACTTTCGGCGAGCCTAAGCATCTTTCTCTGAGCATTGAGATGAAGAACGGCTCGGTGAGGTCTTTTGAAGCAAAAGACGACTCCATGGCCTTTCAATGCTTTACGGCACCTGGATCAGAGAGCGCTGATTGCAAATGCCTGGGACGCGCAGATTAAATCAGCGGATCATGCCGAACGGATAGCGCCAGCCATTGAACTCTCCTGAAGACTGAGAGCCTCCGCCTCCGCGGCCAAAGAATCCAAAATAGAAACGCATGGAGACCGTAGCGTCTAAAATCGGGTTCGGGCTTTTGGCGCCTCCGCTGGTCATGAACTGCGCGCTGGCTTGTGTACCGAGTGAGAACTTAGGAGTGACGGGCATGAGGAGTCCGGCTTCTGCCAGGAGTGCGCTCGTGCTTTTCGCACTCGTGAAGTTATCCACTCCACCGAGTGCATTGGATCTTTTCCAGACGAATGGGGTGAAGCCCATTCCAAAATACATGCGAGTGAATTGAAAACGCATGACAGGGTAGGCAGCTTGCACGGCGTACGATGCTGTTGCGTCTGAAGCTGAGCTTAAGCGGTGTTGAAGGCCCAGCTGAAACGCGAAAGCCCGTTTGTCGCTTCCCCAGTTCACGAAAACCCCGTTGTTCAAGGCATATCCAAACCCGGTGGAGCTTTGCGCTGTGTTTCCAAAGAATGGAGATGTTTGCTGATATCTTGAAATACCGCCTGCCAAGTCATAATAGATGGATCCGCTTGCCGCGGCGGGCTGTGTGCTGAGCGTTAGCAGTAAAAACACGAAGAGCATTCTCAAGCGCGTCAATAAGCCGGTCCCTGTCACAGGAGTTGCACTCTGTGCGGCTTTGCATCGACCGAGAATTGGATCGTGATTTGGGTTTAGGAAGCTTCTCATGCACCGCTCCACATATTCAGGATACCTTGAGCCAAATCTGAGTGTAAACAAAGGCAGGGAAAAAAAGCGAAACAGGCAAAACTTGCCGAGTCGAGTCAGGGCAGTGTTGGGCCTTGTGCTTGAAACCGCTTTTCTTGTCTATCTTTCGAGTTGCGCTCATACGCCCCCTCGCACAGAAGTGCGGCAACTTTGCCCCGGCTTTAAAGTCCGTGGTCAAATCGAGCCTGGTTTGTCGGATATCGAAAGAAACCTGGTTTGCGGCGATCCTCAGCAAGTGGAATGGAAAACTCTTCCCAAGTGGCAGGCAGAGTTTAACTTTAAAAACTTTCTTCAGGATCGTGGCTTGTACAAACCTAAATTCATCACGGAGCAAGATGGACAAATTCTGGTCGACGTAGGCGAGCCCACTCTCGTTAAAAAAGTTACTTCGATCGGCGCTCCCGATGTCGTGGATATCAGTCGCAGGCGCTTTGTCGTCGGAAGCGTGATGACACCGGCGCTTTTATCCGACATGGAAGGATGGGTTGGGCATGAGCTGAAGGTTTATGGATATCCCTGCCCGAAGATCAAGGCCGAAGGAGATCCTGAGACAGGAGAGCTTCGAATTAACGTGGATCGCGGACCTCTTCAGAATGTGGTTCGAGAGATCGAGCAACAAGTTCCCGGCATGGATCCGGGCGTTCTGCAGAGATTTCATGCTTTCGGATTTGGTGATCCTTATAACGAAAATCTCCTCAATCTGAGTGCCCTCCGAGTGACGAGACAGGGTCTATTTGACAGCGATTATTTCACCTCAAGCTGCGGCCCGGATGGAGCGACAGTTCGTGAGAATGTGGTGGAGGCGCCGCCTCGCTTGTTGGCGTTTGGAGTCGGAGTGGACACTGAGGGACTGGTGCAAGGGCGAGCCAGCTGGACGAATGCTCGTTTAGGAAGAAAGGCCTCGGTTCTCACTGCTTCCGTGTCAGCGTCGGCGAAAATTCAGCAGGTCAATCTATCCATGGATTGGTATGCATTTGAAGCTGCTGATCGGAAGTCGATTCGTCCTAGTTTTCAGCTTCTGCATCAAAACGAAAATGCGTTCGAAGTCTTTCAAACCACTGCGCAGCTTGCCTTTCAGAAAACTTGGGAGTGGCCCATCTCGAAAGGCATTTTTCTCTTAGGTCCTCAGTATCAACAGATCCATACGTTTCGTGGAACCGGGCCGGCCAATTCGAGATTTCTGATGCTGGCAAGCCAGCTGGAGTTCATAAGCCACAGCTATGAGCTTTACCTGGATCAGCCACGCTCAGGATTTGACCTGGTAGCAACTGCAGATTTCAGCAAAGAGGGAATTGTCACAAGTATTACCGCTCAACGTGTCGGTTTCCGATACGAGGCGCTCTTCAATGTGTTTAACAAAGATCCGCCGCTGCTCGTTTTCGGACTTCGTGGAAGCTTGGATACCACGATTACGCCATCTTCGGACCTGCCGGAAGGAGCTGCTTCTCAGTTGCCTCCTACTTTCACGTATTTTCTGGGTGGCTCCCGGGACTTGAGAGGATTTGGGCGTTTGAGTCTTCCGAATAACCAGATCGGGGGGCTGACTTCGGTTTTCACCGGACTTGAGTCACGACTGGTAAGGGTTTTGCCTGCTAATTTGGAGCCATTTCTGTTTATTGATGCGGGAGCATTAGGTGCATCTTCATTCAGTTTGAATGATCCGATTTATTACTCGCCTGGCTTAGGGATTCGCTGGGCGTCTCCCTTTGGGGCATTCCGAACGACTCTAGCGCGCGGATACCCGCTGGATGCACCCGGAGGCTGGCAGTTCTATTTCAGTTTTGGAGAGGAGTTCTGATGAAAACCATCCGGACATTGGGAGTTATCCTGCTGGGTACGGTGGCTGTGGTATTCTCTTTGGCCTTCTTGATTCTGGTTCAGCCTCGGCTGGTTTTGAACCCATCCACATTGCTTATCGTTTCAAGTCTTCTTTCGAAATCGGGCACGGCAGTCACCTGGACTTCCGTTGATATCCAAGCCGATTCCGTGGGTTTGCTCAAGAAAAAGCTGACCTTGGATTTCATCGGGCTTTGCATTCGAGAAGGCACGAAGAGCGCCTACAATGGCTGCTTTGATCGAGCCAAGGTCTCCGTTGTGGGAGGGCTGGTTCGATTTATTCCAAAAGTTACGGAAGCTGGCCCGATCGAAATTGAGAACGGAAAGGTGCTGGTCGATCTCGATCGGCTTGAGCAGGTCAATCGGGCGAAGCCCAAGGAGAATGAGCGCAAGAAGGCTAAACCATTTCGGGTCGAGGATCTTGCTCCCGGATTTCTGCAGGGAGCGCAGGTTCATCCTATCCGTTTTGATGTCGCTCGCCTTGAGCTGCGCGAAAAGAAAAAACGCATCCTAGGCAAGCTGCATCTGTCTGAAAAAGACAACCGGATCGAGCTCGCAGGAAATGCCTCATCCGGGAATGAGAACTACGGGCTTTCGGTTCGCCTCGTGAACGACCGGGATTTCTGGGCATGGAATCACTGGAACGTTCAAGGAAATGCAAAGGCTCAGCTTGCTGATCGTCGAAAGGTCGGCCTGACCCTGAATGTCTCACCTCATTTCGTATCCGTAGAAAAGCCGGCTCAAGGGAAGTGGAAGCTCAAGCGTACGCCAAAAGAAGAAGCCGTTGCTCTGGATTTCTCACTTCATTTCACGTTTCAAGGGCGAACACAGAAAGCTTCGCAAACCATTCTGGCAGATGTGAGCGGATCTTATGTTCCGAATAAGCTGGATGCGAAAATCTCTGCAACAGCCCGACACCTCAGTCCAGAGCTTGCCAAGCTGACATTGAGCTCCTGTGGCCTGACCGTCGAGCGACAGAATCCTTCTCAGAGCGATTCCCGGTATCAGATGGATTGCCGGATCGACGGCACGGTTCCGATACCGCCTAAGCACCTCCGTTTTTTTGAGATCCCAACCGAGGCAGGCCTTCGCGTTCAGGCTGATCTGATGTCGTCGGATTTCATTCCGTCGGATACGACGCAGCTTCAAGGGAAGGTCGATGCTGTACTCACACCGATTCTGACGCCGATTTTTGAAGGCCGGGGCGAGCTTCACAGTCGGCTCAATGGCGTTGCGGGCGAATTTCCCCGTAGCGGCCAGATCGATTCACAAGTTGCGGTCGAGATGAGGATTCCGGATTTTCAGAAACTCAATCAAAGATTGAACAAGACAGCGTGGGGGATTCCGGCGCCGTTTCAGGCGCTCGAAGGCAATGTGACGTTTCGATCGGCTGGCTCAGTTAATCTCGAGCAAGGGAATCTGCCGATCAAACTGCAGACCCGGCTTAAGTCCAATAGTCAAAGCGTGAACCTCGATGCGGGGGGCACGGTGGAAGTCACGGACATCCGAACGGATCCCTGGACACAGGCTAATTTTGTGCTGACCCTTACGGATCTGAAGCTCCTTTTGCCAAGACTGAAGCTTGAGAAACCTCCGCGCCTTTTTCCTGAGAGCAGGATCCACGCGCTGCAGCCGATCGAAAAAGTTCAGAACAATGGGCCTGTTAAAAAGGAAGAAGAAAAGGAGCCGTCCTTCGGATATCGCGCAGTGGTTCGCACCCCACCTGGAAGCCCAGTGCAGATCATTACAAATCTGGCGAAGGGTCCGATCCCCGTGAATCTCGATATCAATCTTTCAAGTGAGTCGCCTCCAACAGGGAAGGTCCAAGTTGGAGTATTTCCTGTTGAGGCTTTTCGTCGAAAGGCGACCGTGCAGCACTTTGACATCGATCTGGTCACCAAAGCAGGGGATAGCGTCCTTGATGGAAGGGTGGATGTTCCGCTGGGAGACTATCAGGCGCACATTGATGTGGTGGGCTCCATTGATAAGCCGCAGGTGAGGGTCACCAGCGATCCACCCGTGGGAGAGGATCAATTGCTTGCGGCGCTTTTGTTCAACCGAACTCCTGAGGAGCTCGATCCAAGTGAATCAGCTACGGTTGGAAGCACGCGCGCTACGGTATCTCAGGGCGCGCTGAGCTTGGCCAGCTTGTTTCTTCTGGCTTCGACTCCGGTTGAGGGGCTTTCGTATAATCCAGATACAGGACAAGTCACGGCACAGGTTCGAATCTCTGAGGGCCTGTCTCTCAATGTCGGATCGGGTGAAAATCAAGCAGGAGCTGTTGGGGTTCGAAAGCGCATCGGATCAAACTTCTTTGTCACGACGAACGTGAACAACATTATCCAGAACTCGAGTACGGTCAGCGCTTATGTGGAGTGGAGAAAACGATATTAGGCCGCGGCCTCTCCACGCCTGAGCTCATTGGCCAGAATATGCGCCTGGCGCGTGGGCTCCGGGATTCTGTACTTTGTTACGCAACGGCTGATGAGCTCGATCGAGCTTTTGAGATCAATTTTATATCCTGGCGAGATGTACACAGGCTGAACATCGGTTTTGGTGCGATAGGCGGCGCCGATCTCCATTCCCTTATAGATCAGTGGGGCGGAGCTTCCGGCCTCGGGCCCGAGATCCTCGTATTTTCCGCAGAGCAGGCTTTTTCCACAGCCTATCGATGGGCGATCGATGATCAGCCCCATATGGGCGGCGATGCCAAGACCGCGTGGATGAGCGATGCCTTGGCCGTCAAAGACAATGACATCAGGAGCAACGCTCAGGTTTTTCCAGGCCTCGAGCAGAGGCTCGCCTTCGCGGAAAGTGAGAAGCCCGGGGATGTAAGGAAAGCTCAGCCGACCTGTGGCAACGCCCGTGGCGACAGTCTTCAGTGTCTTGATATCCAGCACGACGAATGCCGCGTGCGCGATGTCCGAATAACGGTTGTAAGAAATATCCGCTCCCGCGATCAGGCGAACCTTCCGCGTATCAAGCGGCTCAATTCGAATTCGATCTCGAAGAGAATTTTGAACCTCAAGGGCTTTGCCAGGCGATAGATTCCATGGATGCAGCTTACGGTATTCCACAAAACCGACAAACTGCAGGAACAATGCTGATGATCTGCGAACGGCTTAAGCCTGCTTTTTGCGGGTTTCCTGCCGGATGGACTCCTGAAGCTGGCGGCTATCGAGAAGAATCGCAAGGTCCGTACTGACTTCAATAGCCATTGCGAAATCTTCCTGCGTAAAAAAGTTCCCGTCCTTTTTGTCAGCAAAGGTGAGAACGCCCAGGAAGCGGTCCCCATAGGTCAGCGGAAGAATCATGCAGGCACCGGTTTGATAAAGGCTTTCAGGGTCTTTTTGGGCTTTCTTGGCGAGACTTTCCCTGAAGCGAGGATCCTGGCGAATATTGTCGATGAGAAGTGGGGCACGATTTCCGCACACATATCCGATGACACCATCATCGGGGCGAAGCGCAGGCGATACTTTGCCACGCATTTTATCGTCACCATGAATGTAGGTCGCCTTCAAGACCGCCTGGCCATGCTCATCTTCATCCATCAGATAGAGGGTAGAGCGTTTGGCTTTCAAGAAAGTGCTGATGCGGGCTTGAAGTGCGGTGACGGTTTCTGAGACCTGGGGCGAGTCATGAATAAAGCGAATCAATCCCGAAACGAGCTCATCATGTGACGAGCGCATTGTAGATGCTCTTCTCTGGGTGTTGTGCTCCACGGTTGCGGCAGCAACCAGGGTGAATGAGAAAACAAACGGTAAGGCCTTTGCCCAGGTTTCTGACCAGGAGTGCGCCCAGATCGATCCGTCTGCGTTGGTAAATGCGGCGATCGCACCGATGACTCCGAAAATGATAAACGCGGCTTCAAACAGAGGCGACTGAGACTCTCGCAATTTTTCTTTGCCCAGTTTTGGGATCAAGGCTCGAACGCAAGTCATCGAAACCCAGGCCAGCGCGTAGATCATGGCGCTGATCGCTACGTACTGAAACGTCTGAGAAAGCTCAGTGGGCGCTGGCGCAGGTTTGCGCAGGATCCAGCCTGAGATTGCAGCCAATGTCAGAAGTGCGGCTCCATTGTTCATGGCCTCAGCGCGATAGCGGCGTTGCAGATGCAGGCAAGCCGAGTAGAGCGTGAAAGGGCTCAAGGCTAGCGCGATGCTTTGAAGAAGTCTTAAATGCGGCAAATCGAGCTTTCCTGCAATCCATGGATGAAGCCCCGCCAGGTGAATTGATCCTAAGAGCATGAAGAGCGCCGCATAGAAATACTGGCGGTAAGCTTTTCTGAAAATCGCATAGCCAAGCGTGACGAAAAAGATTCCCACGGAAAGCGAAAGAAGAATGCTGTGATTGACGTAAAGAATCGTCTGCGCTCCCATGCTGCTTTGACGAACGTCTTGGACGTCTCCGATGAACATTCCCAAGTCTTTGAGTTTTGTGATGCCGGGAGAAAGTGTTGCCGGAGCATGAGCCGAGATCAGTAGCGTATTGCTTCCACTCGAACTCAAGAACCCACCATCGAACGGATAAAATGCAAGCGCCTCAGGCTGATCCGATCCACCGATCAGGTGGCCATTGAGATAAACTCGGTGAGTTCCAGGAATCTGTCCCAAGACCAGGGCAGGGGATTGAAAGCCATATTGTGAAGCGAAGGTTTTCTTGAACCAGTAACTTCCGCGAATCTCGTCGGCGTATCGCCAGCTGAGGGATGGATCAAAATTTCGCCAGCCTTCGCTCGGAGGGCTTGGAAGTTCTCCGGGCGCGCGATGGCCTGGGTCGGGAGCGTAGGACCAGTCTGACGATAAATCGATTCGCTGACGGTTCACTCCGGTGTCTACAGGCGAGCCCGTGCTGTCGTTTCTGGAGACGTCCGCGGAGCTAAACAGGATGCTCAGGCAACCTACGAAAATGCTGCCCAAGATCATCGAATTGAGCGATGCCCGCCGATATCGGGCCTCTTTACGAAGATTCATCGCACCTACTCCTCTAGAAATACTTGTCGGTCCAAAACACGGAAAACTTTAGGAAAATGGTCGGATTAAGTAGCGAGTAAACTGTCTGAATTTATGGGCAAAGTGACCCGATTGGTTTTAATTCTTGACCAGAAAAGACGGTCGCTGTAGTTATGCCGCATCGCATTAACCCAGCTTTGATCTGGGCCTGCTGCTTCCTAAGCAGCCGGCCGAGATCAAAACGAATAGGAGATAGTATGTTGAATATCAATCTTACGAAGTCATTGTTTGCGGCCGCTTTGGTCCTCACTCTTGGCGCAGCTTCTGGCGCTCAAGCAAAAGACATTGTCAAAAAAGCTCGCGCTAACGACGTCGCGGACACTTATGTTCTCACCGACGCAGGCACGCTCTATCGCACGGTCAACGGCCGTCGCTGCGACGTGACGACCAACGTGGATAGCTTCAAAGTCTCTCAACATCCAAATGACCGCGCGATGGTCTATTTCAAGAAAAACGGCGATCTTTACGTGCTCGGACGCTCTGTCCCTTCTTATGACTGCCCTAAGGCCAACACCAAGGTCTTGATGGAAAACGTCAAGAAGTACAGCGTGACCTCGAACACCCAGACCACGATCGTGAACGTTGCTTTGAGCCAAAGCGGAAAGTTCGTCGCTTGGGACAATGTCGCTCCAGTTCTCACCACGCCTTATGACGTGATCGCCGACGATTACCAAATGAATCAAAATTTTGGCGCTGACGGCAAACCATTCAGCAGCTATGTCGCTTTCGTGCACACCGCTCGTGGCGGCGCTATCATGAAGGTGAAGGGCATCAATCCTGAAAGCTCCAAGTGGGATACTTCCCGCTACTACACCAGCATCCGTGACTTCAAAGCAGCTAACGGTCTTGCTGCTGCTGATCTCGAGTAATCGAATCGAAGCTTAAGGCTTTCTAAAACAAAGGGGTCCACGGGCAAGTTCCGTGGGCCCTTTTTGTTTTCTGAGGAGCCTAAGCCCTGAAATCTTAAACAAATTCTATAAATATTCCGATCAGGAGGACGTGAGACCTTATATTGGGAACGTTCTCGTCATACTAGGAGTTCTGCTCGCTCAGAGCATCGGTTTTGCAGCCGACTCTTCCAAGCAAAGCGGCGCGGCTGCTTTGGATGCATTTGAGAAGCTTCTTAAGCGCCAAGGCGTGACTTATAAGCGAAGCTGGTCAACGAGCAAAAATGCCGAGGTCGTTGAGATTCTTCCTGGAAGTTCGGACGCAGCTTTGGACCGTTTCTCGAATCATTTGAAGAGCGCATCTCATGGCAGACTCTTTTACTGTCCAGCATGCTTGGGCGAAGTCTCTGAGGCTTTTGCTGATGGCAAGGACGTTTATATCGGGCGTGAAAGTGCCGCTCAAAACCGTGTTGATGAGCACATGTTGCATGCGTTTAAAAGCGCTCATGTCACCCGACAGGTGGAGCAGGGCAGGGGCCCGATACTCGGAGTTACAATAGAAGCGCGGGATGGTGTTTCGCTCACGTTCGACAAAAGCTCCATCCATTCGAAGATGCTCGCCGCTAAAGATATGGCGGGTTACGGACTTGCCATCCGGTCGCTTATTCCTGAGTCGAAAGCGTTGTTCCTCGGGAATAAAAACGCGGGATTGAAAATCGCAAGCAATCTGTCACTGATTCGAGAAGTTGCTCAACATGGCGAGGAAGTGGCGCAAGGCCTGACCTCTCAGCTTTTTCACTTTCTTGCACTCATCCACGAGAAAAAGCCGTGGGCATTTCAATACGTCAAAGAAACCAGTCCCGGATCTCCGGCAGTTCTGCATTTCGCGACGTTTGACTCGGAGTATGGAAAACTTAAAGTTCCTCTGAGCGCCTCAGAGCTAAAGCTCTATGAAGCAGGAAAAACATCCGAGCTTCAGGACATTCTGGTCAAGAAGCTCACAGCTCTTCGCGATGGAGCTCAAGCTTCGTCGAGCGCTTTTGATCTGATGGTCAAGGACATCAAGAGTAAGCCAGCCAATATTGCTTTCTTCAATGCCATTTATGAATCCAATCGCGCAAAAAGAGCTTTAATCGCGCTTGAGCTAAAAGGCGCAATCTCGGATCCAACTCCACGTGAAGTAGCGAAATCGAAACCTGAGGTTGAACCCAAGGCGGAAGCAGCGCCTGCGCAAGAAGTTAAGCTTTCGCCGAAAGAAAAACCTGCACTCGAAATGGAACTTCTGCAGAACAGCACGGTTCATACTGGCACAGAAAAGTCTCTTTCGCATGAGCCAAAAGTCGAGGTGAATGTTTCTCAGTCAACTCCGTCATTAAAATCTTTGGAGAGTGAAATTGGGTTTCGACTCAGTCGCGTCGAAGAGTTTAAGTTCATCAAGCAAGAGGCCTCGAAGCTTGGAGTGCGGGCATGGCTTTTTGGTGGAACTGCGGCTGGATATGCCCATTATGTGAAATGGGACATGCTGCGTGAGAAAGGTGATCCGCGTTTTCAGAAAGATCGCTTTGATTACGACTATACAAATATCTACCGCTCAACCCAAGATTTAGACATCGTCATCGATGGCAATCCTGAACAGGCTGCGAAACTTCAAGCGGCGCTTCAGGCGAAATATCCTCACCTCCAGGGTAACAAGACGGCATGGGAAGTTCGTCTTCTGACTCAAGACATGGGAGATAAGCAGGCAATTTTAAATAATCCCGACTTCATGAATCAGCACACGGATTCTAACTCCACGGGAATGATCGAGATCACTCAGCCTAGATCAGGGGAGTTGGCCGTGAGAGATGTAAGAGACTGGAATTCTAAAGAGCCTCATTTTCTCAAGGATGTTCACGACGGAGCTCTTCACTATTACTTTTCTACACAGCACGAAACGACAAAGTTCGCTAAGGAAGGACGTAACCCTCCGATTGTGTCGGCGATTCGCTTTCTCACGAAAGCCTTTCAGTATGAGCTGAAGATTAGGCCAGAGGATCTCGCACTCATCAAAAAAATCATTCAAGAATTCGATCTGAGTCAGACGGCTAAAAATGACTATGTCGCAAAATGGATCGAAAAGAACGGCAAGAAGCTCATTCAAAACGCCGTAAATATCGAGTACGCGTGGGACACACTTGAAAAGCTTGGTCTAAGGAAGAAGCTTCAGGACTTCAAAGGTGATGTCAAAACGGCGGAGTCCTTGGCTTGGTGGATGAGTAAAGAACCACTGAGAACAAAACCGATTGGCCAAGGACCAGGAAAAACCGCAAAAGAGCTGGGTCTGGATACCGTTGCACATGAGACCAAAAGCTTCCTTGCTTACGAGAGCATCACAAGAGCTCACACGGGTGATCCCAACGTTTTGATCTCTCGCGAAGGATTTGAAGGTGAGGGCGCGGCATTTGGTGATGGATTTTATACTAAGGTAGGTCGAGAAGGAGCGGTGGGCACAGGTCTGACGATTCGCTTCAGACTTGATCCTCAGGCACGCGAAGGCTCTGATTTTCATCGGGCAAATCAGGGCGACTACATCTTGGTAACAAATAAAGCGGCATTGAAAGTGATTCCTGAGAGCCTCAATGTGAGTCCCGTTGAGTATTTTAAGTTGCTTGCGCAAAACGAATTCAAAGCCAGTGACGGCGCTATTTTGGAGAAGTTAAGGCGCCGCATTGGAGCGAAACTCCAGGTCTCAAGCAACGAAGAAATTGAACAGATTAGGCAGATCGTGGGGGCCGAGGTTCAAAGGGTAAAAAAACTGACCGCTTCGGCTGTACTTAAGGAATGGTTCGCGATGCCGGTGTCGCGAAAGTATCCAGAATACCTCCAAAAATTGATGAACAAGGGTACGAGCATTGATCGAGAAGTGATTGAACACGTGCTTTCGCAAGATCATTGGGTGGACTACGGAGACTTAGTGTTAACGTTTCTTCGGAGGAATGATTTTAGCATCAATCGTTTGATTATCGAAAATGTGCTTTCCAAACCCAGTGCGGCTAATCATCCCGAGTGGATTGAGCATTTGTTTAAAACAGGAGACAGTAGATATTACGATCCACTTGCGGAACATGTATTCTCGCAGTCTCATTGGGGAAGTCATCCGAAGCTTCTGGAGAAACTCATTCATAAGAGCTATACAAAAGGCACTTTAAAGAAGTACGTTTTCAATCAACCTCATTGGCAATCTCATCCTCAGTTGATTTCTTCGCTCATTGAGCATGGGCTTATGGATAGCCTCACTGCCTTTAGTTTTATGACAAGTCCCGAATGGGACAAGCATCCTGAGTGGATTGAAAAGTTGCTTCAAAAGGGAACAGCCGATAGAGCGATTGCTTATACATTTCTTACTCCACCTCGGGCACAGGATCGTCCGGAATGGCTTGAGACTATCGTGAAGCGCCCTTACGGAATGCTCGAGTCGGATCTCAATTATGTCCTCAGTCAGCCCCGATGGAAGGATGATCCCGAGTTGCGCCGACTAGCGCGTGGAGCTGATCCAACAGCTAAAAACCTCCGCAAGGCTTTTGAACGTGGAGAAACGTGGCGGAAGTCGGATCAGGCTTCGAGCAAATGCATCTCCGAAAATCTGAGAGAGAAATTGATGTGATGGTCTACCGGTCTCTCCTCGCATTTTTGATC
Organism: Bdellovibrionia bacterium; assembly: GCA_045805065.1. Lineage (GTDB taxonomy): Bacteria > Bdellovibrionota > UBA1018 > UBA1018 > UBA1018 > CAZCBS01. The sequence continues at coordinate 3,309 of JBJMMA010000176.1, read as the reverse complement.
GTGGCTTTAGCGTTCCAATTCATTGGAATGCCAGAAGCTGCTTTTGCTCAAGAAAGCATAAGGGCGACTCGCCGTGTCTCTGCTGATAACGAGCTTGAATCAGAGATTGCAGAACGTCTCATGCGAGTTCGTGAGTTTGGCTTTATCGAACAAGAAGCGAAGAAGCTGGGTGTAAGAGCGTGGCTCTTTGGTGGAACAGCTGCTGCGTACGCCCATTATGTGAAATGGGATCTAGATCGTGAGAAGGGTGATCCACGGCATCAGCCCGAGCGGTTTGATTACGATTACTCCAATATCTATCGCTCAACTCAGGATCTCGATATCGTCGTCGATGGAACTCCTGATCAAGCTTACGCGCTTCAAAAAGCGTTGATGGAAAAGTTTCCGCATAAGCGCGGACGAAGCTCCGCGTGGGAAGTGAGAACTCTCACGCAGGAGATGGAAGATCAGCAGGCGATTCTGAATAATCCGGATTTTATCAATCAGCACACAGATTCAAACTCCACGGGGCTCATTGAGCTGACTACGCCTAAAAAAGGTGAGTCCGTTGTAAGAGACGTTAAAGGCTGGAAGTCTAAGCAGACTCAGTTTTTGAAGGATGTTCAGAACGGGACGATTCACTATTACTTTTCACCTCTCCATGAAACGACTCAGCTGGCGAAAGAGGGACGCAATATCCCGATCATGGGTGCCATTCGTTTTTTAACGAAGGCTTTCCAGTATGGATTGAAGATCAGTCTCGATGATGAGGCTCGGATCAGAAAAGTGATTCAACAGTTCAATCCTCGTCGTGATATAAAAGATGATTACGTTGAGAGCTGGATTGAGAAGAATGGAAAGAAGCTGATTCAAAACGCTCTTGATATCGAGCATGCCTGGAACACTTTGGATGATCTGGGGCTAAGAAACAAGCTCATGGCGATTCACTATAACGTGGATGATGCGGATTCGTTGGCTTGGTGGATGAATAAAGAGCCACTCAGAACTCAGCCTGTCGGCAAGGGCAAGGGACGGACTGCGAAGCAACTCGGCATTGATGTGATCGCTCATGATACAAAAAGCTTTCCCGCTTTTGAAAGTATTACCAAAGCAAACTCGCGCAACGCCAATGTGTTTGTCTCACGCAATGATACATCCGGAGAGATGTCTGCTTTTGATGATGGTTTCTATACAAAAGTAGGTCCTAAAGGTACTTTGAAGGATGGGATGACGATCCGTTTTCAACTCGATCCCAAAGCGCGCGAAGGAACGGACTTTGATTACATTGAAGAGCACGACTTTGTCGTCGTGAAAAACAAGGCCGCGATCAAAGTCATTCCTGAGAGCGTCAATGTGGGCCCGGTCGGATATTTTCAAATGATCGCCAAGGGCGAATTGAATTTGGATGATGAAAACCGTGGCCTTCGAGAAAGGCTTAGAAAACGAGTTGAATCCAAATTGTCGTCTCTCACTGATGACGAGGAAAAGCAGCTCTTTAAGATTTTAAAGAAAGAGATTCAGCGCTCCAAGAAAGATCTATCGACTGCATTGCTTGAATGGTTTTCATTTCCTCAGGCAGTGGACCATCCTGAGCTCGTTCGCGGTGCGATGAAGGATGAAAGGATGGAAGCGCTTGTCATTCGAAAGGTTCTATCTGATCCAAAATGGGTCAAGCACCCTGAGCTCGTGCAAGAGCTTGTTAAAAAGGGAAGTGCGGACTTCTTTCTTTCGCTCTTTGTTCTCTCCAAGCCCGAATGGACGGCTCATCCTGAATTAGTGGAAGGACTGCTAAAGAATGGGACGGAGCTCAAGGCGGTTCAGGATTACGTTCTGTCAAAACCTTATTGGCAGGATGTTTTGAGAAAAGGCGCTTCCGCAGGCTGTCTCCCGCAAGACTTAAAGAGGAGACTGAAATGAAACTGAGTCTCTGTATCCTGCTCTTTACCTTGCCTCTCTTGTCAGCTCAGGTTGTGCGGGCTGATGATTTTGAACTTTGCTTTGAGCAACATCTCATCGAGCTTCTGGACGACACTTCTTACACGGTTCGAGATCCAAGCTATCCAGGCCTGGTAGCGAATGGTGAGCTGACTGACGGTCGCTTGTTGCTCAGCTTTGTGATGGTTCGGGAGCAGGATGGAGCACGCTCGCCTCGCTTAAGAGGTTCTGAACAATTTGATAAGATCATGGCCCACTTTGGAGACCGGGTGAAAATCATCGGGGGCTCCTGGACGTTTGGTACCAATCTCCAGACCTTCAACGAGCTCACCGCGCAGGGAATGGATCTCAAATCCGCAGCCTTAAGTACCTGGACAGGGAAAAACGCTCAAAGGCATGGATTTACTGACGTCGTGATCGAATCGATCCATGGAACGCCGGGTCATTATCATCCTGTGAAAGTCCGTTTTGAAAAACCGTCTCAGAAGTAGAATCGGAGCCCGCTTAGAGAGGTAATATACTAAAAAAGTCGGCTGACACTCCGGACTATTCCGTGTAATGACAACGGAATATGGCCTATCTCGATCAGTTAAAGGAACTAGCAGAACGCGAAAAAAATGCCGAAACCGGCGGGGGCGCTGAGCGCGTTGCCAAGCAGCATGCTGCGGGCAAATTGACTGCTCGCGAACGACTCGAACTCCTTTTGGATCCGGGCACTTTTGTCGAGCTCGATAAGTTTGTCACTCATCGCTGCTCGGACTTCGGGATGGAAGAGCAGAAGTTCCTAGGTGACGGTGTGGTCACCGGTTTTGGAACGATTGGCGGAAGAACGGTTTACGTTTTCTCGCAAGACTTCACCGTGTTCGGCGGAAGCCTTTCGGGCGCTCATGCGACGAAGATCTGCAAGGTCATGGATCTTGCTTTGAAAGCAGGAGCACCTGTCATTGGACTGAACGACTCGGGCGGCGCACGCATTCAAGAAGGTGTCGAATCGCTCGGCGGATATGCTGAGATTTTCTGGCGCAACACGCAGGCCAGCGGTGTGATCCCGCAAATCAGCGTGATCCTGGGCCCATGTGCAGGCGGCGCGGTTTACTCGCCAGCGATCACAGACTTCATCTTCATGGTGGATCAGAGCTCCTACATGTTTGTGACCGGTCCCGATGTCATCAAGACCGTGACTCACGAAGAAGTGACCAAAGAAGCTCTCGGCGGCGCAGAAACGCATATGGAAAAGAGCGGCGTTTGCCACTTCGTTTATCCAAACGAGAAGGCGACCCTGCAGGCCGTTCGCAAGCTCATGAGCATGATTCCATCGAATAATCTCGATGAGGCTCCACGCGTGACGGCTGCGGATCCATCGGAGCGTCAGTGCACGGAGATCGCAAAGATTCT
>JBJMMA010000175.1:0-4057 GCA_045805065.1 Bdellovibrionia bacterium | reverse complement strand
GGTACGGGTCATGACCACGAGATTGTAACCCGGCTTGGAATAACCGCCCAGATAGCGCTTGCCATTGAGGGTATAAGCCTTGGTGCCGGTTTTGACCTGCATCGCTTTTGATTCGTTGACCAGAGGATCGTTTGACAGGTTCGTGCGCGAATACATGCTCGTTGTATTGGTATCGAGCAGCACCCAGCCTGCGCGTGTCGCCACGGTCAGGTTCAATCCCCTGAGCTCGGACAGGAGGTCGTTGAGTGGCGCGACTCCAATCGCAACGGGAGTTCCCTGTGGACCCGCATGAGCCTTGTCGGCGAACAGGACTGCCATCATCGGCGCTCCCTCAGTCCGAGAGAGGTTGATGAAGCCCAGGCCGTCCGCATTGATGTCAGGAAGCGCGGTCTGAACCCAGTCAGGGGTCAGCATTGAGAACAACTTGGCCTGATCAAGATCGAGGTGCGAGGACTCCAGGAGTCCTGCATTCGAATAAAATGAGAAAGGAGTCAACTTGCCGGTCTGCGTATCCAAAAACGCGATCGCGACAGCTGCGGCATCCGATTGGTTCTGAATGATCGAAGTCACAGCCCGAGCCTCTTGCGGAGTCGTTGGGTGGCCTGGGTCATCCGCTGCCAGCGAGAGGCGAAGCGTATCGATCATGTGCGCGACCGTGGTCGAAAATTGACGACCCGTCAGGAGCGCTTCAGTCGATTTGGCGTCGAAAGTGTAGGCTTGTTTGTCTTCCGTCAAAAGAATGATGGTCGCGGTACTCAGAAAAATGATCAAAGCAATTAACATCGCTCCGATACTAATTAAGAGTTTCGTTCCAACCGTGAAAGAAATCTTGTGACGCGTCACCGGAATGGTGTTCGTAGCAGCAGTTTGCTGTTGATCCATTCTTACATTTTCACTAACATTTTTGATGAATTCAACGCCTAATCATCTCCGGAGTAAATTGTGCTCAACGTATCCAAAGAACAAGTCGGTAATGTTTTGGTCGTTCGTCTGTCAGGTTCGATCGAAGAGAGTGCGAACTTCGACAAGTTGATCGGAGCGCCAGCTCCTGAAATGCACATCCACTGCAAAGATGTCCCGCGCATCAATTCGGTCGGAGTCAAAGCGTGGATCAAGTATTTTCAAACGGCCCAGGCTCAGGGCACGAAGTTGAAGTTCCTGGAATGTTCTACTGCAATCGTTGAACAGATGAATCTGATCTCCAACTTCACTTGCGGCGGAACGGTCGAGTCGATCTATGTTCCTTTTGCCTGCGAGAACTGCAAAACTGAACTGATCGGGCTATTCAAGACCGAGGATCTGAAGCGCATTAACTTCCAGCTTCCTGACCTGAAATGCTCTAAGTGCTCCGGAAAGACCGTCTTTGACGATATTCCTGAGGAGTACTTTGGCTTCTTGATGAAGTAAAAATCGGATACACCCTTGGCAGATCAACTTCTTTTGATTTCACAGCGTCCTGAAGATGTGGCCTTTGCGACCGTCGTTGCAAAGGCTGCGGGTCTGCAATTGATCGCGGCCAAGGATGTTGCCGAAGGGATCAAGATCATCAGTGGAGAGTCGCCGAAGGCCACTCTGGTGGATGCTTCAAACGAGGCCATGTGCCGCGCCTTTGAAGATGGGATCCACGAGTCAGTGGGCCTTTTCTCTGAGGCGATCAATCCAAACGCCCTTCATTATATCAGCGATCTCTCCATTGAGAGTGTTCCTTATCTTACGCAAAGCCCTCTTTTCGGGCACTTGATCCTGCGCAGGTTTCAGGGGAACGCTGAGTGCGCCGACCATTACGGACGAATCGTGAAGGCGACGCTTCAGCCCCGGTCGTTTGGACTGCAAACGTTGATGAAGCCCGGAACCCGGATTCAGTCCTTGAAGCTCGTATCCTCGGACCAGAAACAGAGTGCCGTCGATGCGATCAAGAACTATATCATCGCAGCCAAGTTCCAGAGCCGCATCGCAAGCCTGGTTTCCAACGCCATCGACGAAATCCTGATGAATGCGATTTTCGATGCGCCAACGGATCCCCTGGGAAAGCAGCTCTACATCAGCACGCCACGCTCCACGGTCATCAAGCTTGAGGGCAAATCCGAAGTGGAGATGCAGGTGGGCTTTGACGGCACATACGTCGGGATCACCGCGATCGACAAGTTCGGAAGCCTGGACAAGGCAAAGCTGCTCGCACACGTGACAAAGGTTTACACAGAAGAAGAATATAAGATCAAAACCTCGCAAGCTGGCGCGGGGATCGGTCTGGCCACCGTGTACAAGACGGGGGGAAGTTTCTTTTTCTCAAGCGAGTCGCGCGAGCGCACTGAAGTGACCGTGTTCTTCCGAAAGACCGATAGCTACCGCGAGTTCCGCGACCAGTTCCGGTTTTTCTCCACGCAGTTCTATTTCTGAGAGGCCTATGATCGTCTCTTTTGTGTTGGCATCCAGCTCGCCCCGCAGGATCGAGTTCATGCGGCAGGCAGGACTTTCCGTTCAAACCGATTCTCCTGATATCGATGAGACGCCGAAACGGGGCGAAACCCCGCGGGCACTGGTCGCAAGGCTGGCGCGAGAGAAGGCGTTATCGGTCGCAAAAAAGGGATTTCGCGGGGGAGCATCCGAAGTTCAGCTGGTGATTGCGGCTGATACGATTGTCGTGTCCCCGAACGGCAAAAAGATCTTAAACAAGCCCCGCGACGAGGCTGATGCTCGCAAGATGCTGGGCTCGCTTTCCGGGAAAAGCCACTTTGTATTCACCAGCTACTGCATTGTTCCCGTCAAGCGCGATGGAAGTGCCGGCAAGCCCTTGGTGAAAGTCGTCTCTTCCAAGGTCAAAATGCGAAAGTTCACCAAACGGGACATCGATCGCTACATCAAAACGGGCGAGCCGATGGATAAGGCCGGGTCTTATGGCGCTCAAGGCAAGGGAATGGTCTTGATCGAAGGCATTCAGGGGAGTTACACCAATGTTGTCGGGCTTCCGATGTGCCAGCTGATGGCGGATCTCGAGAAACATTTTGGCGTACCCCTTTTTTCATGAGTTTGCCTGAGCAACTAAGATGACGATTGCAGAAAACTATTCCCAGATCAAAAAGCGTATCGCATCAGCGTGTCAGGCCTCGGGTCGAAACGAATCCCAGGTCACTTTAATTGCCGTGAGCAAGAAACAGTCTGAAGACAAGATTGAAGAGCTGTATCGGCTTGGGCACCGTGACTTTGGCGAAAACTACGTTCAAGAGCTGATCGCGAAAGCCGAAGAGCTCGAGCGACGCGGCTGTAAAGACATTCGCTGGCATTTCATCGGCCATCTTCAGACCAATAAGGCGAAGCTTTTAGTCCCTTACGTGGCCTCCGTACATTCGGTTGATTCTGAGAAAATTGCCGTGGCACTCGCCAAGGCCTGGGGGGCAGCCGGTCGCGCGGGTAAGCTTCCTGTATTCATCGAAGTGAATATCAGTCATGAGGAATCCAAGACGGGAGCGGATACTGCTGAAGCTGAGATGCTTGCGTGCAAGGTTTCCGAGCTTCCTGAGCTTGAGCTTCAGGGACTGATGTGTGTTCCAGCAGCCAGCGAGGACGATCACCAGCTTAAGGAAAGATTCTCAGAGCTTAACAAGCTTGAAGCGGGTTTGCGCGACGTGTCCAGACGCCAGCTTTCCATGGGGATGTCGAGCGATTTTGAGATCGCCATCTCACAAGGATCCACTCATGTACGCGTAGGAACGGCACTATTTGGAACGCGCGCCTGAGCGTTGTTGAGCTCGCTGGGTCTTTGTGTTAATCCCCAGGTATCTATCCGGGTTTTGTCTGCGTACCCGTAGCTCAGTTGGATAGAGCGTCGGCCTCCGGAGCCGAAGGTCGGAGGTTCGAATCCTCTCGGGTACGCCATTTCAAAAATCAGAATCTAAAAATCAAAATTCAAAATAGACAGCATCGTGTCGGGCGCAGGCATCCTGCCTTTCATGTCCTGAGCGCTAACGCGCTCAGAAGCCATCCTGGCGACATGAAGCCCTCAGATGCTGTCTATTTTGAATTTTGATTTTTAGATTCTGATTTTTGAAATGGCGTCCTC
>JBJMMA010000174.1:0-1591 GCA_045805065.1 Bdellovibrionia bacterium | reverse complement strand
TCTTGAAGCGCAAGCTCGACTTCAAGCTCGGCTCGGATGGCGGTCAGCGCTTCGGGGGAGAGAAAGGCTGCTGCCAATGCCGATCTTCTTACCCAGATCATCCGCGTATTGGACTGAGTGAGGTGGTTGAGAAGCGACTTGAGCTCGTGCGCTTTTTTGCCGACGCATGCATCGAGCGTAAGCTGCAGCTCCGCCTGCTTTTTCCAGGATCTCATCACGCCCCAGATTCCAAAACCAAAGAACGCAAGAAGGGTTGTTAAGAGCAGGAAAGGAATCAAAAGAGATCCTCGCTCGTTCTGAACTACCATTGAGCGTGCTCCAGATCCGGAAGCTGCACTGTTTCGACCGCCTCTCCACATACGGCTCTCGCCGTAACGCCAGTTTCGTTTTTCTCAATCTGAACGCGATTCAATAAGGAGCGAACCTCCTGAATCGTGCTCTCTTGCGGCCGAAGGGCGCGATGAGCCGCCAGAAACGCGCGATGAGCGCACTGGGTTCGATTCCATTCCGTTCTGAGCAGCAGGACCGTCGCGCCAACGGCGACGATCGCCACTGGCGCGCAGATCGCAAACTCAAGAAGAGCCTGGCCCGAGTCTCGCTTCATGAATTCCTCAGCAAAGTTCTAGTCAATGACCAGGCCTGAGTTGATCTCTTCGGACGCTTTCTTGATTTTCTCTTTGACCCGCTTGCCAAGCGTCTGTGTTACGCCGATTGAGACCACTGCGATCAATAGAAGCAATGTAATGTACTCGGTAAGACCCTGGCCGCTTTGATTCATCATTTTCTTGAAAGTTTTCATAACTCCATCCTCCTGCTCTGTTGTGAGCGGGACAGCTTCTATGAAAGTTTCGGGCCTGATCTGCGGCGGTTATAATGGATTTCAGGCGCTGAAACCGGAGAGATGGTCTCAAAGCTGGACTTATCAGTTCGCGGGGAGGCTGTTCAGGGAGAGATGCGCGATAAACTCAGCGCCCAGGTCAATCCAAGTCATCGAAGCATCGTCTGCTTTCCACTCGTATTGCGAAAGGGCGCGAAACACACTGACACCGCGAGCTTTGGCCCAGGCTTCTTTAGCAGTCCAGATTTTGAAGAATTCTCTGAGTCTTTCTTCGCCAGCGAGCGCATTGACTCGGTCGCGCTCCACTGGGAAATAAAAGCGCTCCATCATGGAATCGATGCGATGGACTTCCCGGACCCGCTCGATGTCCACGCCTACTTCTCCAAGGCGAGTGATTGCAATCAATTGAATCCCAGCAGTATGCGAGAGGTTGAAATGGAGCGATTGCGGGTTTTGACCAGGCTTAAGGATGGGCTTTCCATGCTCAAGCTCTTCAAACTCGATCTGCTCGGGAGATAGCCCCACATACTGAGCAAGGACAGCGCGAAGGGCTTCGCGTTTCTTTTCAAAACCATCAAGAACGCCACCGCACAAAATCCAGAGATGGACTTCGTCATTTAATGAAATGGGTGCTGGTACTGGCGTTCCTCCAGTTTGCTGGAGAGAGTTTGGCTCAAAGCGGATCAGCTTCATAGACTGATCCTAGCTCCTACCATACCCATATGGCCTTCCAGGAGAGTAAATTCGGAGTTT
>JBJMMA010000173.1:0-15413 GCA_045805065.1 Bdellovibrionia bacterium | reverse complement strand
GGGGGGAGCCACCCCAAACCAGAACGGATGTATTGGGCGAGAGAGCTGGGTCAATTGCGTCTTGCAGGCGCGAGAAATAGGGAAGATCTGTCCCCCAACTCACCTGAAGCGCAGGGATGGTGACTAAGATACAGCAAGCAGCATAACCGACGCTCACCCAGATACTCTCCCAGGCCCGGAAGGCCTTTCTGGAATAAACATCGGCAACAATAAGCGCCAAAGGAGGTGCGATCATCAAAAAGTAATGAAGGAAAAGACCTTTGCCGGCCAGGATCACAAGCAAACCGGAGATCAGCCATTGGACGCGGAAATCGAAAAGTGCTGATTCTTTGGTCCGGAAGCGAAATGCCGCAAGGCTGAGAGGTAAAAGCGCGAGGAGAAAGACCAGGGCATTGGACCTGAGCTCTGATTGCCAGGAAAAGGCTTCGCCTCGAACCACGGTCAGAACTTCTTTAGGATAAGTCCAGACCCAGTAAACCATTTCCTCAGGACCCAGTGCCCAAATGGATGGAATTAAAACGCAGAGTGAGCCGAGGAAAATCCAGCTGATCTCAGAAGCGCTCCATTTCTTAGGCGTGCGCGAAAATAAAATCGGGAGCGCCGTAAACACAGCTGTCTGTTTTACCAAAAGGCCACTGCCTAGGCAGACGCCGGAGAGAAGATAAACAGGGATGCTGCCACCCAAGAGTGCGAGCGCATAACCGCTGATCGCAAGCAGCGCCATGAGCCCATCGCCTGTAAACGCCAAAAGCTTTGGGCTAGGTAAAGTCGATGCGATCAAAAACAAAAGAGCCGAAAACCAAAATAGGTTTTGAGATTTAGTCTTGGCTTCTGACTGGCGAATATAAACTGCGATCTTGCCCAAAAGCAGAGCGCAGCCGATCGTCAGCGCAATGAACACAGCCCGGATCACGCGTGGATCGGCACCCAGCTCTCCGAATGGACCAAACAAGTGTCGAACCGCCCAGCCAAACCAAACAGAGCCAGGAGTCTTGTCATCAGGAACGGAACGATAGAAATCCCACGGAGCCTTGAGCCAGCGGGCGCTCACTGCCCACCAGGCCTCATCGTCATCAATGACAAACGGGATGACCGCCAGAAAGCGCAAAGCCGAGCAGGCAAGAAAAGCAAGAAAGAGCGGGGTAAAGCGTTTGTCTTTCATAATAATCTCGGGCCGGCTTCGCCCGCCCTGGTCATCGAGTCCTTTTCAGAGCATCCCAAGCTCGGCCATCTCGGTATGGCCCAAAGATCCCGCAGTGAGATCCCGGAACCAATCGCCCGAGTCCGTTGGCTTTGGAAGCGCCATCTCAGGAATGAAAGGCAGGTACTCCTGGAAAGCATTCTCAAGAGTCACATTGTCTTGGACAACGTCTTCGATCGCCGTCAAAAGATCCTGCGTGACGGTGCGTGGAATCTTTGAACCATCATCCGCCTCGTAGGCCTTTTCCATATAAGGCAGCGATGCAGCACCCAGGAACAAAGACCACGCGCAAAACGTGCGATAGCCATGCTCGTCCTGAGGAAGGGCTAGGAGATAATCCATCGCGCCTCGAGCGTTCTTTCTGAGGCTGGAGAGAAGGACCTGGCGATCGGGAACCAGATAACGACCTTCGCGCTCATCGGAGCGCTGATCTTTCAAGAGATTCACTTTTTGCAGGAATAAGCCAAAGTGAAGCGCGTCCGTGTGGAACTTCTGGCCTGGCTTGAAATCCGGGCGATAGACCACATAAAGCTGCGAAAGAAGCTCGCCGACAACGCCTGCGACAAAGTAGCAGTAACGGTTCGCATCAGCGAGATCAGCCAGTCTCAGTGAGCCGCTGGCAGAACGATTCGAGTAATAGCGCATCCCGCGGAACATCTTTCCAACGGTGTTCTGAATGATCACGCGAGCGTTTTCTGGCAGACCATGCAGATCATTGAAAAGATCGTACGAATCCAGAAGCACCTTCTTTTCAGCTTCTGGAATGCTTTCTGGAAAACGCTTGGCCCAGGCAACGGTTGCCTCACGCGTTGGGAGCTTGTCCATGAACTGATTGAACTCAGCGTACTGGGCGTTCTGAAGGGTGACGCCTTTCGTTACATCGCTCCAAGGAGAGTCCTCAACGGTGTCGAGCACTCGGCAAAGAAGGTAAGAGAGAGAAATCCATTGGCGGTAAGGGGAGTCGAGCTTCTGGATACAAAAAGCAAAGCTTCGGCTCACGCCATCCAGATGACTTTGATAGAACTCGATCTCACGCATCTCTTAACGGACCTCCGTTTTAAGAACTGCTCCAGTGGCTCCAGCGCCCGGGCGGGCGCGAGAGCGAATTTCTCGCAAAACTTCCTGAGCCGCGCTGATGCCAATACCCTGACGATTTTTCAGCATCTCAGTGAGTCTGCTTTTCACTTCAACGACTTCTTCTTCGGTCGAGCCTGCAGCAAGGGCAAGATTGGACGCATGAAGCTCCATATGGCCACGAACAATACCGACCGTGGACAACGCTTTCAATGCTCCGAGGTTTTGAATCAGGCCAACTGCCGCACAGATTCGCGCCAGGTCTTCAGCCTTCTCAACGCCGAGAATTTTAAGCGCAAGCTTTGCCATCGGATGGATCCGGGTGACGCCACCGGCGGTGCCAACTGCCATGGGAAGCTCAATCTGGCCACGAAGATCTGAGCCTTCGCGCCACCAGCGCGTCATTGGCTGATACGAGCCCGAGCGTGCTGCATAGGCATGAGCGCCAGCCTCCACAGCGCGCCAGTCATTTCCTGTGGCAATCAGAATCGGATCAATTCCGTTCAAGATGCCTTTATTATGCGTTGCCGCGCGATAAGGGTCGGCGTGCGCAAAAAGTGCAGCCTCAACGATTCCTTCAGCAATCTGTGGGTCGATGTTCCGGATCACGACATCGGCAATCGCAAGCTTATCGTCCACGAGGTTGGACAGAATGCAGAGGCCAACCGTTTCGCCCGTGATGCGCGCGATTTCAGGCTTGAGCGCTTCGCAAACCTGGTTGATGAGGTTTGCTCCCATGGCATCACAGGGATCGCAAAGGATGTGGATGACCATCATCGCCTGCCCATCGTCGGGGCGTTTCAGCTCGCGGATCTTGATCTCGCGAACGCCGCCGCCGCGGTTCACAAGTCCTGGAAGCATGCGATTGGCCATGACAATGAGCAAAGGGATCTCAGCTTCGAGTAGCGCCCTGGCCTGTTCTGGCTTTAAAACGCGTGGAAGCTGGATCTGGCCAATGATGAGCTTTCCCTGCATCCGGGTGGTGAGCTCGCCGGTGCTTCGGACCCATTTTGCCATGGCGCTTGCCGCGGCGATAATGGAAGTCTCTTCAACGACCATCGGAATCAGACGTTCTTTGCCATCAATCTTGAAATGGGTCGCAATACCCATGGGCAGTTGAAAATAGCCGACTGAATTCTCAATGAGATGATCTGCGATGGTTGCAGGAAGAGGGGCGCCCTTGAGAAGCGCGACTTCCTCGTCTGTCAAAGCACAATGAGCTTTCAGATACTCGTGGCGCTCGTCTTGGGTCAGATGCCGAAAACTCACCGTCATGAGCGTATCTCCTTGGAAGAGCGTAGCGGCGGGGCCGCCTCGACTAGATGAGCGATCGGTTTCAAAAAGAGCTCCCCAAGATCCACCAGGAGAGCGTGCAGCTTGGGTTCGGTCGTTTTGAGTTCAAGATTGGCGATTCGCGAGCGGAGCTCAGCGATTTTGCTCAAAACCTTGGAAAGCGTTTCATAGCGATCAAAGAGCGCGACGACTTCAGAAATCTCCTGAGCGCTCGTTTGCTCGCGTGGCTTGCGAAGTACTTCAAGAATCCGCATTTGATCCGAGCTGTTTGCGCTCTCCAAGCATTGAGCGACAAGGATACTGATCTTGCCTTCCGCGATGTCTGTTGCTTTCTGGTCCCGACCCTTGTCACCGTAAACATCGAGAACGTCGTCTTGCATCTGAAAGAGAACGCCGAGATCCATTCCGGCCTGCTCGACATCAGCGATGACGCGTTTATCTTTGCCCAGGGCTTGAACGGCAATGCTCAGAGCGGTCGCAACAAGAGCTGCGGTTTTTCCTTCGACCACCTGAATATAACGAGCAAGGGTCGGAAGCTCTTCATCCTTCAGGAGAAACTCCTGCGCCTGACCCTCGATGACTTGCGAGATGCCGGTGAGGAATCGGCGGGTGATACTGCGAGCAGTGGATGCTTCCATCGGTTGCTCAAGCAGAAGTTCCAACGCGAATTGGAACATGACGTCACCACAATTGATGGCTTGTGCCGGAGACCACTTTTTCCAGACCGTGGGAAAACCACGGCGCATCACATCACCATCTTGAAGGTCGTCGTGAACGAGAGTCGCGTTATGGACCATTTCAAGAGCGCAGCCCAATGAGATGGCTGCCATGGGGTCTTTTCCGCACGCCTCAAAAACCCAGCAAGGCATCAGGGCTCGCAGGCGCTTTCCGCCACTTGCGAGATGATAACGGGTCATCTCAGCGTTGAAGCGGATTCCCTCTTGCTCGGAGCGCTTGAGGAAATCCTCCATCGCTGACTCAATCCGAGGCAGACAATGTTCTGCAGTAGCGTGGATGTTGATCTTAGCTGACATGGATGAGCCTTTGCTTGAGCACAGAGCGGCCTTCGCGCTTGAGCTCTTCAATCGAAGATATTCCAGTGACAAAAAGTGCGGTTCTCAGCTCCAGAATAATCTGCTCGATCGCGGCGATCGCGTCTTCTGTCGAGCGTTCTGCTGCTTTCAGAATCGGTAACGCAGTGGCTGCAGCGTCTGCCCCCAGTGCGATGGCCTTTGCAATCTCAATTCCGTTCCGGATCCCGCCAGAGGCGATCAGCGTGGTATCCGGGAGCTCTTGACGGCAGGCGATAACGCTGTCGGCAGTGGGAACTCCCCAGCGGGCAAAGAGCTGACCCAAGTGCTGACGATCTGCCGTAGAGCTGCGATAGGCTTCAATTTTCGACCAGGACGTGCCACCGGCACCTGCGGTTTCCACGCCCGCGATCGGAAGAGTTTTGAGCTTCCGGGCGGTGCGCGCCGAGATTCCAGAGCCGACTTCCTTGATTAAAACCGGAACACCCAAGGACGGGATCACGTCCCGCATCTTGGGAAGAAGGCTTGAGAAATCCCGATCACCTTCAGGCTGAACCGCTTCCTGAAGAGGATTGAGATGGAAATTGAAGGCGTCGCATCCTGAGTTCTCGATCAGGGCACGGATCTGGGCGGCAGTTACGCCATAGTTGAGCTGAACGGCGCCGATGTTTCCTAAAAGCAGGGGAACGGCAGGAGCATGCTCACGGACCGCATAGCTTTTCGTCACAGCCGAGTCGCGGCTCTCGCCGATCATCTTGCGCTGCGAGCCCAACGCGATGCCGACCTGGCACTTTTCAGCCGCAAGCGCGAGCCTGCGATTGATCTCGCCGGCGCGCACCGTCCCCCCGGTCATCGCACCGATGATCAGTGGAGCCCGAAGTTTTTTACCTAAGACCGTGGTCTCCAGGCTGATGGCTGAAAAATCGATCTCTGGAAGGGCGTCATGCTCGAAACTCCACGCGGAGAATCCGTTCGAATTCTCCGTGTAGAGTTCGATATCCTTTTCCAGACAGATCGATATGTGACTGTCTTTACGATCCATGGTTCTCGATTACGCGTTCATCTCAGGTGAGCGAGAAGGGGCTTTTTTGAAAGCCGACTTCATCGAGGCCAGCATGTTCTTTGGAGAGGCCATGCTGTCGTTGACAGCCGTTGGCTCGTATCCACAGTGAACCATGCAGTCCGCGCATTTTGGATGGCGACCGGTTCCGTACTTCTCCCACTCAGTGGTTTCCATGAGCTCCTTGAAGGTCTTGGCGTAGCCTTGCTCACTGAAGAGGTAGCAAGGGCGTTGCCAGCCGAACACGTTGTAGTTCGGATTGCCCCAAGGGGTGCACTCGTAGTCACGCTTTCCTTCGAGGAAGTCGAGAAAGAATGGGGAGTGATTGAACACCCAGTTCTTCTTTCCGGAATGCATCGGCGCCAGGATCTCGCGGAAAAGCTGCTTTGTCTTTTCGCGCTTGAGGAACTTGTCCTGGTCTGGCGCTTTTTCGTAGCTGTAGCCTGGAGACATCATCATGCCGTCCACGCCAAGCTCCATCATCTTGTCAAAGAACTGATGGAGATGCTCAGGTGGGTGGCCCTGGAAAACCGTGGTGTTGGTTGTGATGCGGAAGCCGCGCTTTTTGGCTTCCTTGATCGCTTCGATCGCGGTCTCATAAACGCCTTCACGGTCCACGCACTTGTCATGGTGTTCCTTGATGCCGTCGAGATGGATGCTGAAGGTGAGGTAATCACTTGGCGTGAACATGTCCATCTTGCGCTTGAGCAAGAGGGCGTTCGTGCAGAGGTAGATGAACTTCTTGCGAGCGATCAGACCTTCAACGATTTCCTTCATCTGTGGGTGGATGAGAGGTTCGCCGCCGGCGATGGAGATCACTGGAGCGCCGCACTCTTCAGCCGCAGCAAAGCATTGCTCAGGCGTGAGCATCTTCTTCAGAATTTCGTCTGGGTACTGGATCTTGCCGCAGCCGCCGCATGCGAGGTTACACTTGAAGAGTGGCTCGAGCATCATGACGAGAGGGTAACGTTTGTTCCTCATGAGCTTCTGCTTCATCACGTAGCTGCCGACAGACATGGCTTGTTTAACTGGAATTCCCATCGTGATCTCCTATTGAGTAAATAAAGTTCAAATTAAATTTGCGTTGGGAACCTGGTCCCGGTTTAGGTTCAAATCCGAAGTTCTGTAAACGCTGCGAAGTTCTTGAATGGCCTGGTCAAAGCGGTAACGCGGACGGTAGCCAAGTTCACGGCGGATTTTATCCATCGACATTTGACTTCGCGTACATACCATGTCGATCGCCGTATGAGTCAACAAAGGACGTGAAGCAGAGCGAGTTAAACGCGCCGCAGCCTCAAAAGTGGTTGCCATTGCCCGGGCAACGCTCAGAGGAATGGAGCGTTTAATCGGGCCTTGACCGGCAAGCGATGCAACGCCTTGAAAATAGCGGGAAAACGGAATCGGGTCATCATCTCCAATGAGATAAGCTTGTCCGACCGCGGCAGGATGCTCTGCAACCAGGATCATCGCATCGATCAAATTCTCAATATAGCAGGGGTGGCAAGTGCCGTTTCCGCGATCCAAGAGGAACATTTTCCCTTTTTGGATCATGCGAAGGGGCTCTTCCAGCCAGGTGCTGCGCGCGCCATACACCACGGTTGGGCGTAAAACGGTCACAGGTACGCCTTTTTCGCGATGGGCTTTGAGCGCGACTTTCTCGCCTTCAATCTTGGTGCGGGAATAAGGATCCTGGCTTGACCCGTAAGGGGTCTCGTCATCAAATTTCGCTGGAGACGGAACTCCAAAGACTGCCACTGTGCTGAGATGGACAAAGCGCTTCACTTGAGCGCGTGCAGCACTCTCCAAGAGCCATGCGGTGCCCTGGATATTGGTTGCGTTAAATTCCTGATCCGAGCCCCAATCCAGGACCTGGCCTGCGCAGTGGTACACGTGAGTTACCCCCTGCATGGCCTGCTCCAAGGAGTTCTGGTCTTTCAGGTTTCCCAGAGCAATCTGCGCTTTTGTCGCAATGTCCGAAAGGAGTTTTCCCTGGCTCTCCTGGCGGCAAAGAACGCGGACGCTATGGCCTTCTTTCAAAAGCCTTTGAGCCAGGTGGCTACCGATAAAGCCTGTGGCGCCAGTGATTAATGCAATTTGTTTCTGACTCATTGTGCAGCCCCTAGGAGAGGCTCAGCAGCGTTTTGAGTAGCTTCCTGGGCTCTGAACCAATCAATGCAGCGCTGAATGGCGGGTGCCGCAGGACCTGCTTTAAAACCAAGCTCTCGCTCAGCCTTGCTTCCGTCAAAGTAGAGATACTTGCCGATGAGTGCAGTCATTCCCACGGTCAAAACTGGCTCTTTGCGTGTGATGCGATCCGCTGCAAATTCGGCGGTCCAGGCCACACCCTTGAGAAGCGGCAGAGGGACTTTCATCTTGGGCTTTGGAACGCCCGCGCATTCGGCCACCAGGGTCATGAACTGCTGGTTTGTCAGGTTTTCTCCGGCAAAAAGATATTTTTCACCGATGCGTCCGCGTTCCATCGCAAGCCACAAACCGCGAACCACGTCATGAACATCGATAAAACATGCGCCCCCCGCGACATAGACGGGCCATTTACCTTTGCTGATATCGGCGATGGGTTTTCCAATCGGTGTTGGGCCAAAATCCTGCTCACCGATTGCGGACGTTGGATGAACGATGACCGCAGGCAGAGCGCGCTCTTTCACATAAGAGAGGATGAGGTCTTCGCCAGCCTTTTTGGTTTCAGCGTAAGGGAAGCGCACTCCCTTGAGGTTGAATTCGGCGTCTTCATTGCGAGGAGTGGGATCCAGTGATGCTCCCAAGGTCACGCAGCTGCTGACGTGAATCAGCTTCTTTACGCCGTGTTTGAGGCAGGCTTCAGCGACATTCTTTGCTCCCTCAAGATTAACATCGAGGAAGACGTTCGGGTTTTGCGACCAATAGCGATTAAAGCCGGCGAGGTGAAAGACCACGTCGCACTGGCTGATAAACGCGTCCAGGCTTTCTTTGTCTAAAAGGTCGCCCCAGAACGCGGTATAATGATCGGTTGGAATATCTTCAAAGGGGCGCGTGGAGGATCCTCGCTGCAGGAAAACAACAGGACGAGAACCATGAACTCGATGAGCTAGAGCGGATCTGAGAAGGTGATTGCCGATGAAACCGTTGGCGCCGGTAATTCCAACACGCATTTTGCCTCTCGTACATCGATTGCCCGAATTAGACAATATAATCAGGTATTTTGCTGCGTTGCGTGGTTTTGTTTAATCTTGACTGTTTTTTACAACTATTTCTGTTATAAGAGCCGCAAATTTAACCCACGATAGGCAGGAGTGCTTCTTTATGAAAAAGTCCTTATTGGTTCTTTCGGCATTGCTCGCAGTTTCCTCCGCTCAGGCAAACACGGCGCAGACCGTTTTCTCCGCAAAAAGCGCGTTGCCTCAGGAGCTCCGTGAAAAGCTCATCAGCTACATTGAAGCCCACTGCGGCGAGTATGTCTCTCCTTACGGACTTTCTGAAACCGGAACAACGGTTGATAAAACCGAGGACACGGGTGTGCAGAAATACGAATACGGCACCGCCCTGACTTCCACGTATTACTTTGATGGAATGCATCCCACCACGGCTCGCATTTACGCCGAAACTTACCAACTCATTGCTTACGACGAGATCCCTTACTTTGGCATCTCTCATGTCTCGGTTGAAGGGACGGATTGCAAATGAAGCGCGCATTATCGCTTTTGGTTTTGATCGCGGCTGCTTCTTCGGCTCAGGCTAATTCGATCCAGACGATCTTCAAGCCGAGCTCGGTTTTGCCAACGGAGCTTCAGTCAGAGCTTTACACGTATCTCTTAACTCATTGCTCAGAGTATGTGATCCCTTATGGCCTGAAAGAGACGGACACGTCTGTCATGGCGAAGGACTTCGATAACGGAACCGTTTATTACGGCTACACGACGACTTTGACGTCCGTGTACTATTTCGACGGTTTTCATCCGGATACGGCTGATATCGTTGCCAAGACTTCTCGTTCCGTGAAGATGGATGGAAGCTCACGTATCTCCATTGGCCAGGTTCTGGTCAATGGATCTGAGTGTCAGTAGGAGAATTTGAAAGTGGCCCGCATCGAAACTTTTCAGGCGAAGCTTAAGTCAGGCGATGCTGTGACGATTCGCGCGGGGGTTGAGTCCGATGCGGCAGCTCTTTTAAATACCCTCGCAGTCAATCTTGCCCAGGGCGAGGGTCAGCTCTGGGAGGAAGGCGAATTTGCTCCCACGGAGGAGCAGGAGCGTGCCTGGATCCGAGGGATGCTTGAAAATCCTGGTGAGCTTCTACTGGTCGCGGAGAAAGACGGCGAGATCATCGGCAATATTGATTGCCATCGGGGGGCACGGCGTCGCCTGTCTCATACCGCGGTCTTTGGAATGTCTGTCATGCCGCCTTGGCGAAGCCAGGGCTTAGGTGAGATCTTGTTAAAAAGCGTCATTGAATGGGCGAAAGGCAACCCATCGCTGGAAAAGCTCGAGTTGCACGTGCTTTCATCCAATGCGCGCGCCATTGCGCTTTACTCGAAGCTTGGTTTCAAAGAGGAAGGTCGCCTCATCAAGGCCATCAAGTATTCGGATGGCCGCTATGACGACGACGTCTGTATGGGCCTTTTTGTCTGACGAATATCTAAGTGCGGCAACCCTCATCGCTTTACAGGCGCGATGTGGATTGCCGCATTTTCCTCACTTCGCTCTGCAAATCTCAAGAAGTGAGGGACCGCTCTCATCTTTATGAGAGCCAAAAAGGTTGCCGAAAAATCCTCCGCGCTTTTGTGGCGCGGGCGGGTTCTGTGCTGCGCAGTCCGGGATCTTCGCAAATTCGTCGGTCAGCATCGTGCGATGAAGCGTCACGCGAAGTAGCGTGATTTCAAGCTCGGCCTGAATGCGGTTGATCGCCGCAGCGGAAAGCGATTGATGCGCTTGCAGCACGTCGTAGATGTTCGCGACGCCAAACTGGTACTGGGTGAGTACGTCATCGTAGGCGCCTTTTAGAGCGGCCTCAGCGCGGGAGAAATGAGCCAGCTCGTTCTGAGCTTCCTGCGTGGCAAGAATGCTGCCTTCAAGGATCTCAGTGTTTTCCTGTCTAAGCGCTTCGGCACGAAGCTGGATCTCCTGAACGTTGCGATGGGAGAGCTCAATGACCGGGAAAATTCCGAGTCCCAGGCTGACGGAGCCGCGAGCCTGAAGATTAGAGAACGAGGCATTGGATCCGTTTTCTGAAGATGCTTCCAAAGAAGCGCTATTGATCCAGCCGAAAGCTTTGCTCCAGGTTCCTGCTTTTGCTGCAGTGATCAACTCATTGATTTGAGCAAGCTCAGGGCCGGTGGAAAGAGAGCGATCCACGGCTTTTGCAATATCGGTAGGAGAAGTCGCTGACTCTACGGTGGAAGGAGCCAGAGTGGCGGCTGACTGATCGGTTGAGAAGAGAATCTGGGTGTCGAGCGAGAGTCCTAGCATCTGGCGAAGCGCCGCGAGCTCTTTGATCATCGCGACTTGCATCTTGGAGGCTTCACCTTCAGCAGCTTCAGCATTGCCTAACGCGTTTTGGACGTCTTGGCCTGAAGCAACGCCAAAACTTGCCGCATTCTGGATATAGTCGGCAATCTGCCTGAGATCTTTTGCTTGTTGAAGGTGCTGTTGAGCGATCTCGTTATCGCTTCTGACATTGAAATAGACTGACAGAGCGGAGCTATAGGTATTGAGCTCAAGAGCTTTGTAAGAAAGTTTTTGAGCTTCAAAGAGATGCTTGTTCTGATCGAGTTCCGCCCAGTTGGATGGGATCAGAAAAGGGACCAGAAAATCGATCGAAGAAAGAATGAAGTTGCCCTTGAATGCAGCTGAAAGGTTCAAGGAAGGAAAAAGGCCCGCGCGAGCTACGCTGATGGAAGTCTTTGCGTCTTCGACAAGTTTCTCCTGCTGCACGAGCGAGAGATTGCCTTTGAGTAGCTGAGCTCTCAGAGTTGCTGGGTCCAGTACGATAGTCTTGGCCGATGAGTCTGCTGCGAATGCAGACAAAGCTGGTGAGCTAAAAATAGTCAGTAAGAAGACTGCTAAAAACTTTCTCATAATGCCACCCTGATTCCGCCCTTGATTCCGATCCCGGCAACGCTTGAGTGATCGACGGTGCCTGCAGTGCCGGTTAGTCCAAGATCCAGGCTTGCCTGATTCCAACCAAGCCCAAAACGGGAGAGCTCGAACTGAGCTCCGGCTGTGTACTCAAATGGAATCCCAAAATAACTGGAGCCATCATCAAAAGCCGAGCGACCGGTCATGCCCAAAGAAGGCAGAATCGCAAGCCCTGCGTAAGGCTGGACTCCCATGACTTGAAGAAGAGAAGGAGCGTATTCTGCGCCGGCACGAAGCGAGAAGAGTTGAAGGGCCTGGCTTTCTGATACAGGAGTGGATCCGCTTCCAACCTTTCCTGAGCGGCTCAGAGAAAGCCAATTGAGTCCTGCCTTGAGGAAAAGGCCGTCCAGATTCGTGATGGACTTTAAATAGTTCACGTAGAAAGATGGCGCGCCTTCACGAGAGAAATTCGTGGTGTCCATTGTCCGGCTAGCTAAGCTGAACCCGCGAGGAGCCCAGCTTGAGGCGCCTAAGTCCAGCTGATCAGGAACCCGAGGGCTCTGAGGCGCTGGCATCTTTGGCATCTCGATCCGGCTTTTAGGAATGGTGACCTGATAGGTGCCTTGAGCTACTGCTCCGGCATGGGCTTGACTCGCCATTGTCAGAGCTGGGGTCAGTGCAATCAGGCAAAGTAAGGCAGATTTCGCTTTCAACATGCCTGACCTCATTTTGCCTGAAGGCTGTTTGCCAGCCCGAAGACGATATGGTTTACGGCGTCTCCCGCCATGGTTTGACAATCCCATTTCTCGGCCGGAGTTCCATGGCCTGTTCTGGTGCAGCGGAGCTCGATGGGATACGTGTTGAACACGGCATCGCCTTTGAGCGTGTTATAGCGCTCATCGAGAATAGCGGAAGTGAAAGCAAGCTTCGTTCTGCCGATGATCAGCGTCGCTGTGACAGTGCGCTGAGGCAAGAAGAGGTTCATAAAAAGCTGCTGAGTATTATCGCCTGGATACTGAATCGTGAGCTTGTAGGAAGTGTTGTCGGTGCCGACGAAAGTTTCGTCACCTGCAGCGATTGCAGTAGCGCCCCGAATCGCGTTCAGGTTCTGAGCCTGGACCAATGGACCGTTTTTGACTAGGGTGAATGAGCTGGAATAGCCTCCGAGCGCCTCGATGTCACCCGTCAGCTGATCTCCACTGAAAGTGCCGCGGAGTGAGAGGATCTGAGTGGTCTTCGAAGCATCCACGATAGGAACCTGGATCTGAAGAAGCTTGGAGTTTGAGTCGTAGTAATATTTATCAAAGTTGATCTGCGACCTGTTGATGCCGCTGTAAAAGAGAGTACCTTTCGCGACAGGAACCTGGATCTTGGTCAGACCATCCGATGAGTTCTGGACGTCGGTGTAGCTATCGAGTTGAAGGGTGAGGGTTCCGAGCGATTGCCCGGTCTCATTGGAAACCAGATTGCCTCTGTAGGTGCCGGCGATTTCCTGAAGTTTTGCCTGCTCTTTACGGGATTGCTCATTGGCGTAATCTTCGGTCGTCCTGTCGCCCATGCAAGAGGAGATCGAAGAGGCAAGTGCCACAAGCATCATCAGAGTCACGGATTTGGTTTTCATGCTGGATTTAGTCCTTTCGGCAGGAGCATCGTTTGCATCGTCATCAAACATTTTGGCTAAAACTTTCAAACCGCTGGCGAGAGTATGGCTCTCCTCGCTGGAAAGCTTTTCAGTTCGAGCGGCGAAGCTCTCCAGAGCCTGACGGCGGATTTTCTCGGCCTCACGCTTTCCCGTGGCAGTGAGGGAGAGCGATTGCGATCTGCGGTCATTGGGATTGTAGGTGCGGACAATCAGGCCCTTTTCTTCAAGAGGCTCTAGCATGCGGGACATGGTGGGTGCGGTGACGCCCATCCACTCGGCAAGCTCGCTGTTGGTCAGAGGGCGCTTTCGAAGCTGATTGAGGATGCGAAACTGCGGAACGGTGAACTTTCCGCGGGCGACTCCCCGCATTTCCTCGCGGATGGAGTGCATCACGCGGGGGATAGTGTCTAGCAAGAGCTTGGCATTGTCATCATCATTAAAACGCATAAGTTTTGCGGTCCTGAAAAGGGGTTACTTCGCGGTCGCCAGGAGTTGTACGAGCTCATGGATCGGAACGCCAGCAGAAACAAAGTATTTTGTAACAGCGTCGATGTAATCGTATTTGGCGCCAATGAACCGGGTCTGGGCGTCCAGGAAGTTCTGTTCCGACGTATTGAGCTGCGTGTAACTGCTTGTGGCCATTTTAAATTCGCGTTGGGCTTCCTTGAGGGAGGCGGTCGAGTACTCGGAGGCTTCTTTGGAGCTCTTTAAAACGGCGGCAGCCGCATCCAGGTTTCGCTCGGCCTGCACCTGGCTATAGGCCAGATTATCGAGAAGCGATTGCTGATTGTACTCAAGCTGCTTTTCCTGCGAAGCAAGAACGCGCTTTTCATGAATGGATGCAAGCCCTGAAAAGATCGGGACAGTCAGCTGAAATCCCACGGACCAGGTGTTTGAGAAATCGTTCAAGAGATCGCTCTGCGAGTTCGCGGTCTTTCCGTAAAGCGCCTGCAGATTGAAGGATGGATTGTAAGTGGCCAGGGCGACGGTTGACTTGTCGTCAAACTGATCGATCACGATCCGGCTTCTGGCAAGCTCGGGGCGCTCTCTTTTCATCGCAAGCACTTTTGAGACCGTCACGGGATCAATATAAACCAGATCTCCTGTCAGGTTCACCGCTTCAGTCTGATTGTCATGAAGCAGGCTCATGAGTTGGGACGCGGATGACTTCATCTGGTTTTCGGCCGTGGAGATCCGGGGATAGATGAGGGCGACTTGCGTTTTGATCTGAAGAACGTCCAGAAGCTGGGTTCTTCCGATCTTCTGGTATTTCTCAACGAGTGCCTGAGTCTGTTTTTCTTCATTGAGCGTGTAATTGAGCACGTTCAGAAGCTGCTGATTGAGCATGACCGAATAAAAGGAATTGATCACTTGCGCGGTCACATCGCGCTCGGAGATCTCAAGATCCTTCTTTCGGATATCGAGCTCTTTTTCGGCGGCATGAAGTCCGCTCATGATCGCGCCGCCCTGATAGAGGGGCTGCACCAGCTTCAGCTGTAAAGTGTATTGATTATAAGACTCGCCGCCAAAAGGAACGCTGATTCCGTTGACCGCGGCCTTTTGTTTGAACGCTGAAGCGTTTCCAGCAAGGTTAGGAAGAAACTGGGAGACCGCGTAGGAATAAGCATGGCTTGCTTCTTCGACTCTTTCGCGGTTGGCAAGAACGGTCGGATTGCGATCCAGAGCGCGCTTGACGGCGTCCTGAATGGAGAGCGAGAGCGCGATGGGCTGCTGTTGCGTGTTGGGTGCAGCTGAGCAGAGTCCCCCTGAGATGACTAAGGTGCCTAAGACGAAAAACAGTGCGGTAACAAGGTTCGGCTTTTTCATATGCGTCTTTATGAGAGACGCTTCTATATAAAATAGTTAGTATTGGCAACTATTGATTCAGCTGTGAATCAGACCTTGATTTGACCCAGGCATTTCAGGATTTTCCTGTAGTTTCCATAGTCATTGAGCTGTTTGTAGTATTCCAGGTTCTATTCCATTACTTAGGGTTTGTTTGTTTTAAATTTTTGTTTGAGGTTGTTTTTGGTTTATATTT
>JBJMMA010000172.1:0-20530 GCA_045805065.1 Bdellovibrionia bacterium | reverse complement strand
CATCGATGCACCGGTTGCCGATATTTTGCGTGTTGTTCAATCGCTCAACGCGCAGGCGCTGGCCATTCACCTGAATGCGCTTCAAGAAGTCATGCAGCCTGAGGGCACGCCTCATTTTCGTGGTGCATTCACGGCGATTGAAAGAGTCGTGGATGAGCTTGGAAACGCAGGCATTCCGGTGCTCCTGAAAGAAACGGGTTGCGGCTTTTCTCGCTCAACGCTTGAGCGCGTGGCGCGTCTTCCGCTTGCGGCGGTTGATATCAGCGGGCTGGGGGGAACTCATTGGGGAAGAATCGAAGGCGCTCGCGCAAAGCCTGAAAGCATTCACGCGCAAGCTGCGCAGACTTTTGCGGATTGGGGAGTCTCGACTCCCGATTCTGTTCGCGAAGCGCGCGAAGTTTTCTCTTCTCAAAAAGGCGCAAACGAAAATTCTGAAATTGAAGTCTGGGCATCGGGCGGAGTTCGCTCGGGCCTGGATGCCGCAAAGCTGATCGCGCTTGGCGCTGATCGCGTCGGTTACGCCAAACCTGCTCTCGAGGCAGCTCTTGCTGGAGAGAAAGCTTTGGATCACTGGATGGAACTCCAGGAATTTGAACTCAAGACGGCGTTGTTTTGCACAGGGTGCCGAACGCCGGAAGCATTAAGAAAAGAGGGAAAATGGAAAGCCAACATCGTTTGACTGAAGGATTTCACCGCCTCTCCCAGGCCGAGCGCCTGTCCCGTGTTCAACAGATTTGTGATCTGACACAAGAAGATATCAACGTTCTTTCGGGCAGAACTCCGCTGGCTCCAGAAGTGGCTGAGCATCTGATTGAGAACGTCGTCGGATACTTCCCGCTGCCACTGGGCGTTGCCACGAACTTCACGATCGATGGTCGCGAAGTTCTGATTCCCATGGCCGTTGAAGAAACCTCCATCATCGCGGCAGCAAGCGCCACGGCAAAGTGGGTTCGCAACGAAGGCAGCATTCGCACTTATGCGAAGGGCAACCTCATCATCGGGCAAGTTCAGCTTCCGAGCGTGAAGGATGTTCCCAACGCTCGTCGCGTGCTTCATGAAAGCCGCGATGTCTTGATTCAGCTGGCGAATGCCTGCGTGCCAGGCCTGGTCGCTCGCGGTGGCGGCATTCGTGATCTCGCGATCCGCGAACTGGCTCGTCCAGACGGCACGGGCACGATGCTTGTTCTTCATCTTCTTTGCGATCCATGCGACGCCATGGGCGCAAACCTCATCAATCAGGTCTGCGAAGCTCTGAAGCCTCGCGTGGAATCCCTGACTGGCGAGAAGGTCGGACTTTGTATTCTTTCCAATCTGGTTGATGGAAAGCTTGCCGCTGCTGAAATCGTGATTCGCAATGTCGATCCAGTGATCGGAAGAGGAATTTGCGAAGCAGCGCTTTTTGCTAAAGCTGACCCATACCGTGCAACGACTCATAACAAAGGTGTCTTGAACGGGATCGATCCGATCCTGATTGCGACCGGAAACGACTGGCGCGCGGTCGAAGCAGGCGTTCACGCCTATGCTTCAAGAAGCGGAAAATATCAGCCTGTCACCGAGTGGTCGATGGATGGTGCAGACCTGATCGGCCGTATCGAGATTCCGCTCGCAGTAGGAACCGTGGGCGGCGTGACCAAGCTTCACCCGACCGCACGTGTTGCTTTGAAGATGCTCAAGATTTCCAAGGCGGAAGATCTGGCTCGCATCTGTGCAGCCGTGGGATTGGTTCAGAACCTGGGCGCCCTCAAGGCGCTTGCGACGGTTGGAATCGTCAAAGGTCATATGCAGCTTCATGCCGCAAACCTGGCGATCGCAGCAGGCGCTGAGATCCATGAGATCGCACGCGTTCGTGATCGCCTGACGCAGATTCTGAAGACTGATAAGAACATCACGCTCTCTCGCGCTCGCGAAGTGCTGGAGTCGATTCGTGTCGAGGCTCTGAAAATCGCATCCGAGGGTGGTTCGTCCAAGTGACGCAGCTTTCGGGTACCGGAAGCATTCCGGGCAAAGTCTTTCTTTTGGGTGAGTACGCGGTCCTCATGGGGCTTCCTTGTGTTGCGGTGGCTCTGGGACCACGCTTTCAGGCTCGTTATGTCTCGGGCGGAAGCTTAGGAGAGATTCATCCGGAGAGCCCCGCGGGAAAACTTCTCGCCTGGTCTGAAAAAACGGTCTCGCCAGAAGTTCGGCAAAAGGCCCTGAAAGACCTTACGTTTGAAGATCCTTTAAAAGGTGCGGGCGGTTTTGGCGCATCCACGGCTCAGTTTGCCCTGGTCTATCAGGCATTAGGAAGCCACGCAGGCTGGGAGCTTTCATGGAGCGCAGCCTGGAAGCTTTATCGTGAGCTGACTCGGAAAGAGACAGAGCTCAAATCTCCAAGCGGTGCGGATCTGGTTTCGCAATGGCGCGGGGGAGTGACCTGGTTCAATCCATCGGCTCTTGTGGCTGATGATCTTTTTACATGTGCTGATTTTTCAGGTCTCATGATTTTCTCAGCCACTGGCCAGGCAGGAAGAAAAGTCGCAACGCACACCCATCTGGATAGCTTGAACGCAAAGGACTGGCAGCGCACTCTGGAGCCAATCACTCAGGCCGGAGTTCGCGCGATTCGTGCGGGTCAGCTTTCAGGACTGGGACAAGCGATGAGCGATTATGCTCAGGCGCTTCATGGTTTAGGACTTGAAATTCCATCGACGACAGCTGATCGTCATGCCCTTGTTTCATTGCCGGGAGTCCTTGGCGTCAAGGGTGCGGGCGCGATGCAAGCCGATGCGGTTTTGGTTTTAGTGGATCCTGCAGCAGGAGCGGAAGCTCGCGAGCAGATTCAAAAGGTAGCTGAGTCCCGTGGTTTAAGACTCGCTTGTAACGGGCTTTCTCAAGTAGAAGGCCTAAAGTGGGAATAAGATCCTCATGAATGCTCTTCGATTTGGCGCTCAAGCGCCATCCAACATTGCGCTGATCAAATACATGGGCAAAAAGGCGGGATCCGCTAATATTCCTGAAAACGGAAGCCTTTCCATGACGCTGAACGATCTTTGCACTTATGCTGAGATCGAGCTGGCGCCTGCGACCGGTGCCGACTCCTTTCAATGGATTGCCGAACTTCCGCGCCTTCGCGCCATGAAGTATGATCTCAAGCCTTCTGTTCCATCGCTGAAGGGTGAGGGACTCGAGAAGGTGATTCGACATCTCAAACGCGTACGCGAGGAAATCGTCGCGATCTTCAAGGAATTCGGCCTCGAAACTCGCACTGAGCCGCTGAGCTTCACATTGAGAACCGCCAACACTTTCCCGCAAGGATCCGGGATTGCGTCGAGCGCCTCCGCCTTTGCTGCCATCACGCTTTCAGCTGCGATGGCTTGCGCTAAGGATTCCGAGAAGTTTGAGAAGACTTACGAAACCAACATGAGCTTTCGTCGGCGTCTTGCGCGTATTTCTCGCGCAGGATCTGGAAGCTCCTGCCGCTCCTTTGAAGGCCCGTTTGTCGAGTGGAAGGAAGAAGATACCGTCGCGGTTTCGTCCCCAGCAAAAGAGCTCTCGCACTTTGTTCTGGTCGTTTCTGAAACGGAAAAACGAGTCTCTTCTTCTCAAGCACATCTTCGCATCAAGACTTCTCCTTTGTGGGACGGTCGCGTGGCGCGCGTGGAAGAGCGTCTGGTCTCTTTGCGCAAGGCGCTCGAGAGTGGTGATCTTCGCACGGTTTCCAAACTTGCCTGGGGCGAAGCCTGGGAAATGCACAGCCTTTTCCATACCGCTGAAGAGCCGTTCTCTTATTGGGAAGCTCAGACCATGGAAGCGCTCCAGTTTTTGACTCCTTATATGACCAGGCCGGGCGACAGCCGGGCCGAGAAGGGCATGAGCGCTCAAGCCACGGAGACGCCACCGATTGTGACTTTGGATGCAGGTCCAAACATTCACATCATCGTCGAATCCAAGCATGCCGATCTTTGGCGCAAGCGCATCCGCGATCGTTTCCCTGGCGTGCGACTTCTTGAAGATCGTCCAGGCCCTGGTGCTCGCGCTTGGTCTGAAGATGGAAAAGTGTCGTGGACTCCCTTTTATACGCGCGTTCGCGGCAAATGGGTTTTAGCAGGTGAGCACGCCGTTCTTCGCGGTGCGAACGCCCTGGCGCTTCCTCATCCTGAGTTTGCGCTTGAGCTCGATTACACGCCCGCAGCAAGTGGTGGCCTGGAAGTCATTCCATCCTCCGCTCAGACCGTGATTACGGAAATCCTTCAGTCTGTTTTGGATTCAAGCATGGCTCAACCTTCAGGAAGGCTCGAAGTGAAGAGCTCGATCCCGATTGGCGCAGGCCTGGGATCCTCTGCGGCTCTTTGCGTAGCAATGGGCCGTTGGCTTTCTCCGATCCTTGGAATTACGACTTCCGCAGGCCTTCAAGAATTCGCAACCCGCCTGGAGCATCGCTTTCATGGCAAGAGCAGTGGAATGGATGTCGCCGCGATCGTGGCTGGCGAGCCGATTGCCTTTGCAATGCCGTCTGCGACCCAGGGTAAGGGGGGCGCAACTCCTCTGGGCATTCAAAAGCTTCCCAAGTTCACTTTTCATGACACCGGACTTCGCGCTCGCACCAGCGATTGCGTGGCTAAGGTGGAGAAATTACGGGACAAAGACCCTGTGTTGGCGGCCAAGCTCGATGAGCAGATGAGCGCAGCCTCAAAGCTTGCCGTCGAGGGACTGGTTCAATACAACGCCAATCCATCTCAACAAGCTCTGGAAACCATTGCGAGCGCCATGCGTCATGCTCAGGAGTGCTATTATTCCTGGCAGTTGATCCCACCTCAGGCTCAAAAGCTTGAAAGCGAGCTGCGGGCTCAAGGGGCTCTGGCGACCAAAATTACCGGAGCAGGCGACGGCGGAATGATCGTCGCTCTTTGGTCCTAGTCAGAGGATAATGCTAAAAAGAGTGGATTTTTAACACGTTGGCCCCTATAAACGGGGTCCGACTCTATTTTTAGGCCGAAGGGAGGTGACTACTATGCCCGGTATCGTAATTCGTGAAGGCGATTCTTTTGAAGCCGCCTTGAAGAAGTTCAAGAAACAATGCGAAAAAGCTGGCATCCTTTCGGAAGTGCGCAAGCGCGAGGCTTATGAAAAGCCTTCTGTGAAGCGTAAGAAGAAGGACGCCGCAGCCCGCAAGCGTGCTGTGAAGAAGACCTTCAAGCCTTATCGCTAAAAATTCCATAAGCGGAGTTCATGCAATTCCTTGGGGATCTTTTTTTGAAGATCCTTAAGAGAGAGGAATCTCTTTTGCACGAACTCCGTTTTTGTTTTTTATACGTCCTGTAGGAGCTTCTCTATGTCCGAACCCACGATTAAAGCCAAACTCTCTGAGCAAATGAAAGCCGCGATGAAGTCCGGCGACAAAGATACGCTCGCATTCGCGCGCAATCTGCATGCTGCGATTCGAAAGAAAGAAATCGACGATCGCGTCGATCTCGATGATGCGGCTGTTCAAAAGATTATTTCCACTTCCATGAAACAACGCCAGGACTCCATCGAGCAGTTCAAGCAGGGTGGACGTGACGATTTGGCTACAAAAGAAGAGCAAGAACTCAATTTCCTCAAAAGCTTCATGCCTGCTCAGATGGACGAGGCGGAAATCCGCAAAGTCGTCGAATGGGCAGTGACAGAAGCGAAAGCAACGAGCGCAAAGGACATGGGAAATGTCATGAAGCTGCTCATGCCGAAAGTCCAGGGTCGTGCCGACGGAAAACTCGTCAATCAGATCGTTAAAGAGAAACTTGGTTGAGCTTTCCGCCAATGGCTGCAGGACAGACCGTTGGCGATTGGTTCCGCAAGAGTTTTACGGGCGCAGCACGCTTCGTGTTGCGCGGGAATTGCTAGGGAAAATCCTGGTAGTTTCTTCTGCCACGAATGGAAAAAGAGAGGTGACAGCTGGGCGAATCGTTGAGACCGAAGCCTATCGGGAAAACGATCCAGCCTGTCATGCCTGGGTCGGTAAAACGCCTCGAAACGAGATCATGTTTGGCGAGCCCGGCAGGGTATATGTCTATTTTATTTACGGGATGTACGAGATGTTCAATCTGGTCACAGAGGCAAAAGGAAAGCCCGCGGCGGTTCTGATTCGCGCGCTGGAGCCTCTTTCCGGCATTGAAGCCATGCGAAAGCGCAGGCCTCATGTCCGCGCCGAGCGCGATCTATTGAACGGTCCTGGCCGTCTTGCGCGTGCCATGGGAATCAAGCTGGCTCATAAAGGCGAGTCTGCGCAGGGCCCGAATATTTCCATTTTTGACGATGGTTTTAAGCCAAAGTCAGTCACGGTTTCGCCACGCGTGGGGATTTCCTGCGGCCAGGAAAATCTCTGGCGCTACTATCTGACGGAACATCCGTGCGTGAGCAAGGCGCCTCAGAACAAATTGGGGAAGGTACTTTCATGAGAAAGTTTCCCCCTGACCTTTTGCAGAAAATTCGTGACTCAGTCAGCATCCTCGAGGTGGTGGGTGAGCATGTTGTTTTGCGAAAAACCGGCGCAAACTACGTAGGTCTTTGTCCATTTCACTCAGAGCGCTCGCCTTCATTCAGTGTCAGCGAATCCAAACAGCTTTATCACTGCTACGGCTGTAAAAAGGGCGGCGATCTTTTCTCGTTTGTCATGGAAATCCATGGCATCGGCTTTCCCGAAGCGATCGAAGAGCTGGCTGAGCGCGCAAGAATCCAGCTGCCGCGCGAGCTTTCTTCTTCAGGAAGCGGAGAGGGTGCCGATCCCGAGGAGCAAAAAAGGCGAGAAGCTCAGAGAGAAAAGCTCTCGACCGGTTATAAACTCAATCGATTTGTCGCTGCATTTTACCATCAAAACCTTCCAAAAATCGCGCAAGCTCACCGATATCTCTACTCGCGCGGCGTGGGCGACGAGTGGCAAAGATCGTTCTATCTGGGAGCCTCGTCCCCAGGCTGGGACTCTCTGACTCAGTATCTTTCTTCCAAAAAAGCGCCTCTTCCGCTGGCCGTGGAGCTTGGGCTCATCAAGCCATCCACTAAAGGTGCATCGCCGGGTGGGCCGGGCTACTTTGATCTTTTCAGAAACCGCGTCATGTTCCCGATCCTTAATTTGCGTGGAAAAGTCGCAGGTTTTGGCGGTCGGACTCTTCCTTCGGAGAATCCGGATGCTGATTCCAGTGGCGATGGCCCAAAATATTTGAATTCGAGCGAATCCTTTCTTTTCGCCAAGAGTAAGCTTGCTTATGGGCTTTATCAGGCCCAAAAGCACATTCGCGAGAAAGACGAGGTCATTCTGGTCGAGGGATATTTTGATGTTCTGGCACTGCACGCAGCAGGTTTTCAGAATGTCGTGGCAAGCTGCGGTACCGCGCTTACGCCTGATCATTTAGCGGTTTTCCGCCGATTTGCGAGCCGGATTACGCTCTTGTTCGATGGCGATAAAGCAGGTGTGTCCGCGACGGAGCGCGCCATGGAGCTAGGGCTTCAGCATGGGTTGGTGCTTACGGGTGCCGTTATGCCTGAAGGTCTGGATCCGGATGAAATCCTTTTTGATCAGGATACCGGTTCTCCAAAAAAAGAAGGTCAGGAGCAAATGCGCGAAATTCTCGCAAAGGCCCGGCCTCTTTTGGACGTTCGTTTGGAAGAGTCCATTTCGCAAGCTCGACAAAGCCCTGAGGACAGGACTCAATCCATTAAGCGAATGGCCAGCTGGTTAAGCCAATTTAACGATCCGGTGGGTCGGGAAGTCCGCTTGGAATGGATGCAAAACCAGTTGGGGATTTCGCGCGAGCTGATTCAGCAAGCCATGGGAGGCGGGGGAGGCCGCTCTGCTCCAGGAAGGCCTTCTGGCCCTTCTTCTCGCACCCAACCTTCGCCAAGACCTTTGGGACCGTCCAAACCTGCCTCCCAAGCGATTTCGCAGCGGGCTCGGACCTCAGGACGGCTCTCACCAGGGGAAAAAGTACTGCTGGCGGGCCTTGCCAAAGGCGGGGAATGCTCGGTCGCCTTTTCGAAGGCCATGGAAAATTTACCTAACGAAACGACACTTGCCGATCTTTTTGACTATGGTCCGGCCAAGGAGATCGTCCGCCAAGCCGAGCGTTCGCAGGATGGGGAGGCGCCTATTGCACTTTCTCAGACCCTTTTGTCAGAGACCACTTTAGACAGCCAAGTCCGTTCAACTCTTACAGAAGCTTGGATGGGAGGGGAGACCCCCTTTGCCGTGCGCGATTTTCAAGTCGCTCTAGATCGGGCGATGGCTCGACTTTGGGCACGTTTTTCGCAACGAATCAAGACGGCTTTGGCTGAGGCAGAAGCTAAGCAAGACGCAGGGTTACATTCGAAACTGATGAAAGAATACCTTGACGTTCAGCGCAAAATGAAGGAGTTTAACAGCTTCTATGACGAAGCCTAAAGATTCTCATTCTTCTCTGGCTGAGAAGAAATCGGATTCACGCGTGTCCCGTTCTCAAAATTCTGAATTCAAAGCTGATGCTAAAAACGGTACTTCGCAGAAGGCACCTGAGAAATCCTCAGACAAGTCTGTGGAAACCGGCGCAGCTTTGAGCAAGAACAAAGAGATTAAGAAGCTGCTCGATATGGGCGTGCAGCGTGGTTTTCTGACGTACGTGGAAGTGAACGAACTTCTGCCGCCGGAATTCATCACTTCTGAGTCGATTGATGAAATCATGACTCTTCTCTCGGAAAACGAGATCGAAGTCATTGATGCGGCAAAGCGTCCGAAGGATTCCGAAGACGAAGAAGATTCGGAAGAAATGGGCCTCGGTGCGCCAGCTCCTGCGCGCGAAGAGGAAGCCGGTGAAGACGGCACCCCTGCTCCTGCAGCTGGCGAATACGCTCGCGGCGCAGACCCGGTTAAACTTTATTTGAAGAAAATGGGAAGCGTTTCGCTTCTCACTCGCGAAGGCGAAGTGGAAATCGCCAAGCGCATCGAAGAAGGCGAAGTGGAAATTCTCCGCGCTCTCCTCGCTTCAAAGCTTGGAACGCTCGCAATCGTTGATCTCGGTGAGCGCCTTGAAACCGCTCGCACGAAAGTGAAAGACGTCATTCGCGGCGTGGACGAAGAAATCTCCGCCGACGACGAAAAGAAGTATCTCGACAAAGTTCTCGTCGCCATCTCCAAAGTGAAGGCTCTCGTCAATTATCAGGAGAAGATCGACGAAGAACTGAAGAAAGCGCCAGCCAAGCGCAAAGAAGAGATCCAGAAGGAAATTAATAAGCGCCAGCGCGCTGTCGAAGGCGGCTTCCAGGACATTTCCTTCAATCGTAAGACGATCAATGCTCTTTCTGCGAAGATCAAGGAATACTGGGATCGCGGCAAAGAGCTTCTTGAGGAACGGAAGAAGATCTACGACTTCCTCGTCATCAAGAACGAAGATCAGATGCGCAGCATCTCTGAGCAGTTTAACAAGGGTCCTGAGACTCACGCCGCTCTCTGCAGAGAGTACGATGTGAGCCAGCCGAAGCTTGCACAACTCGTTCAGAACGAAGAAGAGATCTCGAAGAAGATTGCCCGCCTTGAAGAGGAAGCCGGCGTCTCCATTACCGAGCTCAAGCGCATCGACGAATCCCTCACGGTGGGTGAGCGTAAAGCTGACCAGGCCAAGAGCGAGCTCGTCGAAGCTAACCTTCGTCTCGTCGTCTCGATTGCCAAGAAATACACCAACCGCGGTCTTCAATTCCTGGATCTGATCCAGGAAGGAAACATCGGCCTTATGAAGGCTGTTGATAAGTTCGAATACCGCCGTGGTTACAAGTTCTCGACGTATGCAACGTGGTGGATTCGCCAGGCGATCACCCGCGCGATCGCCGACCAGGCTCGTACGATCCGTATTCCTGTGCATATGATCGAAACGATCAATAAGCTCATTCGTACCTCTCGTCTGCTGGTGCAGCAGCTTGGCCGCGAACCAACTCCAGAAGAGATCGCAGTCAAGATGGAGCTTCCAGTCGATAAGGTCCGCAAGGTTCTTAAGATTGCCAAGGAGCCAATCTCCCTCGAAACGCCAATCGGTGAAGAGGAAGATTCATACTTGGGCGATTTCATCGAAGACAAGAAGATCATTAACCCAGCTGACGCTGTGATGAACATCAACTTGTCCGAGCAGACCCGCAAGGTTCTTGCGACGCTTACGCCGCGTGAAGAAAAGGTCCTGCGCATGCGTTTCGGTATCGGCGAAAAGTCCGACCACACTCTCGAAGAAGTGGGTCAGGATTTCTTCGTCACCCGCGAACGTATTCGTCAGATCGAAGCCAAGGCGTTGCGCAAGCTCCGTCATCCTTCTCGTGCAAAGCTTCTCAAGGCTTTCGTCGACTGATCCTGGGTCTGAGTTCAAACTTCAAGAGCCGTACAAGGACTTCCTTGTGCGGCTTTTTTATTTTCTGACAGCTGGTCTCATTTCAAAGCCTGATGGAGCTGTTGAGAGACGCACGATATCTGAGGCGCGGTGGCTCTCACTGATTCTCCACGTTCAAAAGCTGCGCGAAGGTTTTCGGTGGTGGGCGGTTCGCCGCCCGTGAGCCGGAGCAGCTCTGGATGATCTTTCCAGGGACTCGAGGAGAGCATTTCTGTTAGCCGCGATTCGTTGCTCGAATTTCGTCTTTTTACCAGGGTTTCAATGAACTCTGGGTGATCTTTCCAGTGAGATTTGTATGCAAATGCCGATTGGGTTAATGTCCAGTCCAATTGCCAGTTGTTTTTGTCCAAGAGTATTTTAACCCACTCGGGATGATCTTTAAACTTCTCCTCTCCGACAATATATCGCGCGATATTTGCCAGTATGTCGAGATCACGCTTTTGCAATAGCGCCTCAATCCATTTTGTTCGATGGGCTTCGTACCGATTAGGAAAAACGCTTCGGACGAGCTCCTGGTCCAGGCCTGACTTATTTTTACTGAGTATTCTTTCAATCCACTCTGGATGGTTGTCCCAATGGGATTTTTTGAGAGCGTGTTCAACCAAAGGGAGATCGGCAGTGCCCAAATCGAGAACGCGCTCCACCCATTCAGGATGAGTTTTCCAATGCTCTTGAGAGAGGACCGTCTCGGCAATGTCATTTGCGAGCTCATTGTCAGTCTTTGCTTTCTCAAGGAAGTGTTCCACCCACTCAGGGTGGTTCGCCCAGTGCGGCTTTGAAAGAACGTCTCTAACGATTTTTCTATCGACGGTTCCCTTTTCTATCAATTTCTTGACCCACTCTGGATGATCCTTCGAATAGGGCTGAGACAAAACATAATAGGCAAGATCGCCGTCGTTCTTTTCTCTCTTGATGAGGGCTTCAATCCATTCCGAGTGGTCAGCTGCATAAGGCTTCGTGAGGACTTTTAAGAAAATATCGTTGTCGATTGAGCCATCTTGAATCAGGGCTTCGATCCATTCAGGATGTTTCTGAATGAAGGGACTGCTCAGGAACAAATGGGCGAGCTTTTGGTCCGCTGTAACGTTCTTCAGGGTCTCTGGACCAATCCAGTCCGAGCGATCTTTCCAGAGAGCTGAGGAGAGGACGTATTTAGCCAGAGGAATACTGGTTTTTGCTTTTTTTAGAAGTGCCTCGCTGAGCTCGGGGCTGGATCGCGAAGCAGGCAATGCAAACCACTCATCAAAAAGGTGAGATTGGTTTTCTCCAGGGGTATTAATGGCGGCCCGGATGATCTTTTTGATTTCTTCGAGCTCTTGCTTTGACACGGCGCTGGTTTTTGTCGCGACTCTTCGCTTCAGCTTTTCCAGAATTCCGCGATCACTGTGAGAAATGCCGCTCTTGCCTTGAGAGAGCATTTGGAAGTATTCCACAGGACCGATATTGAGGCTCTCTGGAATCACTTTCAGTGCTGCTTTATTGCGGATGATCACATAGTGCTCATTAGGCACGAAGTCGAAATCAGATCCTTCTCTGGCATGAGGATCCAAGTGAAAACGAATCGTCAGACCCGTTCCTCGAGCACCTTCACGGCCATCTTTGGTGTAAAAACCATCTCCATGAATAGCGGCTTCTCCGGCCGCATCGTTTCTGGAAATCAGGACGTTTGGATCGCCCGTGTGGGCGCGGGTGATACTTTCATAAGCGAGAAAATTGCTGGTTTCATGAGCCACGATATCCAAACCCAGCTCTTTTGCGGTCTTTCCTGTTCCTTGCCCGATCAGGTGAGAGCGGAGCGGTTCCTTATTCATCCACCAGGCGAGAGATTCGGTCGTGCTCACATTGTCTTTGATCGATCGAAGCTTCTCTCTCAAGCCGAGTTGATCCAATGTGTTTCTGGCATACTCAATGTTCACGGCGTTTTGGATGAGCTTTTTGCCGTTCTTTTCGATCCAATTGGCAACGTAGTCGTTCTTGGCGGTTGCCTTGGGATCAAAGTCTTGAATGATCTTCTGGATCGACGCCAGATCTTCAGGGCGGATTTTGAGTTCATATTGAAAGGCTTTGGTCAGAAAGCGAATGGCTGAAAGAATGGGAGGATTGCGTCCTTCCTTGGCAAATTTCGTCGTGTTGTGAAGAGGGGAGAAGTAGTAGTGCAGCATCCCGTCGTGCACGTCTTTTAAAAAGTAAGGCTCTTTGGAATTCCAATCTCTCACGTCTCTGACGATCGATTCTCCTGCTTTGGGCTTTGTGATTTCGATCATGCCCGTGGAGTTGGAGTCCGTATGCTGGTTCATGAAGTCGGGGTTATTGAGAATGGCCTGCTTGTCGCCCATGTCCTGAGTGAGGAGTCGCACTTCCCACGCAGTCTTATTACCTTGGAGGTGGGGGTACTTGTTTTGGAGAGCAGTCTGAAGTT
Organism: Bdellovibrionia bacterium; assembly: GCA_045805065.1. Classification (GTDB taxonomy): domain Bacteria; phylum Bdellovibrionota; class UBA1018; order UBA1018; family UBA1018; genus CAZCBS01. The sequence goes on along the minus strand of JBJMMA010000172.1, from coordinate 7,759 downwards.
GGGTTGCCTGCTCAGGGTTGCCATCAATGACGATGTCCAAGTCCTGAGTGGAGCGGTAGATGTTGGTGTAGTCGTAATCAAAGCGGTCTTTTTGAAATCTTGGATCGCCTTTTTCTCTTTGCATGTCCCATTTGACATAGTGAGCGTAGCCTGCAGCAGTTCCTCCAAAGAGGTAGGCTCTGACTCCAAGTTTTAAGGCTTCTTCTTCGATGAACTTGAACTCTTCGACTCGCTTCAGACGATCGGCAATCCCTCTTGCCAGCTTATCGATCGACAGCTCTTTGACGGCGCCTGATTTGATGTTCCCCCGAGCGTCGGAAGCAAACGTATGCGGAACCGTTAAAGCAAGAGGCATCACGGCTAAGAGCAGAACGGCAACGTGATGTGCGCCTTTTAGAGGGGTTCTCATCTATTGATTGATCGGATGACTGATCGGAATATTTAAGCGAAAAAATTTAGGGACTTTCGCCGACTCAATTTAGGTCTGAATTAAAATAAAGTGATTAAGTTGGAACGAGTGATCGAGCCACAGAGGACGATTTCACTAAAAGGACAATCGTTGCTACACTGAATAGGTACGTTGAGATCAATGGATTGATCTGGCCGCGAGGGGAACGCGTGAAACTTTCAGGAAGATTGTCTCTTTTTGCTGTTTTCATTCTTCTATTCAGCACATCCGCGAGTGCGAGTTTCAAAGACTGTGTAGTGCACCAATTCGAAGCCCATAGTCTGGCTTCGGTCGCCTCCAAAGAAGCTGCGGTGAATGAGCTTGTCACTGAACTCGTTGCAAATCCCGGTAATGCTCAAGCACGCCAAAAGCTTCGAGAGCTTTTGAAGTTCGATGAGCAGAACCTATCTTACTTTCTTTCGCTTTATGAAAAGAAACTGGCCGGGCATAAAGAGGAACTTCAGATCTTTGAGGCAGGCAAATCAGCCGAAGGGAAATTGACCGCTTACCCGACTGCGATCGCCCCTGCTGAGTTGTTGTCGCAAATCCCTTATGTTCAGTACGGATCACTCAAAAGCAGCAAGGAATACACGGACGCAGCCAGCTCTTCCGTTGTTTGGATCAAAAAAATGCAGGCAGGTACGGGCTCCTCACTGACTCGCCAGACCTATCTTGGACGCATCAAGAAAATCGATCCCAAGGAAGTTCGCATTGGCGCGAAAGGGACCGATTTGTACGTGGATGTTCCGGATCCACGCGCTCCATCCAAGACGGTCTCAGTGTCACTGGCCGAAGCCCAGATCCTTCAAGCCATTCATGATGCGCAAAGCGGAAAGTTCAGCGGAGTTGTGCTCCACGACTTGATCGGTCCTGAGACCGAGGAATCGATCGCGAACCTCTGGAGCAAGAAATCGCTGATTGATCCGACCAAAACTTACGAGCAGGTCTTGAAAGACCTCAAGATTGTTCAAAGATCATCTCGAAGCAGTTTTCAATCTTATATGCCTACGATCGATGAGGCGGGCAAGTTCAGCTTCGGGCGTCAGGCTCCAGGTGGACACGGATACTTTGGAGTCGATGCACTTCGCGCGGCTTATCGCGATGAAATGCGTCCCAAGACCGGCAAGTCGCTGGTTTCAGCCGTGGGAAATGGCGAGGATCTGAGCAGCACGCCCGATGCTGCGATGGTTGGATGGATGATCAAGAAGCAGGTCCCGATCGCAATGGTCACGACCGAAAAGACCATGAACGACTTGAAGGGCGGACAAATCGCGCTCGTCAAACGTTCTGACGGCTCCACGTATGCCACAATCATTGAGCAGGCGCAGGCCAAAGAGGCGGGACAGCAGGCACTCTTTGAAAAGCTGGGTCTCGATGTCCGCCGCGGCGATCAAGTCGCTTTCTTCAATACCAATATGGCGCTCTTCAATTATGACGTGCTGACGCCCAAAATCAAAAAACTTGTCAGTGAAATCGGCGAGCATGAGTTCATGAAAATCGTGGCGCCCGATCTCATTTCCAACGTGAAAAAGCAGAAGGATCCTGACGGCGTCGTTCGAAAATACCTGCAGCTTGAGGGTGCGATGGGCTCAAGCCTTCTGAATCTGGATCGCTATTGGCGCCAGCATTACAAAGAGCCATTGGTTCATTTCATCAACGTGGAGAAAGATGCCCGAACCGAGTTCTTCTCTCCGATCAAATCCGCTTTTGATTACTTCATGCAGTTTCATAGCGATCTCTTCAAGCTCGATCCGAAAAGCATGCGATTGTCGCATCAGCGCCCAGGCTCTCTCCCGGCCGTGTCACTCAAGGATCGACTGACTGAGGACAAGTACTACGCCGATGTGCAGCACGTGACGCACTCGTTTCAGGGAACCAGTCTTCTTGATCTCAAAAGCCTGAATGTGGACGGACAGGTGATGCTGACGGGCGTGATTCTTCGCGGTGATGTTCGGATTCACAACAAAGGTACGGGCGGTTTTGATCTTTCGGCATATCTCAAGAGGCACCCAAATCTCGTGCCTCACGTTAAGGGAGTGCCCGTTCTTGAAAACGTGACTCTTGAGATCTCCGAGAGCGGCGAAGTCAGGAAGCTTTGAATTTAAATCGCAAGAGTTTAAATAACTTGCGCTGAGAGCTGTCGAGACTTTGGCCAGTTAAGCACAGGACGAACAAGTCCATGCGCCTTTCTCAGGCTCTGGGCGAGCTTATGGGTGTTTCGGCGCGCAGAGGCCCATTGGAGTAGGGTTTGCAGTGTTTGTGGCACAACCAGTTGCAGCTGTGTTTTCGCATGAGCATCGATCATTTCAGTGGAGTAGTTTTCTATGAAAAGGTTTTCAAATAACGTGCTCAGAACTTTAAATCTCTGCCTGATCACCGCAGTGGCGGTAGGGTGCACTTCAACAAAGAGCGCGCGCTTTACAAGCTCATCCATCTCGGTAGGCTCAGTCCAGGCCGATCAATCCGCGGCCTCCGCCGCAGGCAACTCAGGCACTTCGGGAAATTCGGGAACAGTGACTGCCGCGAGCTCGCCGAGCGGCGCAGGACTTTTCACCTGCAACGAACTTGCTGCCTATGGTGGAACCGGAAGAAACGCCGCTGACGTGATCTTAGCCTGCATTCACCAGACTCCCGCAGGTGGAATTCTGGAATTGCCTGCCGGACTCTATACGATTGCGAATCAGATTACTTTCGATCGCTCCATCACGCTTCGGACTCAGGGGCGAACGGATTCGAAAATCTGTGACTATGAGCTTGGCCTGGATTGCGCGGTTCTCATTGCCGATCCAAACCTCAATGTTCAGTTCGGTCTGATGAACAACACTCAGCCCAACGTAACGATTGATCATATTGTATTGGACGGAAACCGTGAGGCGCGCATCGGGACGTCGACCGGAGCGGCAATTGCTCAGAATTGCTCTAAAGATAATACCCCGGGATACAACGCCGTATCCTCGGGCGCAGGTTTTTCTTTTATCAATAGCGTCTCAAAGCACGCGATTTGCGGCACCGGAATGGGACCGAGTGGCGATCGCCTCACCGTGCAAAATAGCGCTTTTGTGGAGAACGGCGATCATCGCGGCGTCTGGTCGGACGGATTGACGGTAGGTGATGCTTCGAATTCAAAGTTCATCGGAAATATCTTTATCTCAAACTCTGACGTGGATTTCATTTTCGGTGGATGCAAAAACTGCGTGATCCAGAACAACGTCATCAAGCACTCGACGCATTACCGCTACGGAAGCTTTGCAGCCTTCATGACTCATGCGTGGCCCAATGGAGCAACCAGCGGTGATTATGCAGGAAGTGACATCTCGGGAAATCAGATCGACTGCGGAGCCGCTCGTGGCTGCGGCTTTGGAATGATGCTGGGCGCGGATCCTTGGTACCAGGCCAAGTATTATGGCGGTGGCGATTATCACGATAATGTCGTGAGCAACGCCCAAGAAGGATTAATCATCGATCATACGACAGCCTCGATTCGAGTGCGAAACAACAGTGTCCAAAACGCTGGAGGCGGAACAAACACAGGTGGATGTGGCTTCCGCGGAACGGAGTCTTATGACGTGAGCCCGAATTCGATCGTCGACTTTTCGGGTGACGGCGTCGGGGCATCATCATATCAGCATGTGGATTGGAAGGGCTGCATCGCAAACTCCAGCGAGTATCTTCACCCTGCGCTGGCCGCTCAGGTGGTCAGTCAGATGTATCAGGAGCTACTGGGGCGGCCCGTCGATAGCTCTGGGCTCTCCTCTTTCAGTACTGCAATCAGTAAAGGAATGTCGGTCAGTAAGGCTTGGGTTTCTATCGCAAAGAGCGCCGAAGCGGCTTCACTGATCAGTGCGACCTATCAAACCATTCTCGGACGGGTTGCTTCATCGTCTGAAATTGCCGGCTGGCAGAGCTTTCTGAGCGATGGGCATAATTTGCGGCAAATGAGAGCTGCCTTCATCTTGAGTCCAGAAGGGCAAGCAAGATTCCGCAGTGTTTTAATACAGAGCCTGGGACGCGCTCCATCTCCTTCTGAGCTTCAAGGCTGGGGGAATGCGGTCATGAATGGCGCAAAGTTACCTTCCGCGTCTGTGAATGCTGCCGCTGTATTTAATACCTCTTACTCGGTCCTCAAGACATTTGTGCCAGGATGCGATGGCTCAGCGGCTCTCAGTGCGACGTGCAACGCCGCTATTAATCGTTTCTGCGTAACTCAAGGCTACGGAGCCGGAGGCTTTGGCCCGGTTGAGCACGCAGGAGATGTCGCGATTGTCACCTGTCTTCCATCTGCGCAAGCAAGCATTATTGCGACAACTTTTACGGCAATGAGGAAGACTCAACCCCTTTGTGACCCAATGGACCCTTTGAGTGTTGCCTGTGGTTCCGCGATCAATCGTTTCTGCTCGATTCAGGGTTTTGCCTCAGGAGGGTATGGCCCCCTCGAGTTTTCCGGCGATTCCACGGCTGTAGGCTGCGTGAAGCCTCTACAAGCAGACCTGGTCTCCGATAGCTTTACTCATCTGAAGGATTACATGCCTTATTGCGACGCCACGACCGCGGCCCAAGATGTGTGTAAGGCTGCGATCCACAGACGCTGTAGGGCAAGTGGCTATGTCAGCGGATATGGCTTGCTGGAAATTGGTAATGATCTGGCGTTCTTTGCCTGCGTAAAATAGTCCGAGTTGTGCTCCAATATTCCCTATATTCTAGGGAAAACAAGCAGGACGGGCAATATCGGGTAAGCTTGCAAATTAGGCTTGCCTCGGACATACTTCAGCCCGCCTTGAGAAATTTCCGGGTCCAATTCATTCTTGTGCTTGCGTTGATGCTGGCGAGTTCGTTGCCTATTTTAGGTTTCGGGTTCCACGAGGCTTTTCGATGGCGGGCAGTGTCGACTGAGGTAGCAAAGGAGCGGGTCCTGACTCAATCCGAGGCCCTGCAAAACGAGATTCAAAGAATCTTTGATTATCGTTTGTCGGCATTTGAAATGCTGGCCGAGCAAATTCGAATTCAGTCGCGCAAAGAGCCTCTTTTAGGCTCCAGGCTCTATCCACTCATGCAGTTCTACGCTGAGAAGTTTGGGTTGATTAGCGTTGGGCTATCGAACATGCAGGGGAAGATCCTCGAGTACTATAATGCCACGCCAGGAATGCGCGCCCAATTCATTGGAAGCAGCATGCCACAAGTCGGCCTGACAGACCTGATTCTGAAGTCTCGCATGTCGGAAGTAACTTCACTGAAGAGAGGGCGCACGAGGAACCTCGTCTTTGTCGGCGTTCCAGTCTGGTCGTACGATAAGAAGTACATCGTGGCTGCTATCGGTGGAACGGTCGCTCCTGCTGAAATTCAAAGAATTTCTGACAACGTGATGTCCAATTCCCCCTTGCTCCAATATCACATTGTGGACCAGGCAGGAGTACTGGTCGCAGGATCAGAAGGGACAAATGATTCAGGAGCTTTGAAACCTGCTGTGGCGAAGATTTATTCGCCAGTAGTGGGGGCAGGGCCTGAGATTCGTCAGGGAGATGATGAGAAAGGCGAAGGGATCTTCGCTGCTGCTCAAAAGTTGAGTTTGCGAACCGCGCAGTGGACCGTCATTGTAAGCGAAAAAAATAGTGAGCTCCTCCGCGACGAGCGCGCCGCCTGGCATCACATGGTTTTGATCATCATATGTGCGCTTGCTGTCAGTTTCGTTCTAGCCAGTTTGATTTCCTATCTGATCTCAAAGCCCATCATCCGTTTGATCAAAGGGATGGAAATGATCAAGCAAGGCCATTATGAACACTGGGCCCAGATGTCCGAGCAGGAAAGCTTTGGCTTCAAGGAAATTCATGGGGCCTGGCGCGCATTAGTTGCTATGGCAAAGCGGCTCCACGAGTACACCGTCAATCTGGAAATGCTTGTACAGCAGAGAACTCGGGAGCTGGATATTCAGCGCGAACGCGCTACCGAATCGGCGCGTCTTGCCTCTTTAGGGGAGATGGCAGGAGGAATAGCTCATGAGATTAATAATCCGTTGAGTATTATTTCAGCAGTGGCTGAGCAGCAGCAAGCAATGTTCAAGCAAGGGATGATCGAGCAGTCTCGCACTGAAGCGGCATTTAAGACGATTTCTGACACGACCCAAAGAATCGTGAAAATCATCCAGGGCCTTAGAAGCTTTTCTCGTGACGGGGGGAATGACCCGATTGAGAGCGTCGAGCTCAAGAGCCTGCTCGATAGCACATTGGGTCTTTGTCATCAAAAATTCATCCACCACCAGATTGAGTTGATTGTCTCGTGTGACTCGGCCGACTTGACTCTGAATTGTCGCTCGGTACAGATTTCTCAAGTCATTCTCAATTTATTGAACAACGCTTTTGATGCCGTGGAGCACGCTCAAGAAAAGTGGATCAAAGTTGAAGCCAGGGTCGCGAACCAAAATGTGGAAATCCGGGTCACCGACAGCGGTCCGGGAGTGCCCGTGCAATACCGCGAAAAGATCTTTCAGCCATTCTTTACATTAAAGCAAGTTGGCAAGGGAACAGGCCTGGGTTTGAGCATTTCTCGAAGCATCGTTGAGGCGCACGGAGGAATGCTTGAGCTCGATCAAAGCTCCAAGAACACTTCGTTCGTGGTTCGGATACCAAAGGACTGAGGGTCACAACGGATTATTTTCCTGCTGTGGAAACGCGAATGATCCGATGGTTGCTCTGGTCCGCAATGTAGAGATTGCCGGAGGAATCTATGAATAATCCCATCGGCTTGTTCATCATTCCGTCGCTGGTTCCAGAGCTTGAGGTGCCACCTGTGCACCAACCCGGCGTAACTGAGCCAGCGGCGGCACCTTTGCAACCGGTAGCGCCACCGGTTGGGGATGAGGCGATATTCCCAAACCAGCCTTGCTGGGCGCCAAGCGAGTTGTATTTCACTACGCGGTGATTGAGCTTGTCGGAAATGTAGAAACTTCCATTGCTGTCGAGAGCAATGCCCGTAGGGGTATTGAGAAAGGTACTGCCAGCGGCTGCTCCTGTGCCGCCTGTGCACCATCCCGGAGTGAGCGTTCCGGCAGATGCGCTACTGCACCCAGCGGCGCCACCGGTAGGAGTCGTCGCGACAAGTCCAGTCCAGCCCAGGAACGCTCCAGAGGAGCTGTACTTATTGATGCGGTGATTTCCTGAGTCCGTCACATAAATGTTGCCTGATGAATCGATCGCGATTCCGTAGGGGTTTTTCAAAAGTCCGTCCCCATTTCCGGAAGTCGAGCTTCCGCCCGTGCACCATCCTGGAGTAAATGTGCCTACGGCAGCGCTACTGCATCCAGTCGCTCCTCCAGTAGGT
>JBJMMA010000171.1:0-48790 GCA_045805065.1 Bdellovibrionia bacterium | reverse complement strand
TTTGCTGCGGGTGCGCTACAAAAAGGAGGCGACCACCTATTTTGTCCAGACGGGAGCCATGAGGTGGAGGTGCCAGATATCGAGCGCCGCAGCTGCAATGAAGATGATGAGGCTAAAGTTGACCCAGAGAAAGAAGCCAAGCCAGGCTTTGCCGCTGGTTTTCGCTTCGGCGTGGACAAAAAGGCGAAGCTTCCAGAGTAGCCAAAGGCACATGGGAATTGTGACCACGAGGTAGATGATTCCAACGGGCAAAAAGAGGGGGCCGCCCAAGGCAAGTCCGACGTAGGCCAGGCACCAGAGCACGATTTGAAGGACGGTAATGTCTTCGCCCAGTGCCACAGGCAGGGTCGGGAATTTTCCTAAGGCGTAGTCATTTTGATACCGAAGCGCCAGGACCCAGAAGTGGGGCATTTGCCAAAAAAAGAGGATTAAGAAGAGATAGATACCGCCGGGAGTCCACACATGGCCGTTGGCTGCTGTGTATCCCATGAGAATCGGAATGGCGCCTGGGATGGCGCCGGGAATGGCGGCGTAGGCCCAGCGGCGCTTCCACCAGAGCGTATAAAATCCGTTGTAGAAAACCGCAGCAGCCGCTCCCAGAGCCAAAAGTCTGCCGTCGAGCCATTCTAAAATGATGAGCCCCAAGCCCAGCGAGATGCCGACAAAAACCAGCACCTGGTAAGGGGCCATTCGCCCACTTGGAAGAGGACGTCCTGCGGTGCGCGGCATGGAAGCATCTTCCGTTTGCTCCTGGAACTGGTTGAGCGCCGATGAGCCAGACGATAAAAACAGAACTCCCAAGAGCGTCCAAAGCATACGCGAAGCAGAGAAGGGAAGCTCCATGGGTTGGCCGATGAGATAGCCTCCGAGCACGCTGATGAGAACCAGTGTGACGATGCCGGACTTTGAGAGCTCAAGGTAAGTTCGAAAAGTTTTCTTCAGGCTCATGAGAATGAACTCCCCATAACAGAAAATAGCCGTAAAATCATTGAGCGACCTCTCGAACTGTAATATGAATTATAGAGTCCTATGCATCAAATTTCGTTTTTCTTCACTTTGATGGCTCTCTTTGCCTCCGTTTCAAACGCGTTTTCACCCAATGCGCTTGCGGCGGGCCCAGCCGCGGCCGAAGCCGATACCACTTCAAATGAAGTGCCTGCAGCGATGCAAGATATTGGGATCAAGGAACATCTCGGATCGAAGGTTTCGATCGAGTCTCTTCATTTCAAGAACGAAAAAGGCGAAACGGTTGCTCTGAAGGACTATTTCCCGTCGCATCGCCCAGTTTTACTGACGCTGGTTTATTTCGAATGCCCGAATCTCTGTAACCTCGTTCTCAATGGCCTGACCAAAAGTCTGGGGGACATGGAGTGGGAGCCGGGGAAGCAATTCGACATCGTCGCCGTGAGCATTAATCCCAATGAAAAGCCTGAGCTCGCTGCGGCAAAAAAAGAAGCTTATTTGAAGATGTACGGCAAACCTGAGACTGCCGCAGGCTGGCATTTCTTGACGGGTGAGGAACCTCAAATTCGTCAGCTCGCCTCAGAAGTTGGGTTTCTTTACAAAAAAGACGGTGAGCAGTACGCCCATGCTGCTGCTCTTTATGCTTTGACTCCCGAGGGCAAGATCTCTCGTTATCTGTATGGTATCGAGTTCAAGCCTACTGATCTGAAAATGGCTCTGTTAGAAGCATCCAATGGTAAGATCGGAAGCGTCGTTGATAGAATTCTGTTGTTCTGTTACCACTATGATCCTGTAACCAGAAAGTACTCCATTTACCTCACTCGGGTAATGACAGGTGGAATGGCTGGATCGGCTCTCTTTTTCGGAGCCTACCTTGCTGTGTTCTGGAATCGGGAACGCCGCCGGCGTCCCGAGCAGGGATCTAACGAAGTGGGATCTTCCTAAGACCCATTAGAGACCGATCGATAAAGAAAGGACCGAGACCTACATGTTTTTCACCGAAGCCTATGCAGGATCCCTTCCGCTAGCCGGAACGGAAGTTGCCGCCCGCTGGGATACTCTCTATCTCTTTCTGGTGTGGATTAGCGTTATCTTCTTTGTCGCCGTCATTGGCGCAATGGTTTACTTCGTTTGGAAGTATTCTCACCGCTCCGGCCTGAAACCTAAATACATTACCGGAAATCATCTGCTTGAAGCCGCGTTCGTCGTTGGCCCAACCTTGCTCCTTCTGATGATCTTCGGCTGGGGTTACTCCGTTTACCATCAAATGACGGCAGCTCCGACCGATGCTTACGAAATCCGCGTGATCGGCAAGCAATGGCTTTGGCAATTCCAATATGACAACGGACGCACGACGACCGCAGAACTTTATGTTCCTCTGAACCGTCCAGTGAAGCTCATTATGACTTCGCAAGACGTGCTTCACTCGTTCTTCGTTCCAAACTTCCGTATCAAGCAGGACGTCGTTCCTGGCATGTACACCAGCATCTGGTTCGAAGCGAAGATCCCTGGTCGCCACCAGGTTTTCTGCGCTGAGTATTGCGGTACTTCGCACTCCGGAATGTTGGCTCAAGTCATCGTTCTCGATGATGCTCAGTGGAAGGCCTGGAACTCCGGCAAAAAATTGCCTCCGATCCCAGATGCTCGCGAACTTGCTGATAACGATACAGCCTCGGCTGATCGCAAAACGGCTGATGTTGCCGCAGCAGACGCTGTCTCTGGTTCTCAAGCCGCTCCAGCTGCAACTCAGTTGACGATGGCTGATCAAGGAAAGAGTCTTTTCGAAGTGAAGGGTTGTACTTCCTGCCACTCCATCAATGGAGGAGAGCAAAAGACCGGACCTTCACTGGTTGGGATTTATGGTCAAAATGTTGAGTTCACGAACGGCGCAAAGCTGATCCGTGATGAGAACTACCTCCACGAATCCATTGTGAAACCTAACGCCAAGATTGTCCGAGGCTATCAGGCTTTGATGCCCACCTATCAAGGTCAGCTGACTGCACTCGAGATGAACTCAATCATCGCTTACATCAAGAGCTTGAAATAATAGGGAGAGATGACAAATGTCGCACTCATCTGCTGACCACGCCACTCACGGCGGACATGATTACCTGAATCACGAAAAGGGCCTTTGGTCCTGGTTGAGTACCGTTGACCACAAGCGCATTGGCTTGATGTACCTTTTCAGTGTTCTGACCTTTTTCTTGTTGGGCGGAATCTTCGCATTGATGATTCGCATGGAGCTTTTCCACTGGGGAGCTCCAGGCCACGTCCATCATATTGTTGACGCTAACCATTATAATCGCCTGTTCACGTACCACGGCGCGATCATGGTTTTCCTGGTCGTGATTCCTGCGATTCCAGGCGCGATTGGTAACTTTGTTCTCCCCATGATGTTGGGAGCGAAGGACGTTGCGTTCCCGAAACTCAACCTTGCTTCGTATTACATTTTCATGGCTGGAGCGATCTTCGCTATGGCAGCGCTTTTCTTCAACGGCGCTGACACGGGCTGGACGTTCTACACTCCATACTCCATTCGTACGAACACCACGGTCATCCTGGTTCTGACGGGTGCGTTCATCGCAGGTTTCTCATCGATTCTGACTGCCTTGAACTTCATCGTCACGATCCATAAGCTTCGTGCTCCAGGCCTCTCCTGGTCACGTTTGCCGCTGTTTGTCTGGGCATCTTACGCAACCAGCATCATTCAGATCTTGGCAACTCCGGTTCTCGCGATCACTTTGGCGCTTCTCATTATGGAGCGTCTCCTTCAGATCGGTATCTTCGACCCAGCCTTGGGCGGCGACCCGGTCTTGTTCCAGCACTTCTTCTGGTTCTACTCGCATCCTGCGGTTTACATCATGATCTTGCCGGCATTCGGCGTGATCTCTGAAGTGATTCCAGTTTTCTCTCGCAAGCCGATCTTCGGATACAAAGCAATCGCTTACTCTTCTTTCGGCATTGCTCTGATCGCCTTCATCGTGTGGGGACACCACATGTTCGTCAGCGGTCAGTCTGAGTTGGCAAACTTCGTCTTCTCGCTGCTCACTATGTTCGTTGCCGTTCCTACGGGCATTAAGGTGTTCAGCTGGGTTTTGACGATGTATCGCGGCTCGATTCATTTCAACGCTCCAATGCTCTACGCATTGGGCTTCCTTGAAATCTTCACCATCGGTGGTTTGACCGGTGTGTTCTTGGCAACGTTGTCAGTCAACGTTCACTTGACCGACACATACTTCGTCATTGCGCACTTCCATTATGTGATGGTCGGCGGAACGCTCATGGGCTTCATGGCAGGTCTTCACTACTGGTTCCCGAAATTCTTCGGAAAGATGTACAGTGAAGCGTCGGCTCGTTGGGGCTTTTTGCTGGTGGTTTTGGGATTCAACGTCACGTTCTTCCCACAATTCATCTTGGGCGCACAAGGCATGCCACGCCGTTACTGGGACTACTTGCCTGAGTTCACGTTGCTCAATCGTATCTCTACGGTTGGCTCTTGGATGATCGGCCTGGGCTTCCTCTGGAGCGCGGTCTATCTCGGACGTGCGATGATGAAGGGAGTTAAGGCTCCTTCCAATCCATGGCAAGCGCTCACGCTTGAGTGGCAAACTCCTTCGCCACCTCCACATGACAACTTCCCGGTCACTCCGATCGTGAATAACTGGCCTTACGAATATCGTCCGGAAGGCGGCGTGGTTCCGCTGCAATCCAAAGCCTGAGGATAACGAAAAATGTCGACGACAACAGATACGACTCTGACTGCAGACGGTTTCAAACCGCATCACCATGCGCATCATTTTGACAGCGCGGACCATGAGTTTGAGGCCGCAAAGCAGGGGATGTGGTTGTTCCTGGTTACCGAAGTCCTGATGTTCGGTGGCTTGTTCGTGGCGTACGGAATTTTCCGTGGTCTTTACCCGGAGATGTTCCATACGGCGCACAAGGAACTTGCTGTCAATTTGGGCGCGATCAACACGATCGTCCTGATTACCAGCAGCTTGACGATGGCCGCGGCTGTGACGGCAACTCAAAAGGGACGTCGCGATCTTGCGATCGTGAACCTGATTTTCACGTTCCTTTGTGCCTGCGGATTTTTGTTCATCAAGTACTTGGAGTACTCACACAAGTTCCACGATGGTTTGTTGCCAGGCGCACACTTTGCCAATGCTGAGCTGAAGGCTCACGAGCCCAAGATTTCTTTGTTCTTCTCGCTCTACTTCCTGATGACGGGCCTTCACGGGATCCACGTCTTGATCGGGATGGGGTTGATTACTTGGATGCTGATCCGCACCTTGCGTAACGAATTCAGCCCATACTGGTACACGCCGGTAGAGTTGACCGGATTCTATTGGCACTTTGTGGACTTGGTTTGGATTTATCTTTTCCCACTTCTGTACTTGGTGGGATAACTCGAAAGACCCCTAAAATATGTCAAATCACGGACAGAATCATTCTCAACAAGGGCACACCACGCATCACCACATCTTGCCGTTCAAGATGATCGCAACCATCGGCGCATGCCTGATGGTCTTGACGGTCGTTACGGTTTGGGTGGCTGGCATCGATCTGGGACGCTTGAACTTTGTGGTCGCGATGGCAGTGGCTACAACTAAGGCGCTTCTGGTTGCCTTGTTCTTCATGAACTTGAAGTACGATCGCGCTGAAAACGGCGTGATTTTCGGAACTTCCTTCGTCTTCCTGGCGATCTTTATCATGCTGACCTCTGTGGACCTCTTTTTCCGCGGCGATGTCTACGTGAAGCCAGGCGATCTGACGGCAAGCGCTGCAAGCGCAAAGTCCAAGCTCAAGGATCCTTGGCTTGCGACTCCTGAGCTCATTTCTCACGGTAAGGAACTCTTCCAAGTGAACTGTATCAGCTGCCACGGTCCTGAAGGTAAGGGCAATGGTCCTGCTGCTGCTGCACTCAATCCTCCTCCACGTAACTTTACGGCGGATGCTGGATGGAAGAACGGTCGCAGCGTTCCGATGGTCTTCAAGACCTTGAAGGAAGGTCTCCCAGGCTCTTCGATGGCATCGTTTGCAACGTTGCCAGCCGATGATCGCTGGGCGCTGGTTCACTTTGTTCTCTCGCTTGGACCTACGAAGGTCGCAGCTCCATCTCCAGCTGATCTTGCTAAGGTCGGCGTTTCTGCGACGGGTGAGGCGGAGAAAGAAGCTCCAACGATTCCGGTGGAATTCGCGATCGAGCGTATGTCTGCTGAGTCCGTTCAGCGATAATCGATTCAAACGATCTTCAAAATCCGAAACGCCCGACTTTCTTTCGAAGGTCGGGCGTTTTTGTTTCTAGATAAGCGAAACAAGCCACGGAATTTATTTGTACCACAGAACCCGAGCCGTTTCAGGCAGGATGCCGTCCAGAAACTGCGACAGGAGGTCGCAGCGAGGCGTTCTGTGGTTCAAAGAAATTCCGTGGCTTGGCTTGGTTTATCTAGTTTTCGTTTTTTTCTACTTTTGTACCGGGTGGCCGGCGGCGATCCAGCTTCTCATTCCGGAGTCGCAGACGTGGACGATGTTGGTCGCGCCTACGGCTTCTAGGGCTGCGGTGACTCGTCCGGCTTTTCCGCCGCCTCCGCAGTGGATGTAGACCGTTTTATACGCTTTGAGTTCGTCTCGGAATTTTTCTGGTGCGGCCAGGATTTGGTCGTGGGGGATGCTTCGGCTGCCGGGAACGTGTCCATCGGCGTAATCGTCGGCTTCGCGAACATCTATGATCAGTTCGTCTGGTTTTAAGCCTGCCTGGTGGATTTGATGGAGCTCGTCCATATGAAGTTTTTTGGAGTTCATGAATTCGTACCTAGCATAGTTCGGCTGCTTAAGAAATTCTGAGGACGTTTGTTTTGGTGAGCACGCGTCATGCATCGGAACATGCACCTGTTTGAATTCAGGTTGTTGAATCCCAGAGCCGTACCCGCAGGGTTGTACACAAGGAAGTAAAGGAGCTCACATGAATCCTCTTTTTGATATGCAAGCGACTGTCGCTAATTGGCTGGTTACCGCGCAAGCCCAGGTTGGAAATGCAACGAACGGCTTTGGCGGCAGCAAAAATTCAATGATGGCTGGATCTCCTTTTACTGACTACACCGGTGCAGTCGTTATTTATGTGATCGCAATTGGCGCACTCGTGGCTATCCTTTTGATCGGCGGCCTGCTGGTCGTGAATCTTGGACTGATGTCCAAACGTGCTGAGGATCGTACAGGGAATCGCACGCCGAGCGATGTCGGAATTCTAAAAGATACGCTTTGGCCGCAAGAAGGCGAATCCAGAACGATTTTGCCAGCTGAGGATGATGGACAAGGTGGTCAAAGCATTGCTGCCCAGTTTGCAAGCCAGCAGCCTCCTCATCACAACGTCAATACGCATTTCGATATTGCCGCTGAAAGACGCAAACGTGAGGAATGGTCCCGCACAGAGAAAGCCGCTGAGATCCGCGAGGATCGACAAGAGGATCGTTGGGAGCACGACGAAATGGAACGTCGGGGGCGCAGCGAACGTCCGCCGTTTGATTCCGGAAATCGCGCTGCTTGATTCTTGTTTAATGGAGGGCTTCAGCTCTACCCATAGGCGCTTGCGAAATTGCAAAGGCGCAGAGCAGGATCGTGCATCCCACAAGGAACGGAGCGTTCGGCGCCAGGTGATCGTAAGCAAATCCAGCACAAGGGGGGCCTAGCACTCGAGCTAGGCTTCCTGCTGATTGAAAGACGCCCATCGTAGCGCCGCGACGATCCTTTGAGGCTCCTAAGGATGCCAGACTCGATAAGGATGGGTGAAGGGCTCCATGCCCCAGTCCTAAAACGCTGAGCGAGACAATGACAGCGCCGATGGAAGGTGAGAAGGCAAAGCCAAAGAGGCCCAGGCAGCAGACAATCAATCCAAAGTGGATCAGCTTGAGTTCGCCAAAGCGTTTTGCCAATCGACCCACGAGTCCACCCTGCATGATGACCATGATGATTCCCACGAGGGCGAGAAGCATCCCGGCCTGGCGAGCATCAAAGTTAAAAAGAGCTGCCATATAGATCGCGAAGATCGATTCCATTTGAGTCACGGCGAACGTGACCAGAAAAAACACTCCGATTGCCAAACGGGTTCTCTGATCTCCCAGCGCAAGACGAATGCTTTCCAAATCGAAGCGCTTTGTGCGGTTTTTTGAGCGCTCTTCGGCAGTCAGATGAGGCTCTTCGAGCTTAAAGAAAGCAAAGAGAAGATTGATTGCCGACAGGCCCGCGGCAAAGAACATCGGGAGAGCATAATTGTGGTTATGAGCCAAGGTCCCGCCAATGGCCGGACCGAAGATAAAGCCCAGGCCAAAGGCAGCGCCCACGGCGCCCATTCCCTTGGCGCGGTTTTCCTCGTTGGTCACGTCGGCGATGTAGGCGTAAGCCGTCGAGATGTTGGCTGCACATGCTCCGGCTAGCAATCTTCCAATAAAGAGCCATTCCAGAGAGCGCGCAAAACCTAAGAACGCCATCGTCAGCGCGGTTCCAAAGATACTGACCATCAGGACCGGGCGACGACCGATTCGATCGGAGAGTCTGCCCCAGAGTGGAGAAATCAAAAACTGCATGAACGAATAAATTGCCATCAGCCAGCCAAGCTCTGAGGCTGAGGCTCCGAACTGCGTGGCGTAATAAGGAAGAATCGGGATAACGATTCCAAATCCGACAAGATCAATGAAGACGACTAGAAAAACCGTCAGAAGAGAGTATCGCTTGGCCATTGCCCAAGTTCATACACCGTTTAGGCAGACTTTGGAAAGCCCATCAGGTGGCCGGTCAGGATCTGTTTTCCGCGAGCTGCGCCCACATAAAGTCCGGCATTAATGAGTCCAATGTGGACTGATGCGCTTGGGAAATTTCCTGTGGTTTCGCCGGTGGAAGGATTCACTTGTTCTCCAAACATTCCGAGTGGCGTAGCGTACGTGCAAAGTTCAGCCAGGCGGTCTCCTGCTTCATCAACCCGGCCTGCCAGGGCAAGACACGACACAAAGAGAAGGCTGCTCACCAGATGAAAACCATCGGGACTTGAGAGCCCATCGGCCCCTTCATAGCGACGGATCAGCACGCCTTGCCCGAGGCGAGATTCAACGGCATGCAGGGTGCCCACGACGCGCGGATCATCAATCGGGAGAAAGCCCAGAATGGGAATCAGCAAGGATGCGGAATCGATCTCCGGGTCTCCAAAAGCCCGGACAAAACTTGATTGGCTGGGGTCAT
This sequence comes from Bdellovibrionia bacterium, assembly GCA_045805065.1. Lineage (GTDB taxonomy): Bacteria > Bdellovibrionota > UBA1018 > UBA1018 > UBA1018 > CAZCBS01. The sequence goes on along the minus strand of JBJMMA010000171.1, from coordinate 39,595 downwards.
AGCCCTGGATCAGAATGGTTCGATGGAGAACGTCTCTTTCATGCACCCAGCGTGAGAGCACTCGCTCTCCGAGTTGTTCAGCAAGCCAGATGGCTCGATCAATCGCGGCCCAGCAATAAAGTTTTGAAGCCGTGAAATGTTCGGGCTTGGAGCGCATTTCCCAGGGACCATGATCGGGCCTTCGCCAGGCCTGGCAGACATAGTCGGCAATGTTAACGAGTTTGTGCCAGAGATTCGGCGGAAGAGTTTTGAAGATGCGGTAGTACTCGGCCGCGGCAAGCATCACATGGCCATAGATATCGAGCTGAAAAAACGAGGATGTCAGATTTCCAATGCGCACAGGGCGCGCACCCTGATAACCCGAGAGATAATTGAGCTCATCTTCGGGAAGGGATTTTCCTCCGTCCAGGCGATAAACCGGTTGGAGACCTTCGACTCCATCGCGGTTCAGGATGTCGCAAAGCCACTGAAAGAGCTGGTTACACTCATCACGGTAGCCCATGTTTGCAAGCGCCTGGATGGCTTGTGCCTCATCACGAATCCAGGCAAAGCGATAATCCCAAGTGCGAGAGCCTTGGGCGATGTCACTGGCAACGCCAGGAATGGATGTCGTCACGGCTTCGGCGATCGAGCCTGAAGGATGCGTGAGAAGTTTCAGCGTGAGAGCGGATCTTGCGATGGTGTCATGCCATGGCCCCGCCAGGCTGCATCCCGTTGGATCGCAACGGTGGGCCCAGTTGCGCCAATTCTCAAGCGTTGGAGTCACATCGGGAGCGAGTGTGAGGTTTGCCTTGATTCCCCATTGCCAGGAAAATACGGCTTTTTCACCAGTTTCCATGGTGAAGCGCGCCACAGCGCTTGAACCGTTTGCAGAAACTTCAAGCGCCTCCGTTCCTCTCAAAAGCGCGAGATCAGTGGGCTGAGAGCCTCGGAAAAGAACGCCATCCCGATGTGTTTCCGCCAACCCCGGATCGCGCCCGTACTGAAATCGGGGAGTGCAGATGAGCAGCCAGCTCACTTTTCCCTGAATGACTTCGATCTTCCGATAAATGACGGGTTTGTCTGCTTCATCCGCTTCCGAGGGCATCCAGTCCAGAAGCACGGCTCGGCCAAAAGGCGTTTCAAAAGTCGTCTCGAGCACCTGAGTCCGCTGAAGATATCGTTGCTCGGATCGGAACTCACCCTGGGGCATGATCTGAAATCTGCCGCCATGAATATCATCCAGGATCGAGGCAAAGTGGCTGGGAGAATCAAGATCCGGATAGCAGCACCAATCGATCGAACCAAACCGATTGACGAGCGCGGAGCTTGAAGAGTTTCCAATCAGTCCATAATCACTCAGCGAAAGATAAGGCATCTTGAGTTAAACTACCTCGCTCAATCGCCTTAGGCGGCTCTGCGGATATCATCTCTTGGCTTGTCACGAAGCTGCGGCTTGAATCCAATGCCGTAGTTATAAACAAGCAATCCACCGAGATAACCCGAGATGGAGAACAAGAAGACGGTGAACAAGGATAAGAAGAACTGTCCTTTCGTGACCAGCGTCGGGACCGCGCCACTCATATTATGGCGAATCAGGAGATTCACCAGAAAGAGGGCGGTGACAACGAGGTTCAGCACCATGTGAGTGGTGGCTACGCGACGAGGGAGGCTGTTGCGCGGAATGTCGACATATTCGGCAAGTCCCGTGACAGCTGCGGTGCCTGCTCCGATCAATCCAATCAACATGCAGTACCAGGACGCCTGAGCGAAGGCGCCATTTGCCGTGGACAGAAAGCAGATGTCAAAAATGAAGCTGACAATCCAAAGTCCGATGGGCAGATGCACCAGCATGGGGTGCATGGGGTGGTTCATGAAGCGGCCTTGCAGAATGGATTTGATCATAATAATCCAAAAGCAAGCAATTCGAAGGCCATTGCCAGACTTATATAGTTCTTATTTAAATAGGTCTGAGCCCGATTCAGCCGCCTGTTCCGGCGGATTATTCTGCTTTTTGTTTCGGACGATGCAAAAGCGCAACGAAAAGCGCAACCGCCCCGCCCATGACGGCGCCGGCAAGGACATCCGAGAGAAAATGGCGACCTGAGAGGATCCTAAAGACCGCTGTGGAGATGACCAGGCATTGTGAGACCGCTGCGGCCAGAAGAAGCAACGCGCTTGGAGCGGTGCGTCCGATCAGAATCAAAAGCAGGCTCATGCAGGCAGTCGCCGTAAAGCTTGTGTGCCCGGAGTAGAACGACACATAGTTGTGAGGATCTAATCCTTGTTGCGGGTTGTTATAAACGTAAGGACGCGGACGTTGAGCAACGAGTCGAACTCCTTCGGTCAGCGCACCGTTGATTCCCCAGCTTTCAAAAAAAAGGACGAGATCCGTGCCAGCAAGAGTCAAAGCAGCTGCAGGACTTGCGACACCCATTGCGGTCTGTGCTGCCTGGTAAGCTAGAGGCACGGAAACGGCCAGAACACCTGACAAATTTTGAGTGAAATAGGAGTACCCATCCGCAGGACCATTCTCCAGACCTAGTCCAGGTTGATCCACGGGCAAAACCTGTTCTTTGGGGCAGCCCGAGAGGTCGGAGCCGCAGTGCGTGCGCAAAATCCAAGGGCGCACCTGGACAAGAGCTGCCCAAAGGAGAAAGGGAACAATCGTCAACCACAAGTCTCGTTTAGACAGGAAGGGCGGGAGCTGAAGGCGGCTCAGAAGCGAAGATCTTTCTGGAATACTCGGATTTCCCACGATAAGCTCAGGATCTCGTAAATTTCGAATCATTACAAAGGAGAAAACGCGATGTCAGCAACTTTGAAAGTGGGACACCTGGCTCCGGATTTCAAAGCAAAGGCTTATGTGAACGGTGAGTTCAAGGAAGTCGCGCTGAAGGATTTTCAAGGCAAATGGGTTTGCCTGTTTTTCTACCCACTCGACTTTACGATGGTCTGCCCAACCGAGATTCGCTCCTTTGCTCAGAACGAACAAAAGTTCAAAGACCTGGGCTGCCAGATCGTGGGCTGCAGCACCGATAGCGAGTACTCGCATCGTGCGTGGTTTGAGCGCGATTTGAAAGAAGTGAAATTTCCGGTCCTTGCCGATACGGCTCATCATGTCTCTCGCGACTACGGCGTTTTGATGGAAGAGCGCGGTGTCGCGCTTCGCGGAACTTTTCTGATTGATCCAAAAGGCACGCTTCAGTGGATGACCGTGAATGCTCTGGGAACGGGGCGTTCTGTTGAGGAAGTCATTCGCATGCTTGAGGCGCTGAAGACAGGTGAGGCTTGTCCTGCGGATTGGCGTCCCGGCCAACCTACTTTGAAATAATCTCATGAACAGCTTGAAGCTTTTTCTGGTTCACTGCGGTTTCTATGACACTGAAGTCGTCGATGGTGTTTACGAATTTCACGTGAACTTCGTGGTCGCTGCGGAGTCGTTCGAAGACGCTCGCGCACGCGTCAAGCTTGAGCCTGATTTTCAGAAAAAGAAGATGCACGTCGATGGACTTCAGCTCATTGAGGCTGCTCAAGGATATCGGGTGGAGCTTCGTGCGGATGAGAGCCTTGAAGGCAAAAGCCTTGTAACTTCCAGTCGTCACCGCGACCTGGCACCTAAACGGCCGTAATCGCTGCTATTTTTGCCTGATCTTGAGTCGCAACTTTTAAACTTTAACTTGAGAAGTATTCTTCATATACTAAAACGCATGAGGGTTGCTCTTGCTATCATCATGGCGGTTTCATTTTTAATGACTACGCTGTCTTACGACAAAGTAAACGCTGGGGCTTGTAACGCTATCTTTGCTGATGTCCTGTGCAGTTTGCCCACGGGAATCTTAGACTTATGTTACTGCGCTTCTAATGGTGCCTCTTGTGGCTCTGCAAGCAATTGCTGCAGCCCGAGCTCGGGCTGTCCCGGATCTTGCTCGGGTGATATTTCGGCTTGTCCTTACTGAATAGCCTGGTAAATCCAAACTGGAGATCCTCATGAAAGCACCTTTCATTCTTCACATCGCAAAGAAATCGGATTGGGAAAAAGCGCAAGCCAAAGGGGAACTCGTTGCCCCATCGCTTACGTCAGAGAAGTTCATTCATTTTTCCTATCCTCATCAAGCTGTGGAGAGCGCGAACAAGCATTATCGCGGTGAGAGGGATCTTGTTTTGCTGAGAGTGGATGAGAGCAAGCTCAAGTCGCAACTGAAAGTCGAGCCATCTCGTGGCGGTGAGGGTTTCCCGCATCTGTATGGCCCCCTCAATACGGATGCGGTGATTGAAGCGATCCCATTTCAGGAATTCGGCGGCGAAGGATTTGCACTGCCAGCGCGCGCAGGCGTTTCGATTTTTTCAAAGATCATGCGTGGCGAGCTTCCAAGTTACAAAGTTCATGAAGACGAATGGACCTATTCGCTTCTGACGCGCGAACCGATTCAGCTGGGTCATACGCTTGTCGTGCCAAAGCTTGAAGTGAATCACTTTGCAGATGTGCCGGAGCCTGTCTATTCGGCCGTTTTCAGAAATGCCAAGCTGCTGTCCAAGGCGATTCAAAAAGCCACGGGCTGCGGACGCGTAGGTATGGTCATCGCAGGCTGGGAAGTGCCGCACGTGCATGTGCACTTGATCCCAACCCAGGATCTCAGCGATTTCAACTTTCATAAGGCGAAGCTTCGCACTCCTGAAGAGAACGCGAAGGTTCAGGCCGCTATCGTTGATGCTCTGAGGGCTTAAACGGTTGTCTTAAACCGTAGAAGGCATGCGTTCGCTGAGTTTTTCCTTGTGAGCCAAAAGCTCGCGTCCAGTCGCTAGGGCTGAGATGCGGGCGATGGAGCCGTAAACCAGCTCCAGGATCGGCTCTTCCTTCAAGTCCTCGTCAGTTTCCGTATCAGGGTTTCTGAGGTCGGACATGCAAAGTTTTCTAAAGACCATGCCTTGCGAGTTCAAGTTCTCTTCGACGTTCTTTTCGCTGTTCGTGCGAAGGAATCCGCCGATGAGCTCCGTTCCGCAAAGATAGATGACAGGCTCTGCGGCCAGGCGATCCACGAGAGTTGCCGTTGGAACGCCCTCTTGGATCACCACGCTTTGGATTTGCTGGCGGTTTTTGCCAACGCTCATTTTGTTCTTTGTGCGGCGATTCATGGCCAGGACTTCTTCAGCCGAGTGAACGACCATGATTCCCATGCCGTAGGTGCCGGAGTTGTTCTTGATAAAGGCAAATGGCTTTTGATCAATTCCGTGGCGAGTGTAGGCAGCCTGCGTGCGCTCGAGCACGCCGCGAGTGACTTCTGCCACTTGATCAATGCCTTGCTCTTCATTGAAGTTCACGCGATCGACTTCCTGAGAATCGATCTGAATGATCCAAGGATCGATATCGATGATCTTGGCAAATTCAGCGGCAAGCGCATTGTAATGAACGAAGTGCTCGCTCTTTTTGCGCGTATGCCATCCCAGGGTGTGCGATGGAACAATGGGTTGTCCTACTTCGTCCAAAGGAATTGGATAACCGCCGGAGAAGTCATTGTTCAGAACCACCAGGTCAGGAACAAAACCATCAACCGAGATTTTTCCGCCTTCGATGCGGATTGGCCAGGCTTCCACGAGCTTATCGGTTGCCGAGCGAAGCTGAAGAGCGCCTGCCGTTCCTTCCGGAACCGGACCATACCAGCCTACTTTGACATCGTAGCCAGCGTTCGTGATGACCTGAACGAGGTAATACAGATTCTCGATATAGTAAGTGTTGGACGTATGGGATTCAGGAATGATCAGAACGCGCTTTGCATCCGTATGCCCCAAGCGACTTAGCGTGCTGTCAATTTGAGCGCGAATCACAGGAGGTGCGGCACGAAGATCTTCCGGACAGATATTGTTAAAGCCCGCCGGATAAAGATTACTATCCACAGGAACGATCTTGTGACCCGAGTCGCGAAGGTCGATTGAGCAATAGAATGGGGGAGGAGCTTGCCTTGCATGCGCCAAGTGCCAATCCCAAAGAGCTCTGCGATTCTTTTGAATGCGAGTGGCGAGCAGTTTCTTTGTTTTCGAAATCATTTGAGGGATTCCTCGAGGATTTGCAGGCGTCTTTGGACAAACTCGGACGGCGGCGGGTTTTCTTGTTTCCAATTACTTATCATTTGCAGGGCAGCTTTGCGATGTGTCTCGTAAATCTGAGTCAAATGGTCGGCAAGTTCGACTTTGTAGCTTTTCAATTGTTCAGCCGTGCGATCTTTTGGCTGAAGCTTTGGGGGGTTAGGTGGGTTTTCGCAAGCTCGGCGATAGTCCTTGAAGGCTTGAGTTGCAATCAAAGTCGCGCGTTCGGCAGAGGCAGTATGCTCGGGCGCCAGAGCTTTACGGAACTGAATCAAGGCTTCGGTCAGGCAGGTGCCGCGAGTCTCCATATCTTTCCGAACACGGGCCTCGTCTTTTGCGCTCTTTTTAGCGGAAGGAAGCGCGCATTCGCGAGTCAGGATCTCAAATTCCTGAGTGCGTGCTTGAGCCAGAAGCGGTTTGGACTGCGATTGATCCGCAAGTGCGAGCGCGGATACAGTCGATGCCTTGGCTTTGCCATTTTGATTTCTTGCGATCCAGACTTGAGAACGAAGAAGAAGCGCTTTGGCTTGAGTCTCCAACGATTCCGACTTCTGAAGCTCTTCAGAAGTGAGATACGCCTCATGAAGCTTCTTTGTGCGAAGCTGCGCAAGCCCGATCATCTCCCGAGCCCGTTCGGCATCCGGATGATCACCGGGACCTTCAAGATAGGTCTTGAGAGTCTTGATGGCTTCGCCGTCCTGCTTTTGCTCGTAATAGCAGTGTCCAAGCTCAAAGCGGGCTTTCCGATAATCTTCAGCGCTTGGGTAACCTGGATATCGATCCACCAGACGCTTCAAGCGCGAGAGCGCGTTTTCGCAGTCTTCGGTTTTGTAGTATTTCTGGGAATCTTTCCAGAGAATCGCGCTCTCTGCTTCGGAGACTGGGCCGAGGCTTGAGTCTGCGGCAAACGCAGAGCAGGGAATACTGCTTGCCAACAGAGCCAGGGTTGCAGCCTTGTAAAAAAACGATTCAGGCCGCAAGTGCCAATGCGACATAAAGCAGGTCCTCCACGGAATGAACGTCTCGAGCAAGTTCTGGAAGTTTTACACAAACAGGAAGCTCAGAAGAACAGATCTGATCAATAATGGCTCTCTCACGAGCCTGCAATGACTCAATCAGGGTCAGGGCTTCGTCTGAAGCAGCGCCGGCCTTGGCTTCACCCAATGGGCTGAGCATTCGGTTAACGGCGACACCCTCAAAGTTCATTCCCCGAGACTTCAAAGTTTCAATGAAGTGCTGAATCTCAGGGGCAGCTTCAGGGTTTGCGGTGGTCACCATGAGCGCGCCGACCTGGTCAGAGCGGAGAAGCTCCATGACCTTTCTCAGGTTGCCGGCGAACTTGGCCTGCATCTCAAAAAGGGCGCTCGAGAAATCCACGAGGTTGGTCATAAAGCCAGAACCTGTGAGACGCTCGAGAACTCCCATCGCTTTCTTCATGCCGGCGGCAACAATCTTATTGGCAGGAATGGTGAGCCAGCGAATGAGCTTCTCCTCAAAGAGTCTGGCTAGCAAACCTGGCGCATCCAGAAATGCGAGTGTGTTGCGGCTGGGAGGCGTATCCAGAACGATGCAATCGTAATCCTCATCCGTTGCCAGCGAGTAGAGGCGCTCAAGCGCCATGTACTCGTTGGTTCCGGAGAATTCCTTGGCAAAGACCTGAAAAATCGGATTGCGAAGCACGCGCTCAGCGTTTGCGTCCGAGGAGGCGATGCTTCGGACAAAAGTCTCAAACGTATGCTTGGTGTCCGGGACAATGGCTTCAAGCTTGCCCGTGAAGTTTGCGTGCTCAGGCGCGACGCGGCGGCAGGCTTCGCGCAAAGCTTCTGTCAGATCCGTCGGCTGATCGCCGAGTTTCTCAAGACCTAAGGATGTGGCCAGGCGCTTTGCGGGGTCGATCGTGATGACGACGGTGCGTTTGCCTGAGAGGGCTGCGCGCACTGCCATTGCTGCGCTCAGAGTGGTCTTTCCCACGCCGCCAGTTCCGCAGGTAATGATGATTCTGCGTTTTGTGAATACGGCGTCGAGTGAGTGGCTCATACGTAGCCCCGCTGATGCATTTGTTGAGAGAGACGACGAGTCAGTCCCAATTGCTCCGCCTTGTGTCCTTTGTGATGCTTCAAGTGATCAGGCGGTAAATAGTCGAGCTCCCCATAAGTGATTCCTGATTGAGACCAGAGCTTCAGATTATGCGACTCGAGCTTGCGCCTGCGATCGATGTAATCAATGGCCGATGAAGCGTAAGGGGAGGACCACTCGTTGGGAGTGTCAGATAACGAGTCGTTGTTGGCTGCAGCCTGGATTTTACCATCGGGAAACCGACGGTTGACTAAAAAGGCCGCGGGGTTGGATGGGAATAGATCTTTCAGATAACCGTTGAGATCGATCGCTTCACGCAAAGGCATTTCTTCAGGAAGCGCGATGATCAGATTTCCGGTCTGAGAAGAATCGCGAAACGTCGCAAGCATGGCCTCCGCATCATAAGAGATCGGGCCGCCGCCGAAAAGCTTCGCAAAATTTGCCGTGCTTTGAAACATTGCAAGTCCATAGCCGGTCGATGGCAAATCCACGATCACATGATCGTAGTTGTTTCGCTCATGCCAGACTTTGCCTAAGAGCACGAGCTCGTGAATGCCAGGGGCAGCTTTCGCGAGGTATTTAATGAGCTTATTCTGCGTGAAGAGCTTGGTCATGCTCTTCTGGCCAAATGATCCCAAGCCGCCTAAGCCACTCAAGATACCGTGTGAGAGCTTATCGATTTTGAGTTCGGAATATTCCTCAAAGGCAATGGACGCATCCGCGTTGAGGTGCCAGATTTTCGGGCCTAAGCTTTTCAGTTCACCCGGCTCGCGTGTTGGGTCTTCAAATTCGACCAGAAGAGTTCTTGCGCCATCCTCTGCAAGCGCCCATGCAATCGCTTCGGAGACGGAGGATTTTCCCACGCCTCCTTTGCCATGAACGAAAACAAGGTTACGCCTGACGATCGAATGAATCGTGGTGGTCGCATGAGCTGGTGTTGAAGCCATATGGGAAGCCATGTGGGGTTTAGTGAGAACACCATATCTGTGTGCTCGTTTCAATCTGAGTTGATTGCTGCTTCTTATTTAACAAAGGCCGCTCCAAAGAGCTATGCGCGCCGCCAGCTAAGCGCCTGATATTTTATAGATGTCCGCCGCGACTGAGCGCGTTAAGTCCTTCACCCCCTTGCTTTTATTGCGCTCGTCCATAACACTGATGGGATCAGCTATTTTTGAAAGGATATCGCTATGCGTTCGAATCTTTTGTTCTTAGGCGGGGCAGCATGTCTGGTGAGCCTGCTCGCATCAGGTTGCGGTCCAAAAGCATTCACTAAAGGTGAATACGATGATCCAACCCGTGTTGAATTGTTGGACGATAAGTTCAATGAAGCCGACATGCAGCAAATGGCAGACACTGCGATCAAAGCCATGGCCGCTTGCCCTTGGGTTGCAAACGCACCTAAGCCTCCGGTTGTGATTGTTGAGAAAGTGCAGAACCGCACAGAAGAGCATATCGATACGGTTTCGATGACTGATATGATCCGCACGTCGCTCATCAACACCGGCAAGGTCCGCTTCATCAATAAGGAAGAGCGTGGAACCCTCGACGCCGAGTACGAGTACAACAAAGAAGGCGGCGCTGTGAATCAGGTCACCGCCAAGAAGAAGGGCAAGCAGATCGGCGCGGATTATGTCCTGAGCGGCGCACTTGCCACGAACGTGCAGGAAGTCGGAAATACCAAGTTCATCTATTACAAGCTCACGGTGAACATGACGAACATGGAAACCTCGACGATTGATTGCACGACCGAGAAGCAAGTTCGTAAGAAATACCGTAAGAGAAGCGTAGGATTCTAAGAATGCGGGCGCTTTCAGCGCTGGCAGTATTTGCACTGGCCTGGGGGGCACTCACCGGGTGCTCCTCAGCCAGAATGTCCGATCATGAATCGGATTCGCTTTTTCGCCAGGGACAATATGAAGCGGCGGCAACTCGTCTCCAAAAGGGTTTAGACGAGCACGGCACTGACTCGCGCGATTCCTTGCTCTATCTTCTGGATATTGGCCTGGCTTACAACACGGCCGGCAAATACGAAGAGAGCATCAAAGCCTTTCTCAAGGCCGACAAGATCGCGGAAATCAAGGACTACACCAGTCTTGCGACTGAGAGCGCGACGGTCCTGACTTCTGACAACATTAAAGACTATAAAGGCGAGGACTTTGAGAAGGTCCTGATCAACGCTTATCTCGCGCTTGATTACGCGATGCTGGGCAATACCGAGGATGCGCTCGTTGAAGCGCGCCGAGTGAACCACAAGCTTCATCTGATGAAGACGGATGGCAAGCGTAACTACGAGTACAGCGCGTTTGCTCGTTACATGTCCGGCATCCTTTATGAAGCAGAAGGGGACGCCAATAACGCTTACATCGATTACAAAGAAGTCTATCGCATCCAGCCTGGTTTTCCTGAGATTGGAAAAGACCTCTGGCGTACCGCCTGGCTCTCGCACATGAGCGATGCCATGGACGAGTGGGACGAGGCGTTTCATCTGTCCAAGGCGGATCATGAGGCAGCCAAGAAGTCCGCGCCTCGCTCTGGTTTAGGCGAGATCATCGTTGTCTATCAAAATGGGATCTCACCGATCAAAAGGCCGCATCCAAACTTTTCGTCGATCCCGAAGTTCTATCCGCGCCACAACCCTGTGATGAGCGCCGATATTGAAATCGCTTCAGCTCAGGTTGCTCCATCGCAGTTTGCTCAGGTTGATTGGAAGAAGGTCGGAACTTCCGCGATGCTCGATAATATCGAGAAAGCCTCGATCGAAGCTCTCGACGAAAAGTACGCTGGGATTGTCGCGCGTAAACTTGCAGGAGTTGTCGCGAAAGAAGCGGTGGGTTATGCCGTTGCTGAAAAAACCAATAGCCCGCTCTTGGGTTTTTTGACCAAAGTGGCGCTCTATGCGAGCGATCAAGCGGATCTTCGCTCCTGGAACCTTTTGCCACATGATCTTCAAGTTCTGAGAATTCCGGTCGAGCCTGGCACATATCGGGTACGCGCGTTACCGGGGGGCGGTGCTCCAACTCCGGATAAGACGATTCAAGTCCTGGCTGGCAAAAAAGTGTTTGTGACCTTTCGTTACATGCCGTAACTATTGCTCATGAAGCTTGCTCGCCTCGCGTTGGTTGGGATCGCACTTGTCAGCACTTTAGTTGTTTCGACCGGTTGTACAAAGAAGACAGACCAAAGCTCGACATCAATGACTAGCGCTGCGAAAGTTTCAAAAGAAGTCCATCTCGGCATTTGGTCTAATTACGTGACGCCAGAGATGCTGGCTGCGTTTGAGAAAGCCTCCGGCATTAAAGTCATTGTCTCCAACTATTCATCAAACGAAGAGCTCTTGGCTAAGATGCAAGCGGGTGGAGCAGGGTTTGATGTCGTTGTGCCATCCGATTACATGGTCACGAGCATGATCCAGCTCAAGCTTTTGAAGAAGTTGGATCCTGCAAAGATCCCGAACGCCAAGAGTCTCGAGCCTCGTTTCTTGAAGAAGGCCTACGATCCAACCAATGAGTTCTCACTCCCGTTTGATTGGGGTACGACGGGGATCGCGGTCAATCGCCAGCTTTATAAAGGCCAGGTGAAAGGCTGGAAGGATCTTTTTGAAAGCCCTGAGCTGGCGGGAAAGATTGCTTTCCTGGATGACGCTCGTGAAGTGATAGGTGCGGCTCTCAAGTTTCAGGGTCATAGCTTGAACACGAAAAATGCCAAGGATTTGGAAGAGGCGAAGAAGCTTCTGATCTCAACGCGTAAGCGCGTGAAGCTTTATTCGTCTGAGTCCCTGCTGACTTTGACGAATGGCGAAGCTGCAGTCACGCAAGCTTATGTGAGCGATTCAATGCAGGCTCGCTCGAAGATGAATGGCCAGGTCGATTACATTCTCCCTGCGGAGGGGGGCACTTGGTGGATTGATAATCTCGTCATTCCAGCCTCTGCTGAGCATGCCGATGAGGCGCATCAGCTGATCAATTTCCTGCTTGAGCCAAAGATCGTTGCGATGACAGTGAAAACTGTTTTTGTGTCGCCAACGAGCCAGGCTGCCATGTCTCTCTTGCCTCCCGAGATTTTGAACAACCACGCGATGTTCCCGTCTGAAAGGGATCTCTCCAAGTTTGAGATGCTTCAGGACTTGGGGGATTCGATGCGTGAGTGGGATAAGATCTGGACTGAGCTTAAGGCTACTGAGTAGGCCTCACGCTTTCTATGATCTATCCAGCAAAGCAAATCAGTGTCTCGATCCAACGCTCAGTTACTGATGTCTATGAGTTTGCTTCCGATCCAGAAAACTTGCCGAAGTGGGCTGCAGGGCTCAGTCGTTCAACAATCACACGCTCTGGAGACGAGTGGATCGCCGACTCCCCGATGGGACAGGTCAGAGTAAAGTTCGCACCCTCAAATCCATTTGGCGTGATGGATCACGATGTGACTCTTCCTTCCGGCGACGTGAATCATAATCCTTTTCGTGTTGTAAAAAACGGGGAGGGGAGTGAAGTAATTTTTACTCTTTATCGTCTGCCGAGCATGTCGGATTCAAGCTTTGATCAGGATGCAAAGCTTATTGAAACTGATTTGTTGAAGCTTCAGTCGATCCTTCAAAAAGGCGATTGACTAGGCTTTCGGTACATAGCTTTGGATAAGGAGTCTCTTTCCGGACTCCAAGATGTTTCGGGCCCGTTTTGGGTCCTTCATCGTTCTTGCCATGGTGAGTGTGCCTACTAAGCTCGAATATAGGTTCAGTGCCCTGTCATGGTTCTCTTCAGGGGAGTCTTCGGGAAACTGATCTTGCAGAGCTTTTGAGAAGAGATCATAAATTCTGATCATGTAATCTTCGTAGAGCGCTCGGTGCGTGGCCTTGCATCTTTGCATGTCAGAGCTCAGCGAAGTAAAAGCGCAGCTGTTTTCGATCTCAACGAGACTTTTTTCCGAAAGGTGATCTACAATGATCGATTTCAACGCGGTCGTGCTGTCTTTTTGAAATCTTGCTTTCAAGCTCTCTTCGAGCTGACCTAAATCATGGCAGACGGACTGTGCAAAGAAGTCGTCCTTTGATTTGAAATGGCTGTAGAGCGCGCCTCGAGTCAGGCCGATTCGCTTCATAATGTCTTCTGTTCCTGAACCACTGCGCCCATGCTTCTTAAAGTAAGCAATCGCTTGATCTAGAATCGTTCGTCTGAGTTTCTCTTTTTCGCCTTTTTTCGTTTTCATGTTCTGTCTCGCAACATAGTGGCGTCCTATAAGGATTACAATACAGATCTGAATTATAACAATCAAATAAATAGCCATGTTTTCGATAGGTTGCATGCCCAGTTTAGGTTTGTATTTATTTTAATACAGATCTGTATTAAAATACATGTATCGACATAGAGACAAATGAAGGAGCCATTTATGACGAACGACTTTCGTGGAAAACGTGCACTGGTTACGGGAGGCACAAAGGGAATGGGTGCCGCTATCGTGCGGCGCCTCGTCGATGCCGGCGCTCAAGTCCTGACGACAGCGCGGTCAAAACCCGAACGTTTACTCTCCGAGCGGGTATCGTTTGTTCAGGCAGATCTTTCAACTCCCAGTGGATGCGAGCGGGTGGCGAAAGAAGTGTTGGCCAGTTTTCAAGCTCCCGACATTATTGTGCATGTCGCTGGAGGCTCCTCGGCCCCCGGAGGAGGATTTGGAGCGTTGACTGAGCTTGAGTGGCAGAAAGCTTTAGACCTCAATTTCTTATCGGCAGTTCGTCTGGATCGCGCTCTATTGCCCTCGATGCTTCAAAAGAAATCGGGCGCGATTGTCCACATTTCATCGATTCAGAGAAAGCTCCCGCTCTATGAATCCACCATTGCATATGCGGCAGCAAAAGCCGCGCTTACGACTTACAGCAAGGCACTTTCGAAAGAAGTGAGTCCGCAGGGAATCCGCGTAAACACCGTTGCTCCGGGCTGGGTCGAAACCGAGGCCGCGACCGCATTGGTTAATCGGCTTGCTGACAAAGCCGGCGTCGACTACGAGAGCGCCAAGCAGGAATTGATGAGGGCTCTGGGAGGAATTCCGATTGGGCGTCCAAGTAAGCCCGAAGAAGTGGCTGAACTCGTCGCGTTCCTGGCTTCTGATCGCGCAAGCGCGATCACTGGTAGCGAATTTACCATCGACGGTGGATCCGTACCGACCATTTAAATTTTAAGCTGAAAGGAAGTGCACTTATGTTCGATCACGTTTTTCTGAATGTTTCAGATAAAGAAAAGAGTTCGAAATTTTATACGGCGATCCTGAAAGCGCTAGGAGTAGGTCCTCAGCTGGACACTGAGCAGTACACGGCTTATGGGACAGATGAGAGTTATCTTTTCTGGCTCCATGCAGAAGGGAGTGAAGGAGCAACTCGAAACATGCATCTTGCCTTAAGTGCGCCGTCGCGAAAGTCTGTTGATGAGTTTTATCGTGCAGGACTCGCTTCGGGCGGAAAATCCAATGGTGAGCCAGGTCTCCGACCCGAGCATGGAGAGAGTTACTATGCGGCCTTTCTGCTGGATCCTGACGGAAATAATATCGAGGCGGTTTGTTACAAGTGATCTTGGGAAATAAGATCTAGACAGAGTTGAGCGCGGCTGAATAAGATTGCTTTCATGACAAAAAAAGTCTCGAAAGTGAAGTCTGGCGGAGCGACCACGGTCAGTGGTTACATCAAATTGCAGAAGCCTGAGTATGCAAAAATCTGCCGCGCTCTTTCGAAAGAATTCAAAGAGACTCTGCCTAAGACTACTTCAAAGCTCTATCACGGCTTTCCTGTCTGGTTTGTGGGGGAGAACGCAGTCGTGGGTTTTCGTGTCACTCCCAAAAAAGGCGTGAACCTGCTCTTTTGGAATGGTCAGGCATTCAATGAGCCTGAACTTAAGGCCACTGGAAGTTTTGAAGCGGCTGAAATTCACTTCCAAGACGTGAAAGACATCGATGCCAAGAAGCTTCGCAAGTGGGCTAAGAAAGCTGGCAAAGATATCTGGGATTTTGCTGGGCTTCGGAAGCAGGCTTGATAGTTACTCTGATAGTCTGTGTTTTAGACTGACGGTCTTGTTGCTAATCGCGTAAGATGCGCGCTTTATGTTTTAAGTGCAATGGAGCGGTATACCTCATGCTCATAGCCGGGCATGAAAATTAAAAACGACGAGACCGCAGATAACCAAAGACTTAGTTTCATTTCCTATGATTTAGAGGAGCTGCTTGGGGTGCTCCCCATTTTTCTCGAGGCAAATCTTGAAGACCCACGAATTGAAGCGATGGCTCGGGAGTTTTTGGGAGCGTTGAGAGCGAAGGGCTGCGAGATTCAGGAGGCCGATCTGGATTGCGAGGGTTGTGCCGCCTGCGTTCATTTGTCTCTGATGAGTGCTTTGAGTTATCTGCCGGAGTAGCAGCCTTTTCTTCGATGAAATCAGGGCACGGGCATATGAGGGCATTGAATTTATTAGTACACTTTAGTATAGTGTATTGCAGTGTGTAGTATGGGGCAGTTCAAGTTCGTTCTTTGGCTGGCCTATTGGTACTTTGAGAGCGTTTCTTTCGAGTTTGAGTGGGATCGGGGGAACTCTCTTAAAAGTAATGCAAAGCATGGGATTAGCGCTCGGGAAGTTGAAGAAGTCTTTGAACTTAAAGCTGCTGTTCCGCTTGGAAGACAAGTATCTCCCAAAGTGAGTGAAGAACGTCTTTGTGTGGTTGGATCGACAGTTTCGAGTAGGCTGGTCTCTGTGGTTTTCACTTTTCGGAATGGTCGCGTGCGGCCGATCAGCGCAAGACCTGCCAGTCGCAAAGAGAGAGGGCTCTATGAAGAAATACGCAAAACGCTCGAAAGAATACGACAAGATTGATTTCGACCCTAGCGAGATTATTGAGGGAATGAGCCGACTAAAAGGGGCTCGTCGTAAGCCCACAAGCGTTGCCCTCGAGGAAGAACTAATCAAAGAATTAAAGGCTGTGGCAAACAAGAGAGGCGTTCCTTATCAGGTCTTAATGCGCCTTTTGATTGCAGATGGTTTGCGTCGATTGAAAGATGCTGCTTGAATTGACGCGCATCTCAGCCAAACCGAGAGGCTCCAGTGGAGCCTCCGGCGGCACCTTTTATTTAATCGCCTTTAAACGAACGCTATTAATCTGAATCCCGTCCTTGATGAAGAGCTTTTCAAAAAGCGTCACATCCGGGATCTCGAGCTTCTCAGGGGCAGGGTTGCCAGCGTGGAGATCGGTTGTGCGATCGTGGATTTCCCAGAGGGACTTGGTCTCGGCAATCGCTTCTTCCATCCAATCAAAGTAACCGCGGTGATCGGTCTTGATGTGGAAGATTCCACCTGGCTTGAGCACTTGGTGGATGTCTTTGAGCTGCTGAGGGTTGATAAAGCGATGCTTCCAATGGGCCTTCTTTGGCCAAGGGTCAGGGAAGTAGAGGGCGATCTGATCGAGCTCGGATTCACCAAACATGTATTTGAGGCGCATGGCGTGCGCGCGGAAAAAGATCAGGTTGTCGACGTTCTGTTTGATGACTTTTTCAGCGCCGCGGTGGATGGCTTTGAATTTCCAGTCGAGGCCGATGTAGGCGCGGTTTGGGTTGCGCTTGGCCCATTCGACGGAGACGTGGCCGGCGTTGCAGCCGATTTCCAAATGAAGTTCGGTTTGAGGGGAGCGGAGGCGCTCAGGGAAGGCTTCTCGCCACTTGCCGCGAAGGTTTTCCGTATCGTTTTCTGAGTAAATCCGGCCCTTTAGAGCAGCGTTTTTATCAGAGTAGATGTTCTCGGACTTCGGGTAGCGATAGTCAGGATGATAAAGCGGAAGCCGATCGGAAGGCGTTGTCATAGGGTGAGAGAGCACTATCCGACGCGGGGCAAAAAAACAAGAGGTCGTCGATCTTATCGTGAACGGTGCCCCCACGGCATCCGGCCGTGGGGGTCCCAGGGTTCACGCAACTGGAGAGGGCGTTGTTGACCACTTCAGCACTACTTCAGCTGCCACTCACAGTTGTCGAATTATCCGAGAAGCTTCAGAACCGCTTGTGGGGTCTGGTTAGCTTGGCCAAGCATCGCAACACCGGCTTGGGTGAGGATGGAGTTCTTGGTCATCTCGCTGGTTTCTTCAGCCATATCCGTATCGCGGATGCGGCTGTTCGCAGCAGAGAGGTTCTCCGTGTAGACTTGCAGGTTATTGATCGTCGAGTTGAGGCGATTTTGGAAAGCGCCCAAGGTCGAACGATTTTCGTTCAAGTGGTTGATCGCAGCATCCAGCGTTGCCAAGTTCTGCTGGGAGCTTTGCTTGGTCATCGTGGAGATGCTTTCCATTCCGAAAGCATCCAGCGTGCTCTTCAAGTCAGTCGTGGAGAGGTGGAAGCGGTCCAGCTCAGGACTGTTCTTGATGCCGACTTGGATCTCAAGCTCGTTTTCGGTTCCATCGAGGAGATGGCGGCCGTTGAACTCGGTCGAAGCGGAGATGCGGGTGATTTCTTCCTTCATCTTTTGAACTTCTTTATCGATGAAGCCGCGCTCGGTGTCGCCGATCGTGTCCGAAGAACCTTGGATCGACAGTTCGCGCAAGCGGATCATGATATTGCCAATTTCGCTCATCGCGCCTTCAGCCGTTTGAATCAAGCTGATGCCGTCGTTTGCGTTGCGGCTAGCTTGCTTCATGCTGCGGATATTGGCTTTTAACTTTTCGCTGATTGCGAGGCCTGCAGCATCATCGCCTGCGCGATTGATGCGAGTGCCGGAAGAGAGGCGCTCGAGGGACTTGTTCTGAGCTTGATAGTTCAGGCCCAAAGCGCGTTGTGCAGACATTGCTTGAATATTCGTATTAATCCGTAAACCCATAAAATTAGTCTCCTGTGAGTGTCATTTTTTCGTCCTCCGTGAATTTTTCTTTCTCCATGCTCAGCCTTTCAGCCTTGCTCATCAGCCGGCAATCCCTGCCTGCTGACATGAGACTCTTCGGAGAACTTTCTGCCGACTTAAGTTTTTTTTTGCGATTTCAACGAGTTACGTCTGATCTTGTTAGTCAGGTATACAGTTGAGTGTTTAAGTTTGTGACAGAAAAGTTTTAGAGATTTCGAAGACTTAAACTTTCAAAATTTTTGACTGAAGTTAACGGGCAATTCGTGCCGATAGGGTATTTGAATGAGCTCTCAAACTCGGTTTTTTCATTTCAGTGTGTACGGCTTTTTAGGTTTGATGCTGATTTCTCTCAGCAGCTGCAACACTGAAATGCGCGAAATCTGCACCGGTAAGTATGATCACACCGTGACCGATGCGATCTCGCAGCTAGAGACTCATTTGAACTCCGATGCTGCTCAGCGCGCAGTGGCTTCCTTTAAGGAAGAGGCGAGTCTACCCCACGCCAAGCTGAGTTCGGGTCTAAGCTCGGGCCTGAGTTCGAGCTGGAGTGACGACGAGCGCGATCGCTGGCAGTCCTGGTCTCAGTCGGAGCTCAAGAAAGTCGAAGCCTATCTGGATTGGACTTATCTTCATCGTGATTTGGGTGAGGGAGGCAAAGATAGTGAAAAGACCAGAAGACGCCTGACGGATATCGCAAATCGTCTGGTGGCGTTTCATGGCTATGCCCAGGAAGGCCGCGTTTCCCGGATGCTCGACACGCTGAAGGGCATCGAAGCTGACCGTAAAGAAGTCCAATTACTCGTTTGCCGGGCCAGGTAAGCCTGGGCGGGCCCTGATCAAGTCTCTGGTCAGGTCTCTGGTCAGTTCAGGGCTCTTAGAGCATGGACCGTAAATAGAAAAAACCCGGCAAAGCAGGGCTTTACCGGGTTTTTGAATTTTGGCTGAGGATAGAGTCAGTACTTGGAGAAGGCCAGGTCTTGCGTCACGGTTTTGCCGCTCTTGTAAGCGAACTCAACTTTGACCTGGTTCTTGCCCGGGTTCAACGGAATGTAATCCGTAGTGAACTTGCTTGAAGCCGCGTCGGTAAAGACCGTTGCGCTGAACTTATTGGTTTCATTTGTGACGACAGTGCGGATCAGAGGATCCGGCGTAGCTGCCGCAGTCCCATCAACGGTTTCAGTGCCGTTGCAAAGTGGGCCTAAAAGTCGAATTTTTGAGGCCGAGGTGGCGCGCTCCGGATTGCTGGAGCAGTTAATCTCGGCGTTTTGGAAAGCGCCGGTCACGCTCGCAGGCGAGCGACCCTCGGAAACCGGGTTTGCAGCCATGGTTTTCAAGGCCGCAGGTTGAAACCCGCTCGGATCGTAAAAAAGATGATAAATGGAGTTCAAGAACACCCCGCCAATCGTAGCAAGGATGATCATTTCGACCGGGTTAATTCGATAGCGGCGAACTTCCCGATCAGCAGCGACATTAGAATTCATATTCACCTCAGCCATACTTAGTGCGCATCGGCTGAAGCGGCTGGAACTTAAGGACAAACGTGATATGTCCAAGAGAAATGGACGTTTTGGGTCAATCCTCACTGCTTGTCGCGATCACCAGCTTCGCTATCGGTTCGGCCGTCCTGGCCAGGAACGTTAGGAACAAGCTGTTCCTGATGTTCGCCATTCTGACGACGGTCATCTCGGGCTGGGCCTTGTTCTTCTTTCTGGCCAAGCTCTATGACTCGGAATTGTTCTATAAAATCCATTTATTGATGAATCTTTGGATGGCGCCGGCAGGCCTTGCCTTCATCCGCAGCATGGTCCGGATGGAGGATCGGCTCAGTCGCTGGATCCTGGCAGCTGCGATCGTAGGGGCAAGCTTGTTGAGCATCGCGCTCGGATTCCATTACGAGAGGATCCCGGTCGTCCTTCAGATCATGTACTTCTTTCCGGGCATGGTCGTGCTCCAGATTCTCCAGCTCATGTGGCTGGATTTCAGGCAGGAGCGCCAGGGACATGCCCCTCCCAGACGAAACCTGATTTATTTCGGGGGGCTCTTTGTTCTGGCTCTTTCCAGCCTGGACC
The DNA here is from genome assembly GCA_045805065.1 of Bdellovibrionia bacterium. Lineage (GTDB taxonomy): Bacteria > Bdellovibrionota > UBA1018 > UBA1018 > UBA1018 > CAZCBS01. The sequence continues at coordinate 19,545 of JBJMMA010000171.1, read as the reverse complement.
ATGCGCCATGGATGGGGCCTGTCACGCCATCGGTCGGGAACCTGGCTCTCACGGTCTATCTCTTCTTTCTGAGTCAGGCCGTGTCCCGTCAGCGCTTGTTGAACTTCGGCGCTCTTTTCTCGCGTTTTCTCGTCTTGCTGACGATCGCTTTCACGCTGACAATCGTTTACTCGCTGATTTTTGCCTACATCGAACACAATACGGCGCTCTTTTTCCTGAACTCCTTCATTGTCTCGTTTCTTCTGCTCATGCTTTTGGAGCCCATCCGGACCATGGTGGGTTATCTCACCCGGCGTTTGCTGACTCAAAAGTATCGCAGACTCGAGCTGACGCTCAGGCAGGCGCAACGCCATCTGATCGGCATCACGGATCCCGCGACATTTTTTCAATCGGTTTTAAATACCGTGGAGCTCACGCTTCAGCCCGAGTGGTGCGCGCTCTATGTGCTTCGTCCCGATGGGACTCGTTACCGCCGCGTGCGCATGCTAGGGGCAGTCCCGCAGCGCGAGGAGGAGCGGCCCTCACTTCGTGAAGTTCTGGTTACGCATCCCATGGTGGATCATTGCCGAAGAATTCATCAAAAAGGGGATCTGCCCGTTTTGCTCGATCAGTTTCTTCAGAACGAAATCGATCGCTCGACGAGTCGCAAGCAGCGTGAATATGTGACCGGCCTGATTCAGGGACTCCGGGCGTTGCATGCTAATTTGCTGATTCCGCTCTTTGATCACGAGACGATCCTGGGATTTGTCGTTCTGGGAGTCTCATCGCCTCCTGAGCCGTGGGGAAATAATTGGGGGCTTTTGCCTCAGATTTATCCTTACTTTGAACAGGCTGCTGAGACGATGCGAAGCCTGGAGATCTTTGTCAGGCAACGCGAAAAAGAGCGCCTGGCAGCGCTCGGTGAAATGGCTGCGGGTCTTGCGCATGAGATCAGAAATCCATTGGGAGCTATCAAAGGAGCTGCGCAGTTTCTTGAGCCCGACTCGGGAGATGAGTCGCGCCCTGAGAGTCGCTTCTTGAAGATCATCATCGAAGAGACCGATCGCCTGAATCGCGTGGTCACTCAGTTTCTGGATTACTCAAAGCCTGCAGCTTTGGACTTGAGGCCGGTTGAGCTCAAGCCTTTGGTCGAAAAAACAGTGGAGAAGATGCGGCCAGCGATTCCCGCCGATATCAGTCTTCAACTGGAGTGTGAATCGGAAGAGGCCAACGCCGCTCAGGTCATGGCCCAGCCTGAGCAGATCCAGCAAGTTCTGATCAATCTGATTCAAAACAGCGTGCGTGCCATTGAAAACCGCGGAAACTCAACGCGCGAGAAGCTCATTCGTGTACGAGTTGAGGGAGGCGGATCAACGGAGCTTTCTGAGGCTTTGGTTTCGGTGGAAGATACCGGCCATGGCATCAAGAAAGAGAACTTAGATAAGCTGTTTATCCCATTCTTTACGACGACTCCGAGCGGAACAGGCCTTGGGCTTTCGATTTCGCAGAAAATCATCGAAGCCCATCGCGGAAGGATTGAGGTTGCCTCAGAAGAGGGCAGATTTACTCGCTTTTCCGTGATATTACCGGTTGTAGCAAAAGCGCAAAAGTCGGAAGCTGCGAAACAAGGGGAGACTGATCGTGCCAGGTAAAATCCTCGTCGTGGACGACGAGAAGAACATCACTTTCGTGATTCAAGCCATGCTCGAGAAGGCAGGTCATTCCACGCTCGTTTACAACGACAGCTCAGAAGCTATTGCTGCCATTGATGAGCATGCGGACGGCGGTGAGCTGGATTGCGTGGTTACGGATCTTTATATGCCGGGTCCAGGCGGCATGGAAATTCTTGCTCATGTGCAAAAAAGCTATCCTGAGCTTCCGGTCGTCGTCATTACTGCTTTTGGTACCGTTGAAGCTGCTGTTTCCGCGTTGAAGAAAGGCGCGTTTGATTTCATTACTAAACCTTTTGATCAAACCGAGCTTTTGAACGTAGTTCAAAAAGCGGTTGAGACTTATCGGCAACGGCAGAAAGAGCCGATCTCCATTCATTCTGAGGACAGCAAGTCTTCCGAGTCCGGCGGTGAAGCGACTACTCCCGGCATCTCATCCATTATTGGAAACAGCCCTCAGATGCAGGAGATCTTCAAAATCATCTCCAAGATCGCCAACTCTCCGTCCACCGTCATGGTCTGGGGGGAGAGCGGAACGGGTAAAGAACTCGTTGCTTATGAGATCCATCGCAACTCTTCGCGCGCTGGAAAGCCATTCATCAAGATCAATTGCGCTGCGATTCCTGCGACTCTGATCGAGAGCGAACTCTTTGGCTATGAGCGTGGTGCTTTTACAGGTGCTGTGGCCTCAAAGCCTGGACGCTTTGAGCTTGCGCATGAAGGAACGCTTTTCCTCGACGAAGTGGCCGAGATGCCGCTCGAGATGCAAGTGAAGCTTCTGCGCGTTCTGCAGGAGCAAGAGTTTGAGCGCGTGGGTGGCGTTAATACGATCAAGGTCGATGTTCGCATTGTGACTGCAACGAACAAGGATCTTGAGGCCGAGGTGAAGAGCGGGCGTTTCCGTGAAGATCTTTACTATCGCTTGAACGTTGTGCCGATTCATCTTCCTGCTTTGCGTGATCGTAAGGAAGATATCGATCTTTTGGTCCGCTACTTTTTGCGCCAGTTCAATGAACGCTTGAAGAAAGGGATTACTTCGGTCACTCCTGAAGCCATGGCTGCTCTTCGGGCTTATTCCTGGCCTGGAAATATCCGTCAGCTTGAAAATGTTTTAGAGCGCATGGTTTTGATGTCGGATGGCGCGACTTTATCTTCTGAGGATTTGCCCGAAGAGGTTGCTGCGGCTGCAGGCGTTGTCGGAATTCCTATTGGTGGAGCATCGCCTGATGCTTCTGGCCCGATGAGCTTTAAGGAACTTGTGAAGCGCCAGACTCAGACTGTCGAGCGGGATCTCATTGAGAAGGCTCTTGAAGAGACGAATGGGAATGTGACTCGTGCGGCTGAAAAGCTTGGGTTATCTCGCAAGGGTTTGCAGCTCAAAATCAAAGAGCTTGGGCTGAAGCGCTAAGTTTTCTATTAAGCTGGGGCTTTAAATTGAAAACAAGATTTTGAGAACGGGCATCCTGCCCTTTGGGATTTCCATTTTTGATTTTGAGATCTGTAGGCTTAATGAAACGGTGATTTATTGGACCGATTTTCTTTGATGTCTCTTCACGAAAAAGTAAACCCCGTTTGCCAGGATGAGAAAGAAGTAGAAGAGCAAAGACGTTCCGATGATTGGAAGGGCAGGCGAGTCTCCGGGAAGTGTTCCGTCTGCATTCAATGGAACTGGGTTGTTTTCGATGTCTCGTAACAATAACCAGCCGAATGCGATTGAGCCTGCTATCCAGACTATGAAGTTCAGGCCAAGGATTTTGAGCCAGTAGAGCATGTCGACAATTTACCTGGCTTCACGCCGACGTCAAACGACTTGTTAAATGAAAAAAACCCGTGGGATTTGAGTCCCACGGGTTTTCGATTTTTCGTCCAAAGACTCGAGCCCGAAGGCTCTCGTCATTAAGGAAACAATCCGCGGAGCAACATCGCGCGGTTGAGACGATCAACACCTGCGATGAGGGCTGCAGTCTTCATGCCGCAGCGATAGCGTGCTTGAATGTCCATGACTTTCTTGAAAGCCGTGGCCATGACTTCAGCAAGCTTTGCGTTCACTTCGCTCTCGGTCCAGAAGAAGTTCTGAATCCCTTGAACCCATTCGAAGTAGGACACGATCACGCCGCCAGCGTTACAGAGAACGTCTGGAATGATGAACACGCCGCGCTCTTCAAGTTCGTTGATCGCTTCATTGGTGACAGGGCCGTTGGCGCCTTCAGCAATGATGCGAGCCTTGACGTTCTTGACATTGGCTTTTGTGATGACGCCGTCAATAGCTGCCGGAATCAAAACGTCCACTGGAAGCGCGAGCAGATCTTCGTTCGTGATCAGTTCGGCTTCTGGGTAGCCCACAAGCGTGCGGTGAGTGTTGAAGTACTTGATGACATCAGGGATGTTCAGGCCGTTCTTGTTGTAAAGACCGCCGCTCACATCGCTGACGCCCACCACCTTGGTTCCAAGGTGATAGATTTCAAGAGCAGCAACCGCGCCCACTTTACCAAAGCCGTGAACGGCAACGGTGGTGGTGCTATCCATCTTAGGACCTGGCTTGCCCATTTGAGCAAGGTGCTTTGCTGCATGTTGAACGGTGTAAACGACACCGCGTCCGGTACTTTCAGCGCGTCCCAGGGAGCCGCCGATTTCGATGGGCTTTCCGGTGACAACGCCTGGAATCGCGAAGCCGCGTTCTTGGGAGAACGTGTCCATCATCCACGCCATGTGCTGGCCATCGGTTCCAACGTCTGGAGCTGGAATGTCTTTATCAGGACCGATGATCATGTTGATCTCAGTCGTGTAACGACGGGTGAGGGCTTGAGCTTCCTGGCGGGAAAGCTGGGTTGGGTCGACGCGAATGCCGCCCTTTGCGCCGCCCAGTGGGAGACCCACGAGCGAGCACTTGAAGGTCATGAGCATTGCAAGACCTGCGACTTCAGAGAGATTCACTTCCGGATGGAAGCGAATACCGCCCTTTCCGGGTCCGAGGGTCATGTTGTGCTGAACGCGATATCCTTCGAACACGCGAATGCTTCCGTCGTCGAGACGAATTGGAACGCTCACGATCAGAGCGCGCTTTGGAACTTTGAGGCGCTCTGCGATGTTCGGATCAAGCTTCATCGTCGTTGCAGCTTCTTGAAGCTGCATGACGGCGTTGCGGTAAAGATCGCTCGTATCCCAAAGGTGCGAGCTCAGCGAGCCGTGGATTTCTTTGTTGGAGGTGGACATAGAACAATATCCTTTCGAGAAATTTTGTCCAATAGAGGGACTCTACTCAGCTTTTCCGAGTGAATCAAGAAAAGAGCTTTGCTAACCTTGAGTCAGGTAGTGAATCAGTGAAAGAGGGAACTTTCGATGTCGCCAAAAAATGCTGGAAATTCTAACGGGAAAAAACTGAGAGTTGCGGTTCTGTATGGCGGTCGCTCCGGTGAGCATGAGATTTCATTGCGCTCGGCGGCATCGGTGATCCGAAACCTCGATCCAGAGCGCTTCGAAGTGGTTCCCATCGCCATTGATAAGCAGGGACGATGGCTTTTGAATGATATCTCGCTGATTGAGAAAAATACTCAGTCTCTTCCGATGGATCAGAACCTGCCGCCTGTTGTTCTTCCTCCAAATCCTGTGAGTGGTCAGAGTCAACTTATGCCGCTGAGCGGTAACGGATCTGGCAAAATGGCTCCAATGACGGCGATTGATGTCGTCTTTCCAGTCATGCACGGGCCTTTGTGTGAGGACGGAACCATTCAAGGCTTTCTGGAACTCGCAGATGTGCCTTATGTGGGATGCGGGACTTTGTCGTCCGCTGTCGGAATGGACAAGGATATCGCCAAGCGTTTGATTCAGGCGGCGGGCCTTCCTGTGGTTCCAGCTGTTGCCCTGAAGCACGAGCCTTGGAAAAAGAATCCTCAAGCGGCAGCCCAGAAGATCGCAACGGAACTTGGATATCCAGTTTTCGTAAAGCCAGCCAACCTTGGCTCAAGCGTAGGCGTTCACAAGGTCAAGACTCCGGAAGAGCTGGATGCGGCTTTGAAAGATGCTTTCCGTTTTGACACGAAAGTCCTGGTTGAGAAGGCGGTCTCCGCTCGTGAGATCGAGCTTGCCGTGCTGGAGAATCCAGATCCAGGTTTGGATGCCATGGTGAGCGCTCCAGGTGAAGTGGCGCCAACAGGTCACGAATTTTATTCTTACGAAGCCAAGTATCTCGATGAGAACGGCGCAGCCCTCATGATTCCAGCCAAGCTGGCTCCTGAGCAGCTCGCGCGCGCTCAATATATCGCTCGCGAAGCGTTCCGCGCTCTGGAGTGTGAAGGTCTGGCTCGCGTCGACTTGTTCCTGGATAAGACCACGGGCGAGTTCTACTTCAATGAAGTGAACACGATGCCGGGCTTTACCTCGATCAGCATGTACCCGAAGATGTGGGAAGCTTCAGGCATTGGTTACCAGGAGCTTCTGACGCGCTTGATTGACCTTGCGATGGCTCGCCATGCAAGAAAGCGCGCGCTGGTTCGCGACTTTCATCAAAGCTGATTCTTGGGCTGACTTTTTGAGCTGATTTTTGGGCTGACGCGCGGATCTCGGACTGGATTTTTCCATCTCCGTACGTTTTTCGTGCGGCTTCGAGATTGTGCGTCTTGCAGTAGAGCCTCAGGTTTTCAAAAGTCGTTTCGCCGCCCAAGGCGTGGGGGATGATGTGATCGATTTCAATAAATGAAGTCGAGCCGCATTGCCGCCCGCTTTTTGGATCGGTGTAGGTGCATTTTCCCTGATCTCGTTTCCAGACTTTGATTTTGAGATCAGTGGGAATGTAGCGATCGGAGTTTGATCGAGTGAGCGTGTGGGACTTAGAAGTGGCTGGAGCTTTTTGATTTGAAGCGGTAGTTCTGGGGGTTGTTTTAGCCTTGCTGGTTTTTTGCAAAGGATCGGACTTGAGTCCAAGCTCAGTAAGCCATTCAAAGAGCCCGCGGTAGCTGCGAGATGGGTCTCGGTGGCTGTTGAGATCCTTCAGGCGATGGAGTCTTCCCAGGAGCGGGACGTCTGCTACAAATCGGATTTCTACGTCCGTGCCGTTGAGTTGGCGCTCTCTTTCGTGGGGTGGTGCCGGGATCGGGGAGAGGGAGGCGAGAATGGCTTCGGTTTCTCTTCCGGTCTTATTTTCCACGGATTGGAGAATTTGCTTTTTCTGCTCGAGCGTGAAGGTTTGATGATGGTGGCGTTCTTCATGGTTCAGGAAATTGTGAACGCTCGTCATGGCTTTCAAAGTAAGCTCGCCCGTTACGAGCTTTGTTTCGGCGCCAGGTAGATCTTTGATCACTCGCATGGCTGCGATCCGTCGCCATGCTGCGGATTCTGAATAGCGAAGCTCTTTCACGCAGAAGTCAAAGAGGGAGCGGAAGCCTAGTGAAGCGTAGAGGCGTCTGCGCTCTACCTCGGCAAGAATGCGGATGACTTCGGCTTGGATCGCTCTTTCGTCTTTAACGATGTTTCGAGCTCTCTGAAGTAACTCCTCGTTGCTGAGTTTTTTGTACGGGGTTTGGAGGAGAGAAATGGGGGCGTAATTGGATGTGCTCATGGGGCAGGCAGATATGAAAGTCTCATGCCTGACGAGCCCATGTTTTATGCGGACTTGCTGTCAGATCTCGAACCCTTTTCCACAATTCGGATCTGGACGCACCGCTTCTTCGCGCGAAGAAATGGTGCGTCATTTTGTGTCTAATTCAGGACTCGAGTGTCAGGTCTCAGCCAGATTCAAGCATCACTTGCTTCAAGAATACGAAGCTCGCGCTTATGCTCTTTTCTGAATGCGAGTTTAATAGATCCCTGCGCGCGATGAATGAGGGATTTCACTGCAGACAAGCTTAAGCTCATTCTCTTGGAGATCTCGGCATAGGATAGCTTGTGAACGAGGCGCATGCTCAAGGCTTCGCGCTGAAGCTTGGTGAGTTGTCCGAGAAACTTCATCAAAACCGCGCGGTCCGAGTCTTTCACGACCAGGGTTTCGATATCAGCGGTAGAAACAAGCGCGGCCACGCCATCAGCCTCTGCTTCGGGGCCATCCACTTGCACGCTGATGGCAGCATGGATCTTGCGGCGGAGATGATCATTTAATGTATTGCGCGCGACAGTCCAGAACCAAGGAGCAAACTCCTGGGTAGGATCATAGAGGTGCCGGGACTTGAGAACCTTGAGAAAAATGTCATGCGACAGATCTTCGGCCACATTCACGCTTTCCGTACGGCGAAGGAGGAAACTGAAAACTGGAGCTTTGAACGCGTTGTAGATCTCTGTGAAAGCGTCGCATTCTCCAGCATGGAAGCGTTGAGCCACTTGCTGGTCGATAGAAACGGCGCGATCGTCTGACTTGTTCTTTCGAAGGTTCAATTTAAACATAGGCTATAGAGCATATCCGCCATGGCTTTTCGGGCAAGCAAAATTTTAAATAAATCAGATAGAAACTTTTTACGTCACTCGTGCGTAGTCGACTTTGACTTGGTCTCAGTTGGAAGTGAAGCGAAGTGGAGTGGCGAATGTTCAGTCAAAGCGTGCGGTCGACTTGGTTCTCTCGTGGGTTCTTTTCGGTTCTTTTGATTCTCATGGCTAGTGCGGTCTCGAGTTGCGATAGTCCTCAGGGAAGCGACTTGATCAGTGGCGTTCCGATCGCGATTCCGGCAGGGCCCGGGGGATCCACTACTGGCAGTCATTCATCTCCTGAGATCGGAGCCAGTTGCGCGGCAGGCGATTCTGATCATCTTTGCCTCGGCATGAGATACGTTGTTTATGCGGACTCCGCTGGAAATCCGATCATTTCTCGCGATGCGATCGCAAACAATGTCGCTTCTATCGATATGATCTGGAGCCAATGCAACATTGGATTTCAGATCGACCAGCTTGTCATCGTGAGTCCGCGAGATTATGGACTCAACTTGAATCCCACAAACTATCCCGAGCTTGATCAGGCTCGTTCTGTTTTTTCTACGAATGATCTTCTGGTTGTGATCACGACGGGAACCTGGAACCGCAACGGAACCCTGGGTAACACCGGCGCAAATGCATGGACCAATATGCCGGGCAGCTATGTGATGGGGGTCGTGATGGAGCAACCCGTGGGCGCGTATCCGAATATCATCGCTCACGAACTTGGACATTATCTGAATCTTGGACACGTCTCCGATAATTCAGACGTGATGAATCCCATTATTTACTCCAATTCCACGCGCCTGGATTCCTCCCAATGTGCTTCCGCCCGGGCGGCAGCAAGCTATTGGTGGACTAATATGATCCGAAGTTAATTCTCGTTTGGTTTCATTGGTATATTTTTAAACGATAAAAAATACTTGGCTCGATTCTCGTTTTAAGAGATGCTTTTTTCCCGGAAATTCACCGGGCTTGCTCTCTCACGGATACGAGAGGGTGAGTTTTTTAAAGGGGTTTGAGAGAGTTGAGAGTCACGGATCGACTGAAACAATCCTTTTTGTTCACAGGGTTGGCTTTTGCCGTAAGCACGTTGCCAGTCTGTGGTCAGAAAGATGCAAATGCCGCGATCGCAAGACCTGCGGACATCAAGTCCGCGGTTGCTAAACCTGCGGCAACGCGCGCGCCAGCGCACGAGCAGATCGGAATCGGGAAGACTTGCGTGAGCGATGACCCGGATTTTCTCTGTCTGGGCGTGAAATACGTCGTCTACGTGAACCCATCCTCAAAGCAACCTGTGATCAGTCCGGTGGTGGCTGAGAACAATTTTTCGACAGTCAATTCGATCTGGAGCCAATGTAAGATTGGATTTCAGATTGATGAGCTCGTCTTGAAAGATCCCGAAGCCGCGGGATTGCCTGCAGATACGACAGACTTTTCGGATCTGGATCGAATTCGCCAGACCTTCAATGAGAAATCGAGTTTCCTGATCGTAACCACCTACAAGTGGAAGCGCGATGGGGGATTGGGCCACACTCCTGCGAACGCCTGGACCAAGATGCCAGGAAGCGGCCTGTATGGTGTTATTCTAGAAGATAAAGTGGGGAACTTCCCAAACATCATCGCTCATGAGCTTGGGCATTATCTCAATCTCTATCATGCGAACGAAAACACCGAAGTGATGAACGCGGTTATCTACAATAACTCCAAAGTCATCACTCAGGAGCAATGCGCAACGGCGCGTGCCTCCGTTAAGAAGTGGTGGTCCAGCATGGTTCGCCGCTTGCCTCCGGTTGAGACAAACTCTCCTCAGCTTGCGAACGGCCAAGCTACCAAATCCCGCAAAAGCTGATCTGTAGCAGCGCCCGCTTAAGAAGCCTTGCGAGACTCTTCGTTCTCCACCCGATCAATCACCACGTCTCTTTGAGGAGCATCTGTATTCGGAGGCTCATCATGCTGCCAGGCTTCAGGATGCTCGCGCTCTTCGACTTCTTTTTCAGATAAGAAAGGCTGATAGGCACCAAAACCTCCGGAGGTGCCAGCACCGCTCGCAATGGAGCGATTCATGGCAATATCCTCGGTGAGAACGGTGTTCTCAGGGTGATACGCGAGTTTTTCTTCTTCCGGCACGTCGGGCGGCAAGAGGAGTGGGCTGACTGCTTTCACATCAACCGGCTCAAGTTTTTCTTCTGCTGCTTTTCTTTTAAAGAAGCGAAACATATGCCCTGCAATGAACGCAGGGAATATGCCAACTTAAGCGACTTCTTCGCCCTTGGTCTCAACCGGAGGTGCCTTGCCTGCATCCGGATCGATGATGTCGACAAAGCCGCATTCTTTTTTCACGCACTTATGCATGAGTCCTGCGCGCTTTGTGATCTTTTCAGACAAAATCGGATACTTGCACTGCGGGCATTCCTTGGACAAAGGCTTGTCCCAGCATGCGAAGTTGCAGTTTGGCCAGCGGTTGCAGCTATAGAAGAGCCTGCCGTAGCGCGATTGCTTTTGTGCGATTTCGCCTTCCTTGCACTCAGGGCAGTGAATGCCGATCGTGACCGGAGCGGTGAATTTGCAGTTCGGGTAATCGCTGCAAGCCAGGAACTTGCCGAACTTGCCGCTTTTCACGACAAGCGGCTGTGAGCACTTGTCGCACTTCTTGTCGGTGAATTCCTTTGGAATGATGACGATCTCGCCCTTGTCGTCTTTCTTGAAGTCCTGCGTGTTTTTGCACTCAGGATAATTCGAGCAGGCGAGGAAGGAGCCCATCTTGCCCCATTTGATGACCATCGTGTGTCCGCACTTTTCGCACTTCACGTTGGTTGGAACTTCCTGGCGCTTGACGTTCTTCATCGTCTCTTTGGCTTTTTCGAGAGTCTTCTCGAAAGGCTTCCAGAAAGCGCCGAGCGTCTTCTTCCAGTCGGTTTTTCCTTCTTCAATATCGTCGAGCTGATCTTCCATTCCAGCGGTGAACTCGGAGTTCAGAATGTCCGGAAAGGATTGAACGAGAAGCTCAGTCACAACCGTTCCAAGTTCGCTTGGGTAATAGCGCTGCTCGCGCTTTTCCACGTACTCGCGATCCTGCAAGTTGGACAAAATCGTCGCGTAAGTCGAAGGACGGCCAATGCCTTTGTCTTCCAGCTCACGGATCAGCGATGCGTCTGTGTAGCGGGGAGGGGGCTGCGTGAAATGCTGCGAAGGATTGAGTTCCTTGCTCTGAGCCTTGTCGCCTTCTTTCAAAGGCGGAAGCTTCAGAGCCTTCTCAGCGTTTTCGTCGCTCTTGGCGTCATCTTCCGCGGCTTCTTGATAGACTGCGGTGAAGCCTGCGAACTTGATCACGGATCCCGTCGTGCGGAAAGTCTGCGTATTGCCGGCCTTGTCGTGGCACTCGATATCAATCGCGGTTGAGTCATAAACCGCAGGCACCATTTGAGATGCGACAAAGCGGTTCCAGATCAGCTGATAAAGGCGGAACATGTCGCGCTCGACGAAATGCTGAACCTTCTCGGGAGTGAACTCAAGTGAGGTTGGGCGAATCGCTTCGTGGGCTTCTTGTGCGCTTTTCTTGGACTTATAAACGTTTGGCTCGGAAGGCAGATAGTCTTTGCCGTACTCGGACGCGATATGCTCGCGCACGGATTGCAAAGCCCCTGGCTCAATGCGCACGGAGTCCGTACGCATATAGGTGATGAGACCGTGAGTGCCCATGTCACCGAGATCGATACCTTCGTAAAGCTGTTGAGCAAGAGTCATCGTCTTCTTGGCGCTAAAGCCAAGCTTACGTGCTGCGTCCTGCTGCAAGCGTGAAGTGATGAATGGAGCCTGTGGCTTACGGGAGCGCTCTTTTTGCTCAATCGATGTGATCTGCCATTGAGCGCCCTTCACGTTTTCAAGAAGCGCATCGATGGACGAGCGATTTGGAAGCTCAGGATCTTTTCCGTTTATCTTGAAATAGTTCGCGGTGAATTCGACTCCGTCTTTTACAAACGTGCCTTCCACCGTCCAGTATTCTTCGGGTTTGAAAGCTTTGATTTCGGCTTCACGATCCACAACCAGGCGGAGCGCAACCGATTGCACGCGGCCTGCGGAAATTCCGCGGCGCACCTTGTCCCAAAGAAGAGGGGAGATCTTGTAACCTACGAGGCGATCGAGCACGCGACGCGCCTGTTGCGCATGGTACTTATCGGAATTGAGCGTCGTGGGCGCGTTCATCGCTTCCAAGATCGCAGGCTTGGTGATGGCGTTGAACAAAACGCGATGAACCTTTTTGCCCTTTGCTTTGAGCTCTTCGTTAATATGCCACGCAATAGCTTCCCCTTCGCGGTCAGGGTCGGTTGCGAGATAGAGTTCTGGCACCTTGTTTGAGGCTTCGCGAAGTTCGTCGATGACTTTTACCTTGGCTGGAATGATCTGATAGTCCGGCTCAAAGCCTTTTTGAGGATCAACGCCAAGCTTGCTCTTTGGCAAGTCCTTCACGTGACCGACGCTGGCTTTGACGATGTAATCCCGCCCTAAGTACTTTTGTATGGTTTTAGCTTTCGAAGGAGACTCAACGATCACCAGGGCTTTTTTAGCCTTGGCGGTCGCCTTTGGAGCAGCTTTTGCGGCTGCTTTTGAGGTCTTAGAAGCTTTCGGGGAAGCTGTTTTTGATGATGCCTTAGAGGCTGCCTTCGGAGATGCCATGACCGACACTTTAAGGGTGATTGAGAAGGTTTTTCAAGGGCGCATCTTTCCTGTCTGCTTCGGTAAGGCTTAATGCAGTGCAGAATGACATTGAAATTACTGAGCTTTCCTTCGCACAAAAAAATGAAAAATACGTATTATAAGGAAGGCGCAATCAGAGACGAACCACGGAGCAGCAAATCACCGGATTCAATTGCCGTTCGGAGTTCCTGGTAGAAAATCTCAGGTTTTTCACCGCGATTTTTACCCCACTGGAGAAGTTGCTCGATCGTCATCCCTCCGTTTAAAAAGGAGTGTTTCAAAACCTCGTGGCGAATCTCTTTTGCCAAGCCGGCCATACTTTCGGGTCGACTGTTGGGTTGAGTGCGGACGGGAGGAAGCGGAAGGCTCGCTTGTCGCGGCCCTTTCTTAGACATGGCAAAGAAGCTTTCAAGATCGAGCCAGACTTCGCCTAAGCTTCTTGCGCTCCAGAAAGGACGAACCTGACCTTCGCTGACTTTCCTGCTTTCCAGAAGTCGCTGATTTCCCTCAAGCGTAGGATCATCGGGGTAGCAGGGGGTCACAAAGCAGGGACGATCCTGCTGTTTTGCCCAGGTGGCAGTGTTGATTGCGCCTGAGCGTGCACCGGCTTCGACAATCCAAGTGGCTGAAGACCAGCCGGCGATGAGGCGGTTTCGCCGGATAAAGTGATCAGGCTTTGCTGCTGCATCACATGCGAACTCTGAAACCACAAGTCCTCCGCTATCCAGGATGCGGTGTCGAAGCTCATCATTTTCCTCGGGATACGACCAATCCATTCCGCATCCCAGGATTGCAACAGTTGGAAAGCCCAGATCCAGAGCTTGGGCATGGGCATGAGCATCGATCCCGCGTGCCAGGCCCGAAACAATCACAAGATCAAAGCCTCGCAAGACTCGAAGGGCTCGCGTGATCTCATGGAGTGAGCGAGGTTGGCACTCTCTTGAGCCTACGATTGCAAGTCCACGTGCCGGAAGGCGCGAAAGCAGATCGAGCGCTTCCGCTTTGCCTTGAATGAAAAGCTCGTTCGGTGGGCGCGCGACTTTCCAAAGTGGCCAAAGGGGCGAATCCGCCTCAGCGTTACTACGCACAAAGTGATGAACAGGGTAGGACGAACAAAATCGCTTCATGCGCTCGCCTTGTGCAGAAACGATGCTCGCTCAGACCACGGTAAATCGCAACGCAGGCAAAACCGATTCCTCGTTTCAAACCCAAAGCCCGAAAACAGGATCAGTTAGAAAACTTGCACGCCTTCGCCGTCAGTTGGAGCGGGAGGAGCCGCCTCGGGCGCGACAGGAGTGCTTGCTTCTGTTGATGCAGGAGCAGGAGGGACCTTTGCCTTGTAGTTTTCAAGCTGCTGAAGCTCTTTCTCTTCATGTGGCGCAAGCTTGTCCTCACCATCCAATGCATCCAGCTCATTGGGCGTATGCGTTGGATGAGGGGCCGGAACCGATTCGGGAGCAGGGACTGAGGCAGGCGCTGGCTGCTCGACCAGAGGAGGAGGGACTTGCTCGGGAGCAGGAGCCGGAGTAGTAGCCGGAACCGGCGTAGCAACTGGAGCAGTAACTGGAGCTTCAACGGGCGCAGGCTCGACGACAGGTGCCGTCACAGGAGGAGGAACCTCTGCGACAGGCGCAGGCGATGGAGTAGCCTCGGGTGCTGGAACAGTTTCTGGCGCTGGCGGAGAAACTTCTGCTGTTGGAGAAGGAGCGGGAGCTGGAACAGGCACAGTCTCAGTTGCTGCTGCAGGATCATCCAGCGATTGCGCGTCATCAGCAGGGGCTGGCGGAGGCGTCTCCGATGGCTCCGGTGCCGGAGGCGTATCGGCGTTTGGAGAAGGAATCGCGCCATATTTCTGCAGGTGTGAAATGTCCGTGAGCAGCTGCACAGGCATGCCATCGTAAACTTCCGTGGCGCCCGAGAAGATCTGAACCGTGCTGAAACGCTCACTGACTTGCACGACTTGCATATCCGCCACGTGAAAGAGCTCAGGTGAGGACAGGGCTTTTCCTGTGTTCAGGTCATTGGGTTGATAGCTCTCCAGAACCATTCCTTCCTGGATGCCATCTTCAGATCCTAAATTGATAAAGCCGAAACTGTGCTGACCTGTAATGTAGGTTGAGCTGGCCTTATCAACATAAAACTGCCCCTGGATGATTGCCGGAGCGGGAATCGGATCCATTGGTTTGACTCGAGGAGGAAGGGCGACAAGCTTTGAGCCACGCTCCATCAGGCCGCGCCCTTGTTTGATCACGCCGATCCAATAGCCGTTTTGAATTCCGACGATCTGGACTTCGCCATCCACGTGATAACCCAGACCCTGACGCTTTTTCTCGTTCTTCTCGAGCGCGATCGGACTTTGGATCACTCCATAGGTCTCGCCCGGCTTGATCTCTTCGCTTAGCCCGCGGATCAGAATCTGATCGCCAACCTTCAGGTAAGTGGTTTGGGTCGGCGAGGAGACAATCTCCCCAAAAACCGTAACAGGTTGGGTTGCTGCAAAAATTGAAAGTTCGCGCGACGGGGCGAGAGTGTGGACCTTGTCCAGACTTCCCATGACAGAGATCTCAACCTTGGAAGCTTGCTCGGCTTCGATTCGAGATGCTTCCCAGGATTGCTCGGGCAGCATCTGCCACTCTTTGCTGCGAGCGGGAATTTTTGGAAGAGGGGGAAGCGCGGAAAGCTCGGCATCCGTCAGAGTGCCTTTGACGGGGTGGCCTTCGGTGTCATGACCTGGATCAGCGGATTCGATCGATACGGTCGGAAGGGACGTGCCGGTACCTGGCAGGAAGGCAATTCGATTGCCTGGCCGAATCAGATGCGGATTCAAAATGGATCCGTTGTTGAGAGCCCAGATTTTAGGCCAATAGCGTGCGTCCCCGAAGAGGCGCTTGGAGATATCGTAAAGAGTGTCGCCGCGGGTGATGTCGTATTTTCCAGCGATCTGCTCGCCTGCGACTTGCTTCCACAGGTCGTCTGAGATCGGGCGAAGCGATTTTGAAATCCGAAGCGTCTCGCGCTCTGGCGTCTCCGTGGGGGAGGCATAAGCAGGGGAGGACAGCATCAGGGCCGCCGCAAGAGAGATAGTAACCCAACGGGTCTCGATTTTAGACTGGCGCAGGTTCTGGCGGCGGATATGAATGCTCATTTTGTTTCAGGCTCCGCGGGTCCGCTTGGAGCCATCGGGGCCGTAGGCGGAGGCGCATCAATTGCTGGACCATTTGCAGATGGAGAAGAGGGCGCTTTTTCCTCATCCGCGTGGCCGATGTGTTGAGATTCGCTGGTAGCTGGGACTGAATCAATCTGCGAAGAAGCTCCTTGGGATGCTGGGGCTTCGTGAGCTTCGTGAGCGCCGGCTTTCGGGCTGATCACGACCCGTGGCTTGCTACTTTCGTGAGAGTCTTCATGAGAACCTTCTGGAGCGCTCTCAGGTGCTGCGTCCACGTCACTTGCCGATGCGGCCACATCATGTGCTGAATGAGCCGCAGGCGAGTGAGGAAAGAGCGAGGTCAGAAGCTGGCGATGGCGCGCGGCCTCTTCAGGCATTCCGATCTTCTCTTCGGAGATCGACAGATCACGCAGGGTTTCGGCGATATGAGGGCTGCGATCGTAAGTCGTGATCACGCGGCCGAGCTCGCGTGCCGCAAGCTTATATTCCTTTTGTTTAAAGTAGGTTTCGCCCAGGTAAAACTGAGCGGAACCTGCCAGCGCATGATCCGGATACTGATCGACAAATGCCGAAAAACCCAGGGATGCGTCAGGGTAGTTATGAGATTGGAAAAGGATCATGGCCTGGCGGTACTTGCGGACCGGCTCGTTTGAGGTAAACGCAGCCTCGGCATCATCATCGCCCGCGGGCGGAAGATGCGTTGCGCCTTCCGTGGGAAGAGTTTTGACCGGAGCGGGCTTTGCACGCTGGTTCTCCACCACGTTGTCCATGCGGCGAGCCGATGCCTCGAGCTTTTCCGTCATCGAAGCAAGCCTCGACTCCATGACCTGGAGTTTCGTGGTAATCGAGGTGAGCGAGTTGGAAAGCTCTTTGTTTTGAGACTGGAGACGCTCGATTTTTTGCGCGTCGGACTCCTGAGGCGCCTCAGCGTCCTGATTTCTTCGTGAAAACGAAGAACAGCTGGTGCAAAGCAAGAGCAGGGCAGAGGCGGAGATCAGGGTTTTATTCATAGCAATAAATACAATTCTAAGAGCCCTGCGAGAAATGGGCAAGTCGTGATATGCAGTTAAGCATGCGTTCTGTCATTAAGAAGATCCGGGTCAGGAAACAGGATTCGGCCTTTGTGTACTTCATCCTGGAAGCCAGCGAGGGAATCGCCAGCTATTCGACCCTGGGTCACAAGCCAGGAGACCCTCATCGCGACCTCGAGTTGAGAATTCCGCCCGATTTTGTCGAAGAAGTCGAAGGTTTGCTCAAAAGCCTGGGCGATATGGTTTATGAGATTAAAGACGAGTCTTCAACTCGGTCTTAAGACCGTTTGAATTTTGACGCTGATATCATTTTAAAAGAATTGTGCCATAGCTCCGATGAGTTCCAGGATGGGGACTCCGCTGAGAGGCTTTGCGCAATTCGCTGTCTTGCTTGCACTCTTGTTGCCACCGATTGCCGGGTTGCCTCAATGGGCTGTTGCCGCGGACCATGTCACTGCGACAGTTACCACTCCGTCGATTCATGAGCTTGAGCATGGAATTGCGGACCGACTCAAGCGAGTCGAAGAGTTCAGATTTATCCAACAAGAAGCTGAAAGACTTGGGGTCAGAGCTTGGCTCTTTGGCGGCACTGCCGCGGGCTACGCTCATTACGTGAAATGGGATCTCCAAAGAGAAAAGGGTGATTCTAGGTTTCAGTCGGACAGATTTGATTACGATTACACCAATATTTATCGCTCAACCCAGGATCTCGATATCGTGATCGATGGGAACGCTGAGCAAGCAGAAAAACTTCAAAACGCTCTTCAGGAAAAATATCCCCACCTTCAAGGATCAAAGACTGCTTGGGAAGTGCGCCTCCTGACTCAAGACATGGGCGATAAACAAGCGATCTTAAATAACCCTGATTTTCTAAATCAGCACACGGACTCCAATTCGACAGGCCTCATTGAGATCACAAAGCCTGCTCATGAAGATCTTGTCGTTCGAGACGCCAGAGACTGGAAGTCCAAAGAGCCTTATTTTCTCAAAGACATTCACGATGGCACGCTTCATTACTATTTTTCGCCATCTCACGAGGCGACCAAGTTTGCCAAAGAAGGGCGAAACCCTCCGATCCTCTCAGCGATCCGTTTTCTTACCAAAGCTTTTCAATATGAACTGAAGATCAAGCCTGAGGATCTGGCGCGGATTCGAAAGATCATTCATGACTTTGATCCAAAGCGCGACACGAAAAATGACTATGTCGCAAACTGGATCGAAAAGAACGGCAAAAAGCTTTTTCAGAACGCCGTAAATATCGAGTACGCTTGGAACACTCTGGAAACGCTCGGGCTGAGAAAGAAGCTTCAAGCGATTCAGGGTAATGCTACTCAATTAGATTCACTCGCCTGGTGGATGAATAAAGAGCCTCTTCGCTCTCAACTCATCGGGCAGGGAACGGGCAGGACCGCGAAAGACCTCGGATTAGACATCGTCGCGCACGAAACCGGTAACTTCTTAGCTTACGAAAGCATTACTCGCGCTCACACGGGCGACCCCAATGTTTTGATCTCCCGAAACAATGTTGAAGGAGAATTGGCGATCTATGGTCATGGCTTCTACACAAAAACTGGAAAAGAAGGCGCTCGAGGTACAGGGCTGACAATTCGCTTTCGTCTCGATCCCAATGCTCGAGAGGAAAGTGACTTTACTTACGTTGCTGATGAAGGATTCGTCATCGTAAACAACAAGGCGGCCATGCGAGTGATTCCCGAGAGTCTCAACATTGGACCCGTCGAATATTTTAAAATGCTGGCGGGCAAAGAAAAGGGTCTTGAGACGAGTGATCGCGGGATTCTTGAGAAGTTAAAAAGAAGGATTCAGGCCAAAGCTAAGGCAATGAGTGAGAAGGAAAGCAGGCAAGTTCTTGAGATCGTCAAATCTGAGATTCAGGATTCCTCTAAGCTCAAGAAATCAGCTTTTCTTTCAGAGTGGTTTGCGCTTCCTTTATCTTCGGAGCATCCGGAATTGGTTGAAGCTCTTTTAGATTTAAATAAAGAAAGGGCGGATGATTTTGTCATCCGACATGTCTTATCCCAGCCTAGTTGGAAGAATTACCCCCGGTTAGTCGAGCGTTTTTTGGCCAATGAAACGCTCCATCCACAAATCGCCATGCATGTTCTTTCTCAACCTCATTGGAAGGACCATCCCGAATGGGTCGAAAAAATTCTCAAGAAGATAGTCGAAGGCGCGCAGAGTAAGGGAAAGGTAGTGCCGGGAGTAGGGGAGATGGCTACGTACGTTCTTTCTCAATCTCATTGGAAGGAACATCCGGAATTCGTAGAGCAGCTTTTGAGTCTGGGAATAGCGGACTTGTCGATTCTCAAGAATGTTCTATCCAAGCCGCATTGGAAAGATCATCCGGAGTGGGTCGAGCGGCTCTTGAAGAAGAACGACAATATTATTGATGAGAACATTGTTGAGCACGTTCTTTCTCAGCCTCACTGGAAAGATCATCCCGAATGGGTTCAGACGCTCATCCAAAGAGGGAAGCTAGATAATGCCATCGCCAAGCATGTTCTGTCGAAGCCTCATTGGAAAGACCATCCAGAGTTCGTAAGTACTTTGATTGAAAGAGAGCATGATGGAAAATTAGGGCTCGTCTTTG
>JBJMMA010000170.1:0-23056 GCA_045805065.1 Bdellovibrionia bacterium | reverse complement strand
CTCTCCGTAGAAGCAGGTGCAGCATTTGTAAAAACGTCGACGGGTTTCGGCGGCGGTGGTGCAACGGTTGAAGATATCCGCTTGATGCGCGCCGTGGTTGGGCCTAGTGTAGGCGTGAAAGCTTCGGGCGGAGTCAGAACCCGCGAAGACGCGCTCAAGATGATTGCCGCAGGCGCTAACCGCATCGGTACTTCTTCGGGCCCGGCGATTGTTTCGACAAGCTCGAACCAAGCACCCCCTCAATCCCCAAGCGGATACTAAAAGAATTTATGGCAACTCAAACCAAGTCCCCTATTGATCGTGTTATTTTAATCGTCCTCGACGGCGTCGGCGCAGGCGAGCTCCCGGATGCAAAATCCTACGGAGACACCGGCTCAAACACGCTGGGGAATTTGGCTCGCGTGTACCGCCAAAAGACCGGTAAAACTTTGCAGCTTCCAAACCTAGCATCTTGGGGAATCGGAAACATCACTCAGATGGAAGGCGTCTCTCCGGCTCAAAAAGGAGAAGGTGCTTTTGGTAGAGCCGTGGAGAAATCCCGCGGAAAAGACACAACGTCCGGACACTGGGAAATGGCAGGCTTGGTGATCAACACTGCCTTTGCAACTTTCCCAGATGGCTTCCCACAAGACGTGATTGATCGCTGGTGCCGTGAGAACAATCTTCCAGGCGTTCTTGGAAACAAGTCCGCAAGTGGAACGGAAATCATCGAAGAGCTCGGCGAAGAACATATGCGTACGGGCAAGCCGATTCTTTACACCAGCGCTGACAGCGTCTGGCAAGTCGCAGCCCACGAAGAATCATTCGGACTCGATCGCCTGCTCAAAATCTGCAAATCCGCGCGCGAGATCTGCGATGAGCTCAAGATTGGCCGCGTGATCGCACGCCCTTTCATTGGTGACAAGGCGAAGGGAATTCCATTCAAGCGCACTTACAACCGGAAGGACTACGCACAACTTCCGCCATCGGCGACTTTCTTGGATCAACTTCGTCTCGAAGGCGTGAGCACTCTTGGAATCGGCAAAATCTCCAACATCTACGCCGGCCAGGGTATCTCTGAGAACATCGACACCAAAGGCAACACCGATGGCATTCGCGTTCTCATTGAACAGCTTCAAACTCGTAAAAATGGCCTGATTTTCTGCAATCTCATCGACTTTGACATGCTCTACGGCCATCGCCGTGATGTCGAAGGCTTTGCCATGGCGATGGAAGAATTTGATCGCGCCATCCCTGAGATCAAAAAGCATCTCACGCCACGCGACCTCGTTTTGATCTCGGCTGACCATGGAAACGATCCAACTTTCCCTGGCACCGATCACACGCGCGAGTACATTCCAATCTTGGCTTACTCCCCTGCTCAAAAAGGCACGGGCCCAGTCGATCTTGGCATCCGTACTTCTTTTGCGGATATCGGCGCAACGACGGTTCACGCTCTTCTTGGCCAGGCTCCGCAAGGCGCTCACGGCCTCGCAGGCACGTCCTTCCTCAAAGAACTTGGTTTGGCTCAAGCACAATGATCGTTTCTCAAAATCCGGCAATCACGATTTCGCGCAAGCGCGACGGCAAAGAACTTACTGATCAGGAGATCCGCGAATTTATCGCAGGAATCACTGCGGGCGAAATTCCCGACTATCAGGCAACCGCGTTTCTCATGGCGACGTACTTTCGAAGCATGTCCTTTGATGAGACGGTGTCACTCACTCGCGCGATGCTTGAGAGTGGCTTTCGCTATGATCTCTCCAAGATCCCTGGAACCAAAGTCGATAAGCACTCCACCGGCGGCGTAGGCGATAAGGTTTCGCTGATTTTGGCGCCTCTGGTTGCCGCTTGCGGACTGAAAGTTCCGATGATGGCAGGCCGTGGGCTTGGCCATAGCGGCGGAACACTCGATAAGCTTGAAGCCATTTCTGGCTACAACGTTCGTCCTCCCAAAGAGACTTACGAAAAGCTTGTGGGCGACATTGGTTGCGCAATCATCGGACAAAGCGAGCAGATTGCTCCTGCTGATAAAAAGCTTTACGCGCTCCGTGACGTGACGGGAACGGTGGAATGCATTCCACTCATCGTCGCCTCCATTCTCTCCAAGAAACTTGCTGAAGGCACCGACGCTCTCGTCATGGACGTGAAAGTCGGAAACGGCGCTTTCATGAAAAACCGCGAGCAAGCCAGAAAGCTTGCTCGCACGCTCATTCAAGTCGCCAAGAAAATGGATCTCCCCTGCCGCGCTCTTCTCACCGATATGAGCCAGCCTCTGGGCTATGCCGCAGGAAATGCGCTCGAAGTGAAAGAGTGCATCGAGATTCTTCAAAACGGCAAGAGCGCAGAAAACTCATCCGCTGATCTTAAAGAACTCACGATCCAGCTTTGCGCTCACATGCTTCAAGTCGGAGGCGCCGTAAAGAGCGTCACCGAAGGCCGCAAACTTGCGCACGCGCGCCTGGCGGATGGCTCGGCTTGGAAGATCTTCAAAGAAATGGTCAAAGGCCAGGGCGGCGACGTCAATCAGGTCATTCACCCTGAGAAGCTTCCCAAGGCCAAATACACCACGACCTGGAACGCTAAAAAGCGTGGCTACCTCAACTGGATGGACACCCAGGCCTTGGGCTGGATTTTGGTCGATCTGGGCGGAGGCCGCAGAAAAGCATCGGACTCGATCGATTTTGGCGTGGGCCTCGTTTTCCACAAAAAGCTGGGCGCCAAGGTCCAGGCCGGCGACGCTCTTGTGACCGTTCATTACTCAGATCCTCAGTCGCTTCAAGCACTTGAAGAGCGCTTCCATGAAGCCATTGAAATCAGTTCGACCCGAAAAGCAGTACCAAAGCTCATCGTGGATCAACTCGATTAGGCCCGATTAGACTCGATTAGGCTCGATGAGTATGACGGGACTTATAAAGTTCGCCCCGATTGACACGGGCTTCCATTCATAAATTCCTGTGATATAAAGAACTTCTATGTCCGAATCGACCATCTACCAAAAGATCCGCGAAGCCGTTGAAGCCATCCAGAGTCGCACCACCATTCGCCCTGAAATCGGAATTATCCTGGGTTCAGGACTCGGTTCGGTCGCAGAATCCCTGACCGAAAGCGTAACGATCTCCTACACCGAGATCCCGCACTTCCACGGAACTTCCGTTGAAGGCCACGCTGGCAAGATGATCCTTGGAAAGTTCAAAGGCATCCCAACTGTTTTCCTTCAAGGCCGCTTTCATCGCTACGAAGGTTACTCGATGACGGACGTTGTTTTCCCAACTCGCACGATTTGCGGACTGGGAATTCACACGGTCATCCTCACCAACGCTGCAGGCGGAGTGAACACTCGTTTCCGCCCAGGCGATCTGATGCTCATTGAAGATCATCTGAACCTCATGGGCGATAACCCGCTCATGGGTCCAAACTTGGCGCAACTTGGCCCACGCTTTCCTGATCTTTCGGAAGCCTATAGCCGCGTCTGCCTCGACTCCTTCAAGCAAACGGCAAAAGAGCTTGGAATTGAAGTTCATCAAGGCGTGTACGGCGGACTCTTGGGCCCAACGTACGAAACCCCAGCTGAAATTCGCATGCTGAGAACTCTGGGCGCCGATGCTGTCGGCATGTCCACCGTTCCTGAGAGCATTGCTGCAAACCACCTGGGCGTTCGCGTTGCAGGCGTAAGCTGCATCACGAATCTTGGCGCAGGACTCTCTCCTCAAAAGCTGACCCATCAGGAAGTCATTGATAACTCGCGCGCCAGCGCTGAGAAGCTCAAGAAGCTTCTTGAATCAACGGTGCCAAAGCTTTCGATGAATTCGAAAGCCCAGGGGAGAGCTCAGTAATGAAGAAAACGAGCAAAGCTTCAGGACTTGCTAAAGTTCGGGAGCAATCGGCTCCTGTTCGCGAGCTGATTAAAGCCGCGACTGCAGCTCGTAAACGCTCGTACAGCCCCTACAGCAAACACAAAGTAGGCGCTGCCATTCGTCTGAAAAACGGCGAAATCTTCACCGGCTGCAACATCGAAAACTCCTCTTACGGCGGAACCGTCTGCGCTGAGCGCACGGCGATCTTCAAAGCCGTGAGCGAAAACGGCAAAATCAAAGTCGCCGAAGTCGCAGTCGTCACCGACTCCGCTTATCCATGGCCCCCATGCGGTTTTTGCCGCCAAGTGATCGCTGAGTTCGCAAGCCCAGAGATTCCGCTCTACGCCGCGAATCTTCAGGGTGACGTTCGAGTGCAGCGCTTTGGCGACATCATGCCCGATGCTTTCACGCCAGATTTTCTCGGAAAATAAAGCAAATCAAAACAAGCTGAGATTCAAACTAAAACCCCTCGTTGTGACATCCTGTCACACTTCCTGTCGCCATCCTGGCTGGAAGGACTCGGGTTTTAGTTTGAATCTCAGCTTGTTTTGATTTGATCGATTTTCCGGTCTTTGACGCTGTCGCAGTGCCATGCTGATAACTCTTGGTGGGGACTTCCGACGGCGACCGTGAGCTCAATGCGTCCCCGGCGCCGGGAAATAAAGTCGCACCAGAAGCCGATTCAACGAGAAGCAAAAAGATCGCCGAGCAATAAAAAAAGAATCGGGAATCGAGTTAAAAGCCGAGTCGTTCCCGCCCAGGATGGGCCAAAGGAACGTGACAGGATGTCACAACGAGGCCTTTTAACTCGATTCCCGATTCTTTTTTTATTGCTCGGTGATCTGTTTTTTAGTGAGGGGGCGGATCGTTGCAGAGGTTTTTGTCCCAGTCCCTAATAGTTCCATCTCGGTTCAACACAACCCTCGCCGTTCCATGAAGTTCTACGACCCGACCGTCCTCGAAGAGATGTGGCTGCATATAAAACTGACTGTCGCCAGGAATCACTCCCATGGCCAGTTTGCCGTCAGGATAGAAAAGCGTGGTGCTGTCGTAGGTCTTCCAGAAATTCGGGAAACACTTGCCCGTGCCCAAGGTGTGCTTTCCGTCAGATGTGTCGACGGTGATGGACTGTGAGATCTTGCCACCCATAAAGAAGTGACCTTTTTCGTCAAAATAGACAGGGATTTTTTCGCCGGCCTTTGCGGCAAAATCGATCCCTTTCACCTGGTAGCTCACGTCTTGGTCTAATTTGAAATTGGCCAGAGCGAAATCATCCCCAGCAAAGCGCTCTCCCCTCACCCATTGATTGCTGATTAAAAAATTTCCGCGCGCCACATACTGGCAAGCGTAAGAGCCGCCATGGAGAGGATTCCAATCCCCATTGGGTAAGAAACTGACGGAATAGCTGGTCATACTTTGACAAGGTTGGTAGTCAGATGTGACCGGACTCAATTCGATCTTTTGGTGGGGCGTTTCTATTTTAATTGGCAGCGCTATTTCGCACTCCTCGAGTACTCCCGTTTTTGAATCAAAACTTGCATGGATCTGGCAGACAAACTCTTGGCCCGATCCTGACGTAAAAGTCTGGATTCCTTTCAAAGTCGCAGTGGTCAAAAAACCATCCTGATCAAAATAAGCCCATCCTGAAACCGCGACCTTCTTGCCTGAACGAGTCGATAATTCAGCATCCGCTACAACTGCCATTGCAACCCGTCCATCTGCGTCCACTTTTACTTCTGTTGCCGAGACCTTCTTTCCCTGAATCAAGACCGGACAAGGACCATCTAGGAACGTAGTACTCCAGGCATCAGAATATGTTTGAAAGCGGAGATAATCAGCAACCGGAAAACGACATCCGTTCCAATCCCCATCAACCCCATAAAAAACTTCTTGCAGAAGCTTCAGCCAACTGTCCTGACTTTGTTGACTCATTTCCTTAGAGGTCACCAGAGTGGAAATCTTCCACACTTTTTTGTAATGAGCCTCGATATAAGTCATCGGGCTCTCATATGACGGATGAGAGTAAGGATCCGAATAATGCCAGAGCTCATCAGAGAACAGGATCTCAAAGAATGTGATCGCGCGACTCTGATCATCGAGCTTGTTCCAAAGATCACTATCAACAATCAAGCGAGGCTGCAGAGGCATCGCTTCCGCCCGCAAAACAGCGATGGAACGAGTTTCACACCCGCCAGGCAATGAGACCGGAGGCCACGGCTGATCTTGATATTGGAGTGAAACACCGGAGAGAAAGCGACTGGTTGTCATCAGCTCAGCATATTTTTCGCGAAATCTTTTGGCCCGCGATGGATTGAGTCTGGCGACTCGAGAAAAAATCCCATCGAGCACCGACTGCCAATTTGCTCCGGAGATCGGTTCAAATTCGTGCTCGTAATGTCCCAGGCGAGAAAGCGGAAAAATGCGATCTCCTGAAGCCTCGTGGCAGACGACCGCCTGGGCACCCAGTGTCCAATGAGACGTTGCCGGCTCTTCTGCACGAGCACCCGAGAAAGAGACTACTTGAGCCAGAACAAGCCCCATCACTAAAGGACGCAGATGTTTCATTGATAAACTCATGGGGCCTCCGGAAAATATTTTTTATAAACGTCGCACCAGTGCTTCGTTTCTTTTTCGTAAGGTGTGTTGCTGTACCCGTAATAAAAGGTCACCATGTCGCCAGCGTCTGCCGACACGGTCTTTTTCTCGAAAGGAACTGTCCAGCTCATTCTCTCTGAAAGAACCATCTGAGCTGGCTGCCCGATGAAAAAGACCGTCGGAACAACCTTGCTTCCAACGAATCCGCATTTTACGCGAGATGCGACGGGTATGCCGTGAAAGATGAAATCTTCCTGAGGCTCTAAATAAAGCAGTCTCTCGAAATTGGCAAATTCCACCCTTCCTGCAATGGAGATGCGAGTCCCGTCAACGACCACTTGATGAGGTCCATCTAACTCCCCCGCGCAAGTAGCGTCGTAGCAGTCTTTCCATTCATAATGCCCCTTGTTGTAAAGGCGCTTGAAACGAAACTGCCCCTGAGATGAAGTGAGCTGACCTGTAAATTCGGTTTTAGGATAAATGTCTTTCAAGCCGTACTTATCAAAAACAGCCTTGCCGCCTTTGACGACCTTGAGCTTCATGCGAGGGCTCAAAACTTCAGATTGAGCAGTCACCAGGCATCGAAGTTCCAAACCATCCCAAGTTTTGACTTCACCACGATCACAACTGAAATGTGCGTCTCCAATCACAAGCGGAGTCGTTTCTTCGAGCTGATCAAAATTAACCACAACATCGTTTGAGTCAAAGTCTAACTCGCCTGAGATTTTCGCCTTCCCATAACGAGTCATCAGCGTCTTTGGGTCACTGATCATCGTATGAGAGACATGCCCATCCGGTCTGAATTCGACTACTCGCTCGGCCGAGATGGTTTGGCCTTGAATCACGATGTCTGCGAGCTTGTGATTATAGCCACCGTCAGTGGCTTTTTTCATCTTTCCATCGGGATAAAGCTCAAGCGATCGCGGGTCGATGACCCATCCAGCGTAATCCACGTCCGGCAAGTACTCTTTAGCAAGCTTGAAGAAAGCGGCCGAATCCAATGCGGCAAGCTGGCCTGAAAAAGCCAGGGCATTGAGATAGCGCGCAGGCCTGGAGTTAGTGATGAAAGTGAGATGCTGCGTGTCCCAGTAGAAAAGCTCGTGAAGAATGAGCGCTGCTTGATTATCTAAATCCATCGCTCGCCAAAGGTTTTGCTGAACCGTGAGCACGAGCCCGCGATGGTAATAATCATAGTCAGGGTCTTGGCGAATTGCGATCTGCTCAATCTTGCAGCCCACAGGGATCAGATTGTGATCCGAATCGGGGATGTCCTTGAGCTCATCTTGGGTCCATTCAATTTTATTCAAAGCCCAGCCCTGAATAGCTTCTCGATAACGCTTGGCACGAGTTGGATTGAGGCGCTCAATCTGCTGAAAAACGGTCTCAAGCTTTTGCTCAATGCTCAGATTGCTTGCTCCAAGCTTTGGGCTCAAACCATAAAGTGTGCGTGCCTCAAGAACATCGAGCATTTCGATTTTTTGAATCGCCCCGGACGAATTGCGACAAACAACCGCATCGCCCCCGTTGCCGCCATCGCGAATCCCGCCCGAGCCTGCATGGGTCATTCCTGCAATCAAAAGACATCCTGCTAAAACAAGAAATCTCATAGGTTCTCTCCCCCATTTTCTTCCAACACACTGAAAAGCTGCATCCCGAGACATACGACGTCATTTCCTGGCGTCGTGGATCCGGGTCCGTATTTTTCGGCAAACTCAAGTCGCATGCGTTTGAGGTCGCGCTTGGCTTCTTCAAGCCTGGAGCGATCCATCGTAAAAATCGTGTTTGAGAAATTGCGGCGCTCAACGGGCTGAGTCTCAAGCGCCACGAGCGCCTTATTGAGCAGTCCTTGATGATATTTGACGAGCGCTGCGGATGGCGTCTCATTTCCAACGGCTGTGAAGTTATCCGAAGGAATCAGCCTGTCATTCTCTTGCTTCAAAAGCCCCACTCGGATCAATCGCTGGATCGCATCCTCAATGACATTGGATCGAAGCCCAAGCCTTCGGCCCAGTTCTCGAGGGGTAGCCTCCGGCATGAGACAAACCAGCTCCAAAAGCGCGAAGTGATACCATTCGGCAATCACCTGGAAAGTATCAAGGCTCATCGTTGTCGCTGGACGGCTCTTTTGCCGAACTCTGAGGACTGCAGCCTTACGGCGGGTCTCGCTTCGATGAAACTTGGATTCAAAAAGATCCGCAAAATGCTCGCAAGCCTCGCGATCCAGTCTTAAGCGCTCACCCACTTTAAGAGCTTTGGCACGTGAAAGACCATAGCGCCCGTTCATCACCTCGGTCAGCGTCGATGGAGCAATTCCCAGGTCGCGTGCATAAGAGCGGATCGAGTATCGACCATTCCGGGCACACCGACGCGCGAACTCAGCTCTGAGAAGCTCGCGGTGATCCTTTGGAAATGCTTGTTGCCAAGGGTTTTGCATATCCAAGGACTTATAAAGGTGTCCCCATTTCGTCAATCTTCCTCCGAACAATGCGTTCGGAGATGTTCGGAGCAACTTCTGGTCGGTTCGCCCGTAAACTTGATTCATTTGGTTCGCGCTGCCCTAAATTTGTGGCAAGAAACCGTGTCTGCGACGACACATTGGAAGATTTTAAATTTTTTGTAACAATGAAAAGATGGGGAAACTCAAATCCGTTTCAACAGCATCCTTTGCTGCCATTTTTGCAATGGTCAGCCTGAGCGCCTGCGAGCTGGTGCAACCTTCCACCTCGATTAAGCTCAGCCAGACAAGCCCATCGGGCTCACCTTCAGATCCAGGCACTGGATCCGGTAATGGATCGGGTTCAGGAAATGGCGGTGGCGGAGGCTCAGGTTCAGGCGGTGGAGGCGGAGGTGGCGGCACGACTCTCTCCTCTTACAGCTTCCCAGACCTTCCCGTTGCACCTACTCCATCGGGCCACGTTCTCACCGTGGGCTCGGGCAAAATGTACGCAAGTCCTTGCGCAGCCATTGCTGCGGCAGCCAATAACGACACGATTCAAATCGATGCGGGCACTTACGTGGAGACCTGCTACATCAGTAAAAACGGACTGACGATTCGCGGCCCTGCCACGACTGGAAGCCCGACTGTCATTATGGATTCGCACACCGTGCGCCCTGCTGGCTGCAAAGGAATTTTTGTCGTCAGCGGAAACGATACCGTCATTGAGAACATCGCTTTTACCGGTGCCACCCTTAATCCGGGCGATCCATGGGTTGCCAACTCAAGCTGTAGCGCGGACATGAACGGCGCAGGCATTCGCATGGAAGGCACGAACATCACCATTCGTAACTGCTCATTCACCCTGAACGATGATGGAATTCTGGCCGGCGTCAACACGGCAAGCTCGTTTCTGATCGAGAACTCCTACTTTTCTCAGAACAGCAGCGATAGCTATTCCCATAACCTCTACATTGGTGAAGTCGCAAACCTCACCTTCCGTTACAACTACTCGACCAATACGCGCCATGACGGGCATCTGCTCAAATCGCGCGCCCAGCACAACTACATCTACAATAACCGCCTGACCGGTGAAGCTGGATTCGATAGCTACGAGATCAACCTTCCAAACGCTGGCGAGTCTTACGTTATCGGCAACATTATCCAGCAGACTTCCAACACGGGTAATTCTGGGATCATCGACTTTGGCTCTGAAGGCTACACCGCTGGCCATGACACTCACCTGTACGTCGTGAACAACACGATTTTGAACGACCGAGGAAGTGGCAACATTGTGCAAGTCGCAAACGGAGGCACGGCCGTCATCAAGAACAACGCCATCGTGGGCGGCGGCACTCTCATCAACAACATGGCAAACCTGGCTTCTCAGGCCTCAAATTACGTGGGCAATAGCCCGATGTTTACGGATAAGGCCAACTTCAATCTGAAGCCTTTGGCAGGCTCGCCTCTGATTCACACGGCGGCAGACCCAGGCATTGTGAATAACTATTCGCTCCTGCCTGTAAATGAGTACGTTCATCAGCAAAGCGCCAAGTCACGCAACAATACGAGTGGCCTCGATATCGGCGCCATCTCTTCAAACTAACCAAAAGGTATCCGACACCTTTTGGTTAAGGTTCGCGTCATGGCTGATGTCCCGTTAGCTTTTTAAGAGCATTTTTCAGCTAACTCATCGAGCGCTTTTCGCCAGCGCGCGCGAAGCTTGGCCTGGACTCTGGTGTCTTTAATCTTGCCGTGATTGAAAGCCACAATTGAGCTTCCATTGGCGCGCGCTACAAACATCACTTCGACCGAGGTGCTGTAATCCCAATTGGGATCCTGCCAGCTCATGCGGATCCGGCGCTCGACTTTCGCCGATTTCGCGGAAGGATCCTGAACAGGCTTCATGACGGTCCGGATCTCGCCAAAATACCCATCCTGCGTTTCAAACATGCACTTGGGCTTGATTGCGATTTCAAACAAAGGCTGAAGCCAGATCGCAATTCCCTCTTCGCTCATGAAAAATTTCAAAACCTTTTTAACATCCAGGCGAATGGATTTCGTCACGGTCAGGCCATACTCGCCTTTTGCGTTCTGGCCCTCGACTCGGCGGCCCGTCGCGATCTCAAAACCCATGGCCACGCCCTGCTGCCACCAGGGCCCGAGTTTGTGCTTTTTCTTCAAGAACGCGACGATTTCCTGATGAGTCCAAGTGCGAGCACCGGCCTTCTCCAGAATCAAAACCCATTGATCCCAGGTTTTACCCGTACCCTTATGAACTGACTCGCTCGTAACACGCCCAATTTTTGGATATTCCATATAGAAGATGCCCCGTACTTTAGAAGGTACGGCGGACCTTTCAATTTTGCTAGCTTGAGCAAAAGCCCACCTTAGAGTAATCCTTACTCTCTATGGCCGAAACTTGGATTATCAACGGGGTACTCTTCACTCAGGACAAAAACCGCCGCGCTCTGCGCGCGAACCTCCAGATCGTGGACGGTCGCATTGCTGCAATCACCACGAAGGCCCCCAATAAGAAGAAAAAAGGCGTCACGATCCTCGATGCCAAGGGCCTCACGATTTTGCCAGGTTTTGTGCAGGCGCATATTCACCTCTGCCAGACCCTTTTCCGTAACCAGGCTGACGATATGGAGCTCCTCGATTGGCTCTCCAAGCGCATCTGGGTTTACGAGGCAGCTCATACTGAAGAAACGCTCTATACGAGTGCCATGATGGGAATTCATGAGCTTCTCTCCTCCGGAACGACCTGCATTCTCGACATGGGAACCGTTCGTCACACGGAGAGCATTTTTGAAGCCGTTCGTGAAAGCGGAATTCGTGCAAGCGTTGGCAAATGCCTGATGGATCATCCAGAGACGACTCCGGAAGGTCTTCGTGAGCCGACTCGCGATGCGATTGCCGAAGCACGCATGCTTTTCGAAAAATGGAATGGCCGCGAGAATGACCGGATTCGCGTCTCCTACGCTCCTCGTTTCGTGATTTCTTGCACGGAAAAATTGCTGACAGAAGTGGCGCGCCTTGCTCGAGAGCAAAACGCCGTCATTCACACGCATGCGAGCGAGAATCTCAAAGAGATCGAGATGGTCAAAAAGCTCGTTCAATGTGAGAACGTCGAGTACTTGCATCAGCTGGGAATGACTTCCAATCGCCTCGTTCTCGCCCACTGCATCTGGCTTAAGCCCAATGAAAAGAAGATCCTCGAGACGACCGGCACGCACGTTGTTCATTGCCCCTGCTCCAATATGAAGCTGGCTTCAGGCTTTGCGCATGTCCCAGACCTTTTAAAGCGCGGAATCAACGTTGCCCTGGGTGCGGACGGGGCGCCTTGTAACAATACTCTCAATATTTTCCAGGAGATGCGCATGGCTGCCCTGATCCATAAGCCAGGTACCGGCCCTATGGCGATGCGCGCTCAGGAAGTCCTCGATATGGCGACCTTAGGTGGTGCCAAAGCGCTCGGCTGGCAGGACGATATTGGATCCATTGAGGTGGGCAAAAAGGCCGATTTGGTCGCCCTGAACCTCCAAACCATCCGTAATACGATTCCAGCAGGCCAGGAAACCAATCCTGAAGCCATTGCGTCCTCTGTGGTCTATTCGACCATGCCATCCGAGGTTCAATGGACGATGGTCGATGGAAACCTTGTTTTTAAAGACGGAAAGGTCACAAATATTCCTGAAGGGCGCCTGCTCAAACGGATTATAGAGGCCCAGAAGTACATCGCCCAAAGCACGAGCAAGAGCACCGGCAAGGGCGCCAAAAAAAACAGCCGACCAAATCGATAAATGCCAGCTAAAGAGCCTTGACAGCTCTATCCTCTTGGGGCAATTTGCTGCGTCTATGTCAATCTACGCAGTGATGGAAACAGGTGGTAAACAATATCGCGTCTCGCCAGGCGACATCGTCCAGGTCGAGAAGCTTGAAGGTGACGTTGGATCGGCTTTGAAGCTTGATCGCGTCCTTTTCGTGAGCAAGCCAAACGGCGACAGCTCACAAGTTTGGCTCGGTAAGCCCCTTCTCAGTGGCGCTTCCGTTCAAGCCGAAATCGTCGGCCAAGGCCGCGGCGACAAAATCCTCATCATCAAGATGAAGCGCCGTAAGCAATATCGCCGTACGCAAGGTCATCGCCAATATTACACGCAGCTCCTCGTGACTGCTGTGGACAACGGCGCAGGCGAAAAGGCAGCTCTTGACGATGCAGCTAAGAAAGCTACACTTTCTAAGTTCCAATCGCACTTGAAGGCAAAGGGCGAGGCATTCACGCCTAAGACCCTCGGCTCTCGCAAGCGCATGAAAGCTGCTCGCGCAGCGGGTGGAGCAAAGACTGAAGCAGCAGCTCCAGCTAAGGCTAAGACCGCTAAGGCAGCAGGCACCAAGAAAGCCTCGACCTCTAAGAAGGCAAAGGCTGAGTAATTTTTAATCCACATCCTCACTTTTTCAGGGCTGTCGCACAGTCTAAGAAGTGAGTAGATAAGAGGTTTTACACAATGGCACATAAAAAAGCGGGTGGTAGTTCTAAAAACGGTCGCGACTCTAATCCAAAGATGCGCGGCGTGAAGCGTTACGGTGGCCAAGTGGTCGGCGCAGGTGAAATCCTCGTCCGCCAAGTCGGCACCCAGTTTCACCCAGGTCGTAACGTCGGCGTTGGCCGTGACTTCACTTTGTACGCTCTCATCCCAGGCGTTGTGACTTTCGAACGCCACGATCGTAAGCGTAAAGCAGTCTCGGTTTATCCGGCTGCTTAATTACCGTTTTCACGCGTAATCGACTGACATTTGGAAGCCCTGCTCAGCACATTTTCTGAGCGGGGCTTTCTTGCTTTGAAATAAGTGAGATAGAAGACCTGCGATTTCTGTTGCTCCGTGCGATAAAGACGCGCCTGTGAAGCTCCCCTTCTCCAGCCGAAATTTAGCTACAACCGCTCGGCCTGCCGAGCTCAACAATAAAAATTTAAATACGTACTGAGCTGTCCTTAGCCATGAAGGTGAGCCTCAAGGCATTCATCTGACAGCAAGCGGCCCTTTTGATTGCGTTGCGTCAATAAATCAGGTACGACACTTTCATAAATAAAGATTAGAGAATTTCATGAGATTTATCGACGAAGCAAAAATCAAGATTTCTGGCGGCCATGGCGGTCCAGGTAGCGTGAGCTTTAGGCGCGAAACCTTCATCCCGCGCGGCGGTCCCGATGGTGGAGACGGCGGCGAAGGCGGAAGTGTGATTTTCGTTGCCAATGAGCAGCTCGGAAGCCTTCAAGACTTTCGCTATAAGCGCTCTTATCAAGCCGAAAACGGCCATCATGGATCCGGCACGAATAAAGCCGGACGCGATGGAGAAGACATCATCCTCGAAGTCCCTGTGGGAACGATCATCAAGGACACCAACACCGGTGAGGTCTTGATCGACTTCGAAACCAATGGCCAGGAATGGATCGCCTGCAAAGGTGGCCGTGGTGGAAAAGGCAACGCGCATTTTACGACTTCCACTCACCAAGCTCCGCGCTTTGCGCAGCCAGGTGAAGAAGGCGAATCTCGCGAAATCACGATGGAGCTCAAGCTCCTGGCTGACGTAGGAATCATCGGATTTCCAAACGCTGGCAAATCCACGCTCATTTCGCGCATCAGCGCTGCACGCCCAAAAATCGCTGATTACGCGTTCACAACTCTGACGCCAAACCTTGGCGTTGTGTCTTTGCCTGATTTCTCGACCTTTGTGGTCGCAGACATTCCAGGACTTGTGGAAGGTGCGCATCGCGGACTGGGCTTGGGACATAAGTTCCTGAAGCACATTGAGCGCACGGCAATTTTCGTGCATCTGCTCGATGGAACACAGCTCCTCGAAGACGCCACACGCCCTGACATGGAAGACAGCTTTCAAGAAGCGATTGAGATCATGATTCATCGCTATCAGGCCATTCGCAAAGAGCTTGGCTATTTCAACGAAAAGCTTCTTCATAAGCCTGAGATCGTTGTGATCAATAAGATCGATCTGCTTCAGGCAGACCAAGAGCTTGTTGAGCGCGCTCGCACGGAGCTGAGAAAACGCATCAACTCCATTCGTGGCACGCATCCTGTTGCCAATGAGCCCTATGTGGTCTCAGCGGTGAGCGGAACCGGCGTTCAAGATCTTGTGTTTGGCGTCTACCACGAGCTGAAGAGCTATCGCGAGCAGATCAATCAGGGACCAAAGAAAACCATGCT
Source organism: Bdellovibrionia bacterium (assembly GCA_045805065.1). GTDB lineage: Bacteria > Bdellovibrionota > UBA1018 > UBA1018 > UBA1018 > CAZCBS01. Next base: position 7,970 of record JBJMMA010000170.1, on the reverse strand, counting down.
CCCTGACGATCAGAACATTCGGGGCTAAGAAGTCATGAGCAGGGCAAACCCTCCTCGCTGGTCTGAAACGATCGCTCTTTTTGGCGGTCGTTTTGATCCGCCTCATTTAGGTCATGCGCAGGCGATTCGAGGATTGTTTGAAATCCCTGGAGTCAGGCAAGTGTGGATCATTCCCTCGCCTACGCCGCCTCATAAGCCTGCTACGGCAAGCTTTGAGCACCGTGTGGAGCTTGCCAAGATCGGCCTGCTGCATGCGCATCCTGCAGGCGATTCGGGAGCCGTAAGAATTGACCTCAGAGAGGCCGAAAGAGCCAAGGTCCGTCCTGATCTCCCCACGTATACGTTTGATACGCTTCAGGACATCCGACGTGAGACATCGCAAATCGCCTTTGTCATTGGAACCGATCAATTGGAGCAGCTCCATACCTGGCATCGATTTCCCGACGTTTTGAGCCTCTCCCACTGGGTTGTTCTGGCTCGCAAGCCGCAGGGCCAGGAGCGCTCGCTCAAGATCTTAAACGAATGGGAAGCCAGCGGACTGGTTCAGAAGACGACTCAGAGGGACGTCTGGTGGATCAAAGGCACGAACAGCTATCTTCATTTAGTCCCCACCGAAGCCGCTGAACTTTCCTCAACTCAAATTCGCGAGCAGATCGCTCGCACTGGAGAAGTGCCTGAAGGGGCGCTCTCAGCCCAGGTTTTGGCCTATTTGAAGCAAAACAGACTTTATGGTATCAGGAGCGAACTAAAGAATTATGACTGAACAAAAAGCTACAGAAACCAGCTCATCGATCGTTGTCGACCGTTCCAAGGAAAAGGCGCTTGCCTGTGCACGCGCTGCAATCGACAAGAAGGCTGAAAACGTCAAGATCCTGGATATGACGGATCTCTCGGGCTTCACGGATTATTTCGTGATTTGCAGCGGGATGTCCGATCGCCAAGTCCAATCCATCGCAGACTCCGTGGAAAGCGTGATGTCCTCGGCCGATCAAGAAGTACTCTCGGCTGAAGGTTACGGCGAAGGCCGCTGGGTATTGATGGATATGGGCGATGTTGTCGTTCACATCTTTCTCGATGCATTGCGCGAGTATTACGATCTTGAAACGTTGTGGGCAGATGCTCCACGCGTGAAGATCCCATCGGAATACTACGGCCCAGCCGCGAGCCGCCTGAACTAACACTTTTGTCGTGCGCCTCAGCATTGTCTGCTTCGGCAAAGTAAAAACGCCTGGTCTCAGGCAAGCGGCTGACTATTATCTGCAGCTCGCCAATGGCTGGCTTACGGTTCGTGAAATCGAACTCAAGCCCATTGCTGTACCTGACAAATCGCCGGCCACGCGAAAGCAGATTCAGGAAAAAGAAGGACAGATCCTGCTGGAGAAGCTTGAAAGCGAGCTTTCTCCGCGCGGGATTTTCTTCATCCTGGATGAAGGCGGCAAAGCCCTCTCGACCCAGGAATGGGCGCAAAGGGTGCGTCAATGGGAGAGCGAGAGCATTCCAGAGATTGCGCTCTGCGTGGGAAGCAGCCTGGGCTTCTCGCAGGCAGTTCGCTCAAAGGCCCGCGGAATTTTAAGCCTGGGTCCCCAAACTCTTCCCCATGAGCTGGCCCGCGTTGTGCTTTTAGAACAGGTCTATAGAGCATGGGGTGTCGTTCGCGGCCATCCGTATCATAACGAGGGTTCTTAACAGTTCCTAAAAGTTAAGGGCCCTTAGGCCTTGCGACTTTCCTCCTCTTCTAGGAAAGTAAGGGCAAATATGGCCTCTTCACAAAAAACGGTTCTCATTGTTTTAGATGGCTTTGGTATCGGAAAAGACTCGCCTTTCAACGCGATTAATAACGCGAAGATGCCTTTTTACCGCGAGCTGATACAGAAATACCCCCACTCCCAACTGATCACGCACGGCGAGGCGGTGGGCCTTCCGCCTGGGGTCATGGGCAACTCGGAAGTGGGCCATATGACCATGGGAGCAGGTCGGATCATCTATCAGGATCTGACCCGCATCTCGAAATCCATTTACGATAAAGACTTTTTTGAGAATCCTGTTTTGCGTGGGGCGATTGAAACGGGCGCAAAGAAAACAGGTCGCGTTCATCTGATGGGACTACTCTCGGATGGCGGCGTCCATAGTACGATGGAGCATCTGTTTGCGCTCCTGGATCTTTGCGCAAAGCTCGGCGTTCCAAACGTGAGCGTTCATTGCTTCCTGGATGGTCGCGACACCCCGCCTGACTCATCCCTAAGAGGTGCAAACGGTGGCTACGTTCAGCAGCTCTTAAGACATCCTCTTTTCTCTGAAGGAAACAAGAGCGGAACCAAGGCCGAGATCGCGTCCGTCATGGGACGCTACTGGGCTATGGACCGCGATAAGCGCTGGGAGAGAATCGAGCGCGCTTACAAGACGATGACCGGCCAGTCTGACGTTTTCAAGATGGCCGCAAGCTCAGCCGAGCATCCTGCGATCGCTGCGGTTCAAAAGTCGCATGAGGACGGCAAGACCGATGAGTTTGTCGAGCCAACTTTGCTTGATGCAAACGCCGCCATGAAAGATGGCGATAGCGTGATCTTCTTTAATTTCCGATCCGATCGCGCGCGGGAGATCTCCATTGCGATCACCGATCCTGATTTCAAGGAATTTGACCGGGGCCGCGGCTTTAAACCTTCCGCCTACGCGGGCATGACGACTTACGATAAGAACTTCAAAAATGTCGCGGTCGCCTACCCTCCTCAGAATCTCAATCATATCTTTGGCGAATGGCTTGAGGAGCGCGGACTTTATCAATTGCGTACAGCAGAGACTGAAAAGTACGCGCACGTTACTTTCTTCTTTAACGGCGGACGAGAGCAGCCTTTCAAAAACGAAGACCGCGAGCTCGTTGCATCGCCTCGGGATGTTCCAACCTATGATTTGAAGCCAGAAATGAGCGCTTTTGAAGTCGCAAAAGTGGCGTCCGATCGGATTCAAAGCGGAAAGTATGATTTCGTTCTGATGAACTTCGCCAATGCCGACATGGTGGGACACACTGGAAATTACGAAGCCACCGTTCGCGCCATGGAAGCGCTCGACAAATGCCTGGCTCTGGTTGTGGGAACAGCGGAACGCTCAGGTTATCATTGCCTGCTCACGGCAGACCATGGCAACGCCGAGGAAATGCGCGATCATGAGCACAGACTTCATACGCAGCACACGCTCAATCCGGTTCCTGCGATCTGGGTCGCGCCAGGGTCAGCTGTTGCGCCAAAATCATCCCGCATTGCTCTGAACGATGGAACGCTTGCCGATATCATGCCTACGCTTTGCGATCTGATGAAGCTTCCCATCCCAGGTGAATGCTCTGGCAAAAGCCTTCTTCCATCCCAACTTAAGTCATGAGGACTGTCATTGATGCTTCAGGTTCCAAACCTTCCTTCGCAAATTAAGCTTAAATCCATCGGAGTTCTCACCAGCGGTGGGGATGCTCCGGGAATGAATGCCGCTGTCCGCGCCGTAGTCCGATATGCCATTGCCCATGGCGTGGAAGTATACGGCGTCATGCGCGGCTATAGCGGATTGCTGGAAGGGCAGATTCATCGCCTGGATGCCTCATCCGTTGCCAACATCATCCAGCGCGGCGGAACGATTTTAAAGACCGACCGCTGCCCTGCTTTCCATAAGAAGTCCGTTCGCAGAGAAGCCGCAAACATCCTGGAGCGCAAAGGGATCCATGGCCTCGTTGTCATCGGTGGCGATGGATCTTTCACAGGCGCTCACCTTCTTGAAAAAGAAACCGGTTTTCCAACGATGGGAATTCCAGGCACAATCGACAATGACATCGCAGGCACCGACGATACGATTGGCTTTGATACGGCCGTCAACACAGCAGTCGACGCCATTGACCGCATTCGCGATACCGCAAGCTCGCATGATCGCATTTTCCTCGTTGAAGTCATGGGCCGCGCCTCAGGCTTCATTGCTGTTGAGACCGGAATTGGTGGCGGCGCCGAAACGATCATCGTTCCCGAGAAAAAAGAAACCGCAGCCTCAATCGTCTCAACGATTGATCGCGGCATGAGACGCGGAAAAACCAGCAGCATCATTGTCGTGACCGAAGGAATGAAAGGCGGATCCACCACTTCCCTCGCCCATGATCTTGAGCGCCGCGGATATCGCGCAAAAGTCGCAATCCTTGGCCACACCCAACGCGGTGGCGCCCCAACAGCCCATGATCGCCTCCTAGCCTCAGCGCTAGGCGCCTCAGCCGCAGCCTACCTGACCGCCGGGATCTCCAACGTGATGGTGGGTATAAGAGACGGAAAAGTCGTACGCGTCCCATTCAAAGACGTCATCGGCAAAAAGAAGTCCCTCTCCCCCGACCTTCTGAAACTCGCGCAAGTCCTGGCGACCTAACCAAAAGGTGGTCGCCTACTTTTGGTAGCGATACCGCGTCATCATACGATCTCTGGGCAAATCACAGCAAGTTCACAAGAACGTGAAATACCGAGTCGTTCCTAGCCAGGAAGGCGATGGGGAATGTGACAGGATGTCACAACGAGGGCTTTTATCTTTATTCTGAACTCTGTTTGCTTTGTTCGGTTTCAGGACTTTGCTGCAGGTGCGCTACCAAAAGTAGGCGACCACCTTTTGGTTTAATGAAATGGCAGTTCCACTGTGAAGGTCGAGCCGGCTCCGGGACTGCTTTCGACAAGGATTCGACCGCCGTGGAGGTCCACAATTTGTCGAGCGATGAACAAGCCCATTCCTAAGCCTCCGTACTGCTTGACGGAGACAGCTCTTTCGAGCCTTTCAAATATTTTTTTATGACTTTCCTTGGCGATTCCGATCCCGAAGTCCTTGACTGAGAAAAAGGCATAACCATCTTGCATCGAAGTTTTCACAATCACTGCCTTACCCGCGCCAAACTTGAGCGCATTGCTGATGAGATTGGTCACCACCTGCTCAAGACGCAAGCGATCCCAGAATCCTGCTTTCAGCTGGCCTGGATGAAACTCAATGGCGTTAGCGCCCGACATCTTTGATTCTTTCAGACGATCAATGGCGCCTGCGACCACAGAATTCAAATCAACAATCTCACGTTGCAAAGCAAATTGACCCGTTCTAAGCCGGGTCGCATCGAGGATGTCGTCCACCAGTCGTGAAAGCCTGACAATCTGTTGATCCGAGTCCGAAATCACTTTCTTCAGCTTATCCTCGAGTGGTCCGACGTTCATCACGCCCGTCTGAACCAGATGGGACAGCAGCTGGAGCTGCATCTTCAATGGAGTCAGGGGCGTTTTAAGCTCGTGCGACGCGATCGACATGAAATCCTCTCTGAGCTGAATTGCCTGCACAGCGTCCGTGTAGAGTCTTGCGTTATCAATCGACAGCGCGGCCCGATCGGCGACTTCCTGGAGCCAGATGTTTTCCTCAACTGTGTAAGAAGGCGCGGACCGATATCGAAACACGGTCAGAGTACCGATCATCTGATCAGCCATTCGCAGCGGAACAATGACCCATGAGTGAACAGGATAATGATCAAAAACCGGCCAAAGCTCTGGCGCAATTCTTTTCCGGATCTCCTCGACTGGACCGGAGACAGAGACTGGCCTTCCCTCTTTCAGAAGATCAGGCGTTGCACCTTTATCGATAAACTCGTTGGCTCCTTCAAACCACGGTCGTAAGAACTCTTCCGCTTTTGGGTCAAAATGCCTGAAGGCAACGGTATTCAAACGAGTATAGTCCTCACTGAAGAGCCGAATCACGCACCCGTCTTGAAAATAGGCCGAGACTCGTGTCACCACTGCATTTAAAACGCGACCAAGATCGAGACCCGCCGCAATCACATCGCGCGACACCTCCACAAGTGCCCTGATCTGAGCAGCGCCGTGACGAATCAAGGCTTCGCTGTGTTTTCGCTCTGAAATATCTCGAATAAATCCTGTGAAGAGAAACTGATTTGCGAGTCGCGTTTCAATAATGGAGACCTCTGCCGGAAATTCGGTTCCATCGGCTCGCATCGCAGGAAGCTCCACTCGTCTCCCTAAATACTGGGACTCACCTGTTCCGAGATAACGTTCCATCCCTCTGCGATGAGCTTCACGCAATCGCGGCGGTATAATCAGGGAATCCATGGATCGGCCAATCGCATATGAGCTGATGTAGCCAAACGTTTTCTCGGCGGCAGGATTGAGCTCAACGATCTTTCCATCCCGGTCCATGGTGATTATCGGGTCAATTGCGGACGCAAGAATCGCAGCTTTTCTGGCCTCGCTTTCTTTCAAGGAGCGCTCCGCCTGGATTTTAGCTGTGACGTCCCGAAAACTCCACACTCGTCCAACGACTTTGTCTCCCAGTCGATGAGGGCGAGAATAGCGTTCCAGGACTCTCCCTGATTTGAATTCAATCGTATCAAAGCTTTCCTTTGACGGGCTTTTATATAGCTCTTCAACTTTTTTAACGAATTCGTCGGGTGACTTAATCTGATTTTTAACCCATTTGATCATCTCCGCATCATCTCGAGACTCGATGATCTCGGGTGGGATACTCCATACATTCAGGAAGTTCTTGTTGTAGGTGACAGTTCGCCCTTCGGTGTTGACGACTAGAATTGCATCGTTGGTCGCATCGAGCGTGGTTCGCAGGAGCGCAAGATAGTTCTCGCGCTCAGCGCGGTCCCTGGTTTCATTCGTTACGTCGCGATAACTGAACACACGACCCACAACAGCACCATCAATTCGCTGGGGCCGAGAATATCTCTCAAAGACTCTTCCGTCTTTGAAATAAAGCGTGTCAAAACTTACCTCGCCGGGAAAGCGTCGGATCTCATGAATCCTCTCCAGGCAGTGCTCGGGATGATACAGTTGCTCAAGAACGAATTTGAGCGCCCACTCGTATCCATGCTTATCAATATCGCTTTTTTTAATTTTCCAAAGATCGAGAAAGTTCTGATTATACCCTGTGATGTTCTCATCATTGTCGATGACAAGAATTCCATCCGCCGTAGACTCAAGAGTCGCCTTCATGAGGGAGTTAGCCTTCTCTAATTGCTGTTTACTCTCCATTGAGCCTGAGATGTCACGAGAGATCCCAATGATGCCCCTGATATTTCCATTCGGGTCTCTATAGGGCACCTTGACGCTATGGACGATTCGATGTGAACCTCCTGCATCAAACTCTTGATCAAAATTCATCGTCTGTCCGGTCGCTAAAATCTTCTGATCAGATTTAATGAATTCTTCGGCAATGTCAGGAGCAAACAAATCCCAATCCGTCTTGCCAATGATCTCGCTTACATCTTTGCCAAGCCATTTCGCACCAGGCGCGTTGATCATGATATAGCGGCCCGACACGTCTTTTATGAAAATCGCATCAGGGGTTCCCTCAACGATAGCGCTCAGAATCGCTAACGTGTTGTGAGCTTCAAAATCCTCAATTTTTCTTGCCGAAGAATCACGGCTAGCCATGGCCACCTTTTCTTCTTTGGCAGAATCGACCAGCAACCTGGAACAGTTCATTCAACTCGACCGGCTTCTCGATGACAGCAGCTGCATGTTTGATCTCGTTGCTGTTTTTAAAGGCCGTGATAACCACAACCGGGATATCTGAAAAGCCGGGATCTTTATGGAGTACTTCCATGAACTCCCAGCCATCCATGACCGGCATCATCAAATCCAACAAGATCAATCCTGGACGTGGAATCCGGCGCAGCGTTCGGAGGCCTTCCTCTCCGTTCGATGCAGTAAATACCTGATAGCCTTCAAACTCCAACGCTAGAGACAGAACATGACGGATAGCATCCTCATCATCAATCAGCAGAATCGTAGGGCTCTCGGTATAGGGCTTTGCGGTCGCTAGCATTCGCTCCCCTAACATTGGCTCAGCTTGGGACTCAGCTTGGAAATTCAAACAGCCAGGCTAAGCATTTTTGCAATTAGATCAAATGCCTAAATTTGCTGCAAATAGCGTGAGAACCAAAAGCTGCCAAAAGGTGGTCG
>JBJMMA010000169.1:0-3358 GCA_045805065.1 Bdellovibrionia bacterium | reverse complement strand
TGGCCGAAACCATCAGGCCATTCGGGCAGACATCAGGAGCCGATCTACTGACTGGCTCCATGGCTAGAGATGGTTCCATTATGGTCGTTTTTGGCTGCATCTGGATGGAGGCATTTCTTGCCGCGCTACGATTCCAATCCTGATTAAAAGCTTGTCCAAAGTATGCCGCAATCTGCGGGCTCTTGAGAGCCACGGCTGTCTCACGGTTATTGGTGATTGAATTTTGAGTCCAGTTGATGGAGCTGATCAAGGTGATCTTTCCATCCACGATGACACCCTTATTATGGATGTAAGCCACACCCATAGCTTTCAGATTGGCGATTCGGGCTTCAATCGGCAGATGCTCGGCTGCGGCCAGTTGCATGAAGGCCTGGACAGTTCGGCGATTAGGCGTGGTTTTGCCTGACAGGTTCATGGCGTTGTCGGGTTCCGCGCCGGTTCCATCGCTTCCATCTGTACCGCCGTGATTGGCCCCACCGATAAAGGCAAACTCATCGTTCAAAAGAATTCTGACACGCACTCCGCGGTGAGCTGCGTCTGCAATGGCCTGAGCAATCGGAGACATGCCCTTCGCGTTTGGATCACCGTTTGAGCTTGTCACCCAGTTCATGTTGAATGACATCTGCTCGATATCGAGAGTTTTGCGAGCGCTCTGAATGAGCCCAATGATCCCCTTGAGGCTTGTATCCGGAGACGTGATGATTTGGCCGTCCGTTGCGTCCAGGACTGGATTGATCACTGCGGATCTTGCTGGAACAATCACAGGCATGGGCGGTGTTGCCTGTCTTGTGATGCCTGCATTGAGAAGGCTGTGGACATCAGAATGTCGAAGGTCCGAATCCATCGCAAAAAGTTTTGCGAACCATTGAGCAGGCTGTGGATCAGCAACAAGAATTTCCCAGCCGCGATTTCCCAAAGTTCCAGGTTCGGGATGACCGCCAGGGGAGTAGTTTTCAGAGCCCAGGAGTAGGGCGCTTTGATCGATGACAATATATTTGGCGTGGTCGTAGCGAAAGCGGCGTGCCCCCCCTACTCCTTTGCGCATCTCGGCAAAACGGCAGCATTTTGGATGCGCTTCCATGGCCAGCGCAATCTGCGCCTGAAGGCCACGTGAGGCAGCCGAGACTCCCCCGACCGGTTCGCCTTCCTGGAGCATCTCAACGTGCACGCCGTGATTGATGCGATCAATAATGGCTTGAGCGATCTCAGGAGATGCAAGTTCGTAGATATTGATCAGAAGCGAGTGTTTTGCGCTACCGATAGCGCCTAGGATCAAGGACAGAGTATTCTCTGGAGCGGTCCCGACTTGGACTTTGAATGCATAAGCATTATTCAAAGACGGTAGCGAGAACGACAGAACACAGAGAGCAAATGCGGCCCTTGAGATCAGACGTTTAAACGTCTGAGAACAAGACTTCTTTGACAGTCTGATGCGAACGCTCGACATGATCCCCCCGAATGCGTCGGTTTAACTTTGCAGGCACTAAATCAGATGGATGCGCCGTTCTCAAGTTAGAATCGTGTCAACCTCTCCTTTCATCCTTTCATACAAAGCCGTGTTTTTTTCATGACGGAGCGCCAAAAAGGATGCAAAATCTGAAATGTGATTCGTAAGCTGCTGACTTTGTTGTGTCTTATCTTGAGTTCCTCTCCCCTCGCCTTAATGGCTCAAGAACCCGACCAGTTTGAACGGTTAGCAGGCTCCACGACCTGGCATCGCTTGATCCACTATAAAAAAGCAAAGTTCGGGGGATATAAGAGTGATCTCGATGGGCCCGAGTTCTTTTTCTCTCCCCATGGCAAGACTGATCCTCTCGCCGAGCTTCATGCATCCGCTGAAGCTTTTGGAAAAGACATTCAAGTGGGAAAGCTCAAGCAGCATCCCCAGTGCGCGTTTCCTGAACGCTATCGCTTTCTGAAAAAAGAACTCTCGCTTTCTGTGGCTGATGTTCCTTGCCCAAAGCTTGACGAGTTTCTAGCGCGCTTTCATCATCCCAAATCCGTCTCTTTTGTCTTCTCAAATGCCTATCCCGATAATCCTGCGTCCATGTTTGGGCACACGTTCCTAAGAATCAACGCGGGAGACTCTGGAGCAGATTCTGGAAAGTCAGGGGAGAAGCTGGACCTTCTGGATCAGGGCGTAAGCTATGCGGCCAATGTTGGTCCGGATGAGAACCCGCTCGTGTTTTATTGGTTTGGATTGACGGGGGGCTATCCTGGCGCATTCACGGTTGTCCCCTATTACGTCAAGGTCAATGAGTACAGTCATGCGGAGGCTCGCGATCTCTGGGAATATGATTTGGATCTGAACGCCGAGCAAACGCTCAGGCTTCTCAGACATCTCTGGGAGATTGAGACCAATAGCTGGTTTGATTATTGGTTCTTTGATGAGAACTGCGCCTATGAGCTTTTGACGCTTCTTGAAGTGGCGCGCCCGGACTGGAACATGAGCGATCGCGCGGGAGCCTGGGTGATTCCTGGCGAGTCGGTGAAGGTCGTGACTCGGACGCCAGGCGCTGTGAAGTCCGTTAAATTTCGCCCCTCTTACCGAAGAACCCTTCTGAAGCGCTTTGATACTTTGAGTTCCGAGCAGCGTGAGAAGTTCTTTGATGCGCGCAAAGGCAAGATCAAGGTGTCAGAAATTTCTGATGTTCAGACGATCGATGCACTCAGCGCTTATCTCACGTATCAGAAGCAAAAGAACGAGGGAAAGATTGCCAGCGAGGATAAACAGCTTCTGACTCAGGCGCTGATTCGAAGAAGCGAGCTGGGTCCCGAAAATCCCGCGCGAGAGCTCGCGGAAAGCAGCTCAAATGGAGCATCCTACTGGAATACGCGCCCTGATCAGGGACACGATGCAACCCGGCTGAGTCTGTCGAGCGGGATCGCAGGTCTTGCGTCCACGCCTCAAGCCCAATCTCAGGCCCACTCGGGACTTTATTTCCAGGAGCTTCACTGGCGAAGTGCCTATCATGATCTGTTGAATAACGATGAGGGCTTCCTTCGTTTCTCGCAAATCGAGTTTCCTAACCTCACGCTTCGCTATTATCCGAAGCTTTCGGATTTGCGTGTTGAGCGCGTGGGGCTTCTTTCGGTTTTGTCTCTTTTCCCCCTGTCCTCGCTTGAGAAGAAGCCATCCTGGGGGCTCGATCTTGCCTACCAGTCTCCTAAAGACTACGGATGCCTGACTTGTCATACCCTTCGAGGGCGCGCGTTTGTGGGTGCTGCGGGCCTTCCGCTTTCAAATCGCTTCATGGTTTATGGGCTTGCCCTTGCGAACGCGGAAGCTGGAGAAAGCTTGAGAAAAGGTTGGCGCGTTGGGCCTGGGGCTCAGCTTGCAGCTCTTGCCAATCCTATC
>JBJMMA010000168.1:0-6905 GCA_045805065.1 Bdellovibrionia bacterium | reverse complement strand
GGCCTGGTTGAGCTTGAGTTCAATCAGATGCACGCCTTTTATCTTATTGTCCCAGCAGGGGGCGGACTGGTCACGCGAGTCGATGGCAAAGCAGTTCAAGTCATTACGCCGAACTCGCCTCTGGGTGACGCGCTTTTAGGAAAAAAGGTCGGCGACGAAGCCGAGGTCACCGTGGGCGGAAAACCTCGGCACTATAAGGTCGTCGGTTACTTCTAAGCTTTTACTTGCGCTTGAAGACGCAGTGAAAGTCGTAATTCTCATAGCGAGTATCTTCGATGTCGAGGGTCACGGTATCGCCTTTCAACTCGACTGTCGTAGTTTCGCTTCTTTTTACAGATCCTCCGCTGCACATAAATCCTGGATTCAGAACGATCAGGTTATCAACGATCTTTGTGCCAGATCCTGCTGTTTCTTTGTAGCCCATGAAACCGTCTGAAAAGCAGGAGTTGAAAGGAACGCGCCCCTGATTGATGTGATCAAACTGGCCTACCCAGTTCTCGCCAGTGAGATACTTCATGGTGACGCGATGATTTGCGGCGTCGGTCACGAATTCAAATTCCGTGAGGTACTGACATTTTTTGTCAGAAGACGTGAGTTGAAACCGCCCTTGAAATGCGGAGTAATCGAGCTCCTGAGGCGGTTTTGGTCCCATTCCAAAAGAGTTGGCGCTCATCAGGACACTCGGTAAAACAAGAAAGGCTTTTTTCATCGGCTTTCCCCCTGGGAAATCTATAACCAGGCGAGCGTCTGATGGGAAGCCGTATAAGCTGGCTCAAATTCACTAGTGCGCTCAACTCGACGTGGTGCGCGAAAAATAGGCCTTATTTAAAGGCGACGGAAGGCGCGGACCAGAAGATAGAGCATCCACGCAACCAGGGCCGCAAACGCAACGCCTGTGAAGAGTGTGATCCCAACAGCGATCAAAAGCACGAGCAGAGGCGCAAGAAAGAGTGGCGCAAGCGGGTTCGTGCTTTTCATGACGAACACGCGTTGACCGCCTGTGAACGGATCGCGAAACGCCTGATGCCGACCCCGAGTGCTGTCATGAGCACGAGGCTCTTCGGTCAGTTCGTTTCCGTTCTGATCAATGACAACGCCTTCTTTGACTTCGAGCGGCTTGCCATTTTCGTCACGCAAGTTATGGGATTCCGAAAAGGACATGCCCCTTCAGTATCATAAATTTCAGATTTTCGCTTCTTGAGAAACGCTGGAACCTCGCTCACTTAGGAGCTGAGGGCAGTGCTTCCAATGGATCCGGTAGACCCAGGCGCCATCGCGACGCTCGACCTTTCCGACGCGTCCTGAGACGTTCATCGAGCGGCCGCTTGTAAGATCGAGAAGATGGAGCAGGACCGGAAGCTTGGTTTGAAACTCAGGAGAAGTCGAATGACCATGCCCTTGAGTTTGAACGATGAACTCGCAACCTGCGTCGGTCACATGAGCCAGCGTTCCCGAAGCAACGGTTTGCTGGTCATGGCAAAGAACGCTGATCGAGCGAAGCTTCGCTTCTGATACGCTCCACGAGCTTTGAGCGGGAGCGGTAGCGGCTTGAGCTTGCGGCGCAGATGGCGTTGCCACGTCCTGGCTTCTGCCGGGTTGTGAGACAGAGCGTGGAGGTGCAGGGGGAGGATCGATCGGTTGCCAGCGAGCAACGGTTTCATCCCAGAACCAGGTGTACTTTTCGTAATCGCCTGACTCGCGCAAGGTTTCGATTTCCGAGCGCTCAAATGGACCGAAGATTTGTCCCGATTTTGCGAGAAAAAATGGCTTACTCATAATTATCTGCCTCTCTTGGATTTCAGAGCGAGGTATTTATCTTTGCTTGAGCAATTGTCGACGACGTCAGCCTTGAACGAGCCAAGCTCGTCTTCCCAGACTTCCACATCATCGTTTTCACTGGCCACGCGGGTGCGACCCCAATCCCAGACCTGAGAGGCAGGAGAGCGTCCTTCATCCTCTTTATCCAGTTCCTTTGCCATCTTCTTGTATTCAGGATGGGCGTTCTGCCAGATGATGTCTTCGCTGGCGCCGTTATAGATCTCAACTTCGATGAGCTGGATGTTTTCTGCCGTCTCTTCTAGCTGAGTGAACATTCGATCAGTGCGAGCCTTGAGATCCGATTGAATCTCAGAAGCCAGGCGACGCTCAATGCCAGGGGCCTGTTTCTGATGGTTGGCCAGCACGGCCTTCCACACAGGAGCTGCCTTTTGCATTCTTCTGAAAGCAATCACATCTTGCTTGAGCTTTTGAAGTCCGCTTCTGACCTTAGAAGGAAGATCTTCGCCGGGCTTGAGCTTTGCGCGTGCAGCGTAGAAAGCGGGCTTGAGTTCCTTCAAGTTGTTGAGGATCTCCTGGCCGATTCTGTTTTGCTCTTTGGAGCCCCATTTCTGGAGGCCCAATGCTGCGTCTTTCTCATCAAAGAGAAGATTGATCTCGTCCTGGTTGGCAAGAAAGACAGGGGAGCGGACCCATTCGCTGGCAACGCGAACAGGAGTTTCGCCTTCTTTCTTGAGGAACTGAACGGCAAGTTTATAAAGGTTGTCGCTCTTGCCTTTGCTTTTCCATTGATCGAGCCATTTGAAGCTCTTCTCGTAGTTTTTACGGAAAATATTGGCGGCATTGAGCGAGTCTGGGTACTGGCAGATCTCATTCATTGCCATCGACATGACCATCGGCGCTTCTGGCGCGAAGGTCTTGCGCAGTCCACCGGCCTGGAGGTTCATTGCGGTACCAATGGCTTCGCGATATTGCTCAGCCATCAAGTAAGCCCAGGAAAGTTCTTCCAAAGCAGCGGAAAGTTCGTTTGAGCTTTTGCTGACCATCTTGAACTGATTGATCGCGTTTTCAAATTGACCGACGCTGTAAAGAGAGCGCGCGGTCAAAAGATACGCGGTATCTTTATAACGGGCCAAACTGTCAGGACGGGATGGTGCGGTCGTGAACTTCTTGAGTTCCTGGATCACAGTGGAGTGATCGTTGCGTTGAGCGGCAAACATGCCTTTCACGAGAGCTTGATGGATCTCGCTGCCGGAAAGCCAGGAGAGAATCTTGTCCGCTTCAGCTACGCTCAGTTTTTCCTGACGGGATAAAACAGTCATTGCACGAATGGTTACAGCGTCCCAAAGAGGGGCAAGCGATGCACCGGATTTATTTGCAGCGCTCACATACTCCGGAATGCGTGCAATCACAGACGATGGAATCTCAATTGCCGCAAAGCGGTTATGGATTTCTGCCAAGCAGGAGAGTGCCTCAAGCTGGATTCCAACCGTGGATGGCGTCACGGGGCGCGCGGCCAGAACCGTGAAACCTTCTTTGGAAATATGGACAAGCTTTGAGCCATAGAGCGAGCGCGAGACCCAGTACTCAGCAAAGTATTTTTGCTCAGGAGTCTGGGCCTGACGACGAAGCGCCAGGGCTTCAGAGAATCCGCGAACAGTCGGGACTCTCTTGCTGAGAAATTGTTTGAACTGATCGGCTGAGTCTTCAGGAACTGCATCTTGAAGATTCCAGCTCTCGCCAGGCAAGCAACCTTTGGAACCCGTAATGGGCTCTCCTGCTGCGTTCGCAAACTGTGCGTACGACAGCACGGCGATTCCTAGTATGATGTACTTCAGGGACTTTTTCATTGCTTGGAAGCTCCTGATTTCTGTTTCTCACTTGGGCCGCCGAACATGACGCTCACGCCAAAGTTAATGACGTTGTTGAAGTTGTTACGGCTACCGACGACCTGTCCGATGCTGGTCGTGACTTCGCGTTCTTTGATCTGCTCGTGATAGAACATCAAGCGATAGTCGAGGAACACGGCAACTTTCTTGCTGAGATAAACTTGTTGACCAAGACCGATGTGCGGAGTGACGTAAGTGCCGTTCTCCGTATTGGTCAGACCGAGGCCGCCCAGGGCATGGAGATCGAAGTAAATGATCGATTTACCAAGCACGCTCAACTTACCGTAGAGCAAGCTTCCGACCGCTTCACCGCCGTAGTAAGCTTTTGGCTTGTTGTAATTCACCACGCCGCCCTTGGTGTTATAGAAGAGCGTGAGTGCGGACGAATATCCTGCCCATTCTTTCCAAAGAAGGCCGCGAACCGAGAAGTATTCGCTGAAGTGGTAGCCCAGGGATATACCCGCGTCTGCGACGTTGAGGAACGGGTCGGTCAGAACCGCGCCGGCGTAAATGCCGACTTCCCATTTGTGCTCCTTGGAGTAGGTACGGTTTTGCACGACGCCCATTTCGGTTTCGTCGCCGCGGGCCCAGTACTTCTCTTTGATATTCTCGACGTTCACGCGCTCAGCGCCACTGTCTGCGCTAGGTGCGGTATCGTCAGCGGCAGGTTTTCTCGACGAGTCGGCCGCCGAAGCATTCGTTACAGCGAGAGTCTGGCCTAGCGTTGCAGCGATCAACAAACTGAGAGTGTGCTTCTTGAGATGCTTCATACGATTACCTTCCTAAAGTCTTGAAGATGAATGGGTAGGTCACGGCGACGTCCACGCCTCCCCGAGGTTTTGGGAACTTCCACGTTGCCAGGCGGCGGATGATGCAATCATCCAGGCGAGGGTCAGGTAGCGTTGAGGATTTCACCTCAGCCGATTTGACCACGCCCTGGCCATTGATCGTGAAGTTGGTCATGAGCTTGCCTTCGATGTCCGGAGTGCGAATCATCGCAGATTCATAGCAGTAACGAACTTCGCTCAAGTGACGGTGAATGACTTCGCCGACTTCGTCCTTGGTCAGACCTTCGTCAACCATGGAGCCGTTGGCGTCAGCCGAGACAAACGGAGTGAATCCCTGGCCTTGGCCACCGACAGAAGCGCGATTGCCTTTTCCGTAACCCACATTGGATCCTGCGATGCCTTTGCCTTCGCCACCCAGTGAGGCCACTGCCACGTTTTGATTGCCCATCGCTCCACCTGGAGCTCCGGATTTCAAAGCGCTGTTTTTGGAATCAAAGAGCTTGCGAGCTTCAGCGGCTTGCGTCGTGCCCGTTGCAAAGTCAGATTGTGCAAGAAGCTTGGTCATGCCGCCTTTGAGCAATCCATTGACTGCGCTCGTAAGAGCCTTGGCGCGGAATGCTTGCACGACAGCTGCGTCTTGAACTTTCTTAGGCGCAGCGGCGGCTGCTGCTGGCATGCCTGCATCGCTTGAAGCAGCAGGAGCAGCTTTTTTAGGCGTAGGCGCCATGACGATCTTTGCGTATTGCTCTGGAATGAGGACCTTTGGGTCTTCCTTTGGCGTTGGCCAGAGCCAGCTCAGGGCGATCAGGCCTACGAAAGCAATGGAGGTTCCTTGAATGGCTTTCTTGAACCAGGCTGCATCTTCAAGCTCAAGCAGGCTTTTTTCTGCAGGACGGTCTTTGAATTCCGGAGCATCCACCAGGCTGAAGCGCCAGACCATGGAGGATTCGCTGCCTTGAGCATTGAAGCTCAAGGTGCTGCGGCTGAGTTGTTCCAGGCTCAACTCGATGGTTTCGCCATCGTTCAGAGATTTTTCCTGCGAGCCGTGCATGTGAAGACCTGCAGCGCT
Source organism: Bdellovibrionia bacterium (assembly GCA_045805065.1). Taxonomy (GTDB): domain Bacteria; phylum Bdellovibrionota; class UBA1018; order UBA1018; family UBA1018; genus CAZCBS01. The sequence continues at coordinate 1,383 of JBJMMA010000168.1, read as the reverse complement.
GGCTTTCAGGGTGTAGCCATTGGCAGACTTGCGAAGCTCAAAAGGAGCTTTGCCTTGGCGAAACTTTGGCGAGTAGGTATCTCCTGCGCGGCGAGACTCGATGAGCCAGCGATCCAGGCATTGATACACCATCAGTGTAGAGCCACGAACGCCAGCGTCAAACGCGGCAGGAGCGTGCACTACGGGGCGGATCTTGAGTTTATAAGGAGCAATGTCGATTTCGGTGCCGTTCTCGATTTGCTCGTGGCTGAGCTCGCGAACCGCATTGGTTTCGATGCGCTCCAGGGCGCCCGTGAGGTTGCGAAGTCTCACGCCGTTTTCAGTTCTTTCGAGAACCCAGCGGAAAGGATGTCCCAAAGCCAGGGGCTTGGACGATTCCCAAACCTGGGTTTTCGTTGCTCCTCGGATCGATGTTGTTACTACAAAGGCGTTCATTGGCGTCTCGATTCCTTTTCTTGCCTTTAAGGGGTGAACTTAGCCGTGTGGAGACTGTCGGCGGTCTCGGAACGGAAGCCCACGCGTTTACGGTAAAGGTGAGGTTTGCGACGTTTCTTGTTTCGCTCGGAGATCTGGCTGAGCGAATCAAATGGACGTTTGTTCAGGCCTTCGACCACTTCGTCTTCGAAGTCGATGACCTTCTGGCCTTTTGCTTTCTCGCCTGCGATCCCCGCGTGGACCGTAAGCAGACTGAGAGTGAGCACAACGAGAGCTAATTTTTGGATGACCTGATTCATAGCTATTGTTAATTCTAGTTAACAGATTGGTTAAAAGCAAACAAAAACAGTCAACTAATATAAGTATCGGAAACGCATGGGATATCTTTAGAAAGAAAGCGGGCGCGGGGGGCATTTTGGTCCAAGCGGGGGTCGGAACGGCTAAAAATGACGAGAACGCTTCTTGAATCAGGGGGTTAGAACCCTAAATTCTCACTGTTTAAGGAGCCTTCGGCTTATGCGCCCATCATCGATAATTGGGATAACTCGGAAAACTCAGTTCCTGAAAGACACGGTCGTCCGCGCAGCATTGACAGTTGTGGCGGCTATGAGTCTGAGCGGACCTGTCTTTGCCCAAGATCAGAACTCAAATTCAAACGGAGACACCCATCGGTCCCGTCACGGATCGTCCTATCATCACCATCGAGAGCGGAGCGGTCGCGAGAACTTTGTCATGGGAATGTGCGTGGGGCAGACTCTGGCTCAAAGAGGAGTCACTCTTCCGATGCCTGAGCCTGGAAAGCCTCCGCAGTTGGATGCAAGTCAGGAGGACGCTTTTCAAGGCGCCATTGAAACTTGCCGGGCCTCGATGTCGGGACGAGCTTCGCCAACTCCAGGACCAACGTCAGCTCCATCATCGGCTCCGTCACCCGCTCTATCACCAGACGTT
>JBJMMA010000167.1:0-5328 GCA_045805065.1 Bdellovibrionia bacterium | reverse complement strand
TGTGGCTCAAAATACGATCTTTTCCAGCCGCGCAGGCGCGATGGATCAGGATACGAGGACTCTGATTCGAGGCGGGACATACGGATTGGTCGGCGGGACAATCGTCGGCGCGGCTGTCTTGCCGCTGACGGGCAGTGTTCGCGGGGTCTTTATCGGGAGCTCACTGGGGCTTTACATGGGGCTTCTGCTGGGTGTGTATCGCATCACTCATGAGGATGAGGGAGGACCGAGGCCTCGAGGCGAAATCGGAGAGCCTCAGAGCGCTTTGGCCTTCCAGGCACCTAAGAGTCCGATGGAAATGCCACTGTCTGCAAGAGTCTCGTTTTCCATGCCGTTAGTGAAGTTTTAGAACTGCAAAGTTTGGATGCTGTCAATCAAATGGCAGCTGCGGGTTGTTGGCCAGGAAGTTAAGCTGGAAGGGATGAGCCCAAAAATCTCGTTGGAGAGGCAAGTTCTGACCGCTATCGCGATGGCATGTGCCTTGTCTGGTTGTGCAACCCGGTCTTTAAACTCTGACACTCAGAACGACATCAAGAGCGATGCGATCTCTCGTGCGGCGTTAAGAAATCCTCCGCTGATCGGTCGTAACATCGCAGCTGAGCCTCAGAGCTTTGTGGGTGAACTGACTGAGGATTCGCTTCAAAAATATTTTGATGCGCTTTGGAGCTCCATCGATCCAGCTCGTGAAGTCGAGCGAAATCTTGGGCAGCTCGTGCACATGTATTATCGATCCGAACGGCAGTTAAGAGTCTTTGATGCTGAGCTGGATCAAGAGCTTGCGGCAAATCGAAAACACACGCACCTTTTGGCTGAAATGAAATCCTATCCCGAGATGCTGGCGCACTGGGAGCTTACGCACCGTGCTTTGCAAAGAATCTCTTTCGTCTACGATCAGCTTCTTGAGATCCGGGCTGAAAACGAGAAGGATTCAACGGACTACAAGCGCGCCGAACGAGCGCTTCAGCTCATCCATCAGTATATTCAACGCGCCAAGGGATCGGATCGATTGGCGCTTCACACCGTCTCGGCTGAGCTCAAGGACGTGTTTGATCGATACGCGGCTGTGGGAAGCGCGCCTAAAATCGGAAATGCGCCCCATCCTTTCGTGAACACGCTTTTTGAAGGACACGAAAAAGTGGGGGATTTTTCACAAAAAGCAGAAGTGCAAAACGAGCTGAATCAGAAGTCCCTTAAGACCGATGAGCTTGAGGAAGACGGGTTTGACCTCGAGCTGGGTAAGAGGCTGAACGATCTTCACGCGGGCTTTCGCCAGATGTTGATGCCATTGACTGAAAACGAGCCCGGTCGCGAGCCTCAGGCTGAAACTCTGAGATTTTATCCATCCAGCGGATCTCATGGCTCCATCAGTGGGATCGAGTATCCCAAAGGAACCTGGTCACTCACATTTGATGATGGCCCATCCACCAAGTACACGCCGATGGTGCTGAAGAACCTCAAGGAGCACGGGCTTCATTCCACTTTCTTTGAGCTTGCTACCAATGTGGACTCGGACAAGAGGACCTCTCTCTCTGTTTTGAACGCAGGAATGGAAATGGCCAATCATTCCTATACGCACCCTCAGCTTCCAAAGATCGATGATGCGCATCTCAGGCATGAGGTTGTGGATTCGACACAAGTGGAAGTCAAAGTGTGGGGCGAGGGTCATCGGCCCACGCTTTTCCGCTGCCCGTATGGTGCAGGCCTGACCATCAAACGCGTGAGAGAAATGATCGCGCAGCAGGGCTTTGTTCACGTGTTTTGGAACGTTGATACTCTGGATTGGCAGGACAAGAATCCGCAAAGTATTCTGGCTCGTGCCAAGAAAGAAATGGCCGTCGAAGGCGGGGGGATTATTCTGTTTCATGACATCCATCCTCAATCCGTTGAGGCTTCACGCATGGTCATGGATTGGATCAAGGAGAAGGGATATCGCCATATGATGGTGGGCGATGCCGTTAAAGAACTGAACGAGAAGGCAAAGCAAAATGAGCAAAACAAGCCATAAAGCTGTATTCATTTTCCTCATTGTGATGACGTTGAGTGGAGTCGCAAATGCGCGACCGAATCCTGTGGCCGAGCTTGAGAAACTCGATTCGGCGGCCAATTTGCTGCTTTTTACATCGGATGCCGCTCGGCCAGGGCAATGCAAAATCAAACCAGAGGAAGCGAAGAAGCTTCTCATGGTGATTCATCCGATGATTGATGAAGAAAAAAAGAAGGCTGCAGGGATGGCGAGCAATCCGAAGTGGGAAAAGACCTGCAGCAAGAGCTGCCATTGCGGGCTCTATGCTTCGATTCTGGATGCCAAGGGTGATCAGAGTCTGAATGATCAAGAGCGCGTGATGATGCAACACCTATATAAAAAGGCTCAACAGATGACTTCCCATGAGGCTAAGGCTTGTGCGACTCGCGATGCGGCCTGGTTCTGCAAAAGCGATCTTTTGAAAAAACTTCGCAAGGAAGCTGAAGAGTACCCAAATCCGGCGCAAAGAAAGCAACCTGTCACGCCGCACGGTTAAAGGGGCCTAAAAAAAGAAAAAGGGGAAGCTTTCGCTTCCCCTTTTTGAAAACAGACCTAGCTAACGAGTTCTATTGATCATGAAACGATCAGTTTCACTGATCGAAACTCTTTTTGGCGCGATCTTCGTTATCGTAAAACTGGAAGGCATCCGACTCATCGAATGCCTTGATGACTTTCTGGAACTCGCTTTTGACATGGCAATAGCGAGGCTTGATAGGGGCGGCCTGGTTGAATTCGCGCAGGGTCTGCACGAAGTTCGAGATGCCGCTTGAGCCTACGAAATCCAGCTTCTCAAGATTGAAGATGATTTTCTTGGGCGAGCTGTCCGTTCGGGTCTCGCGAATGACTTTTGAGAGCTCCTCACGCAAAGGCATGCTCGTTTCAAAGTCGAGTTTTCCGTCCATGGATACAATCAGGGTGTCGCCGATCTTCTTGACTTGAGTCTTCATAAGCTTTCCTTTCAACGTCCTTCCCACTATTATCCAGATCTTGATGAGCACTTCAAAGAGGCAATATTTACCGGATACCCCGCATTCAATCCCTTGGGGCACGCTCTGGGTCGTGGCAACCCCGATTGGCAATCTAGAGGATTTCAGTCCGCGGGGTCGGGCAACGCTCGAGCATGTGCATACGATTCTTTGCGAGGACACTCGCCAGGGCGCAAAGCTGATTTCAGCCCTGGGCGTCCAGAAATCCATGTCGCGCCTGGAGCGCCTGGATGCGCATACGGGAGAGCGAGCGCTTCAGGGCTGGATTGGGCGGATGGAGAGGGGTGAGTCTTTTGCATTGATCACGGATGCCGGTACGCCTGCCATCAGTGATCCAGGTTCTGCGCTGGTTCGTCTGGCGCGAGAGCAGGGGATTTCAGTGGTTCCGGTGCCTGGACCTTCGGCCGTGCCGACGCTTTTGTCGGTGGCGGGGTTTGAGGAGACTGCTTTCACGTTTCGGGGCTTCTTTCCAAGAACGGCAGCGGATCAGAAGCGCGAGCTTGAGCTGGTCGGTGCCTCTCCAGTATCGAGAGTTTATGTATGGTTTGAAAGCCCAAGGCGCGTTGTGGAAGCGTTGGCTTCCATTGCAGAGGCGACACCTCTGTCGCAGGTGGCTTGCGCCAAAGAGCTGACCAAGCTTCATGAAAAAGTTTTCTGGGGATTGGCCGCAGAGGTCGCAAACCAGGTTGAAATCGAGATCCAGAACGAGGGCGAGCTTGGGGAATGGGTCATTGCTGTAAGATTTCCGGCGCTCGAAACAGAGAAGTCCTCTCAAGGCGCTGATAAGAAGAGCATTTCTGAAGATTCCATCAAGGCTTTACACTGTCTTATTGATGCCGGAGTTTCCGCTTCTGAAGCTGCAAGACAGGTGAGCCATCATTTTGGCGCACACAAAAAATCCGTTTACGAAGCCGCGTTGAAGATTTCTGGTAAAAAAAGTGATCAGGGGGGTTGACCGGCTTCGAAACCTCCGTAGACTCAAATGTGTGGTTGTGGAAAGAATCCATGGACGGATTCAGGAGACAAATTCATTGCTCTCGTGGGCCTCAGTGAGGTCAGGATGACTGACACTGGGGCATCTTTTTTTTAGACCCATCAAATCTCAGTTCTCTCGAAGTCTGGCCAGTAAGGCCCAAGCAAACCAGGAAGGTTAGCGATGAGAGCTCCGAAGCCAAAATCCCCCAAGCAAGCGCACCCTGTAAATCAAGCGATCGATCGCATTCGCGGTCTTGAGAGCGAGATTGCATCCGTTATTCAGGTCATGCAGGAGAAAGTTCAACAGCTGGAGCTGATGAACGAGATGGCAGCACTGCTGAATTCCTCCCTCGACACCGCGCTTGTGCGCGAGAAGGCGCTGGAGGGAACCTGCAAACTTCTCAAATGCGAAACGGCATCCCTTTTTCTGATCGATGAAAAGAAAGCCGAACTTTATTGGGAGACGGCGCTTGGCGAGACCGGTAAGGCGCTCAAAGATTCCGTCAGGCTCCCGATCGATGACCGCTCGATCGCAGGCTACGTCGCGATGACGGGTGAGAGCCTGATCGTCAACGACCCATCCAAGGATCCCCGTCACAATAAGAAGGTCGGAAACAAAAGCGGGGGCTTTGTTACTCGCAACATGATTTGCGTGCCTCTGAAGGCCAAGGACAAGGTCCTGGGCGTACTCCAGGCACTCAACAAGGTCCCATCCATTGACGCGCATCTCAACCAAAAGGTCGGGACGACCTTTGGGCCATTTGGGCAGGATGATCTTAAGATCCTGGAGACCCTGAGCCATCAGGTGGCGATCGCCATCGATAATGCGCGGCTCTACGCCGGCGCGAAAAAGACCTTCGTGGATACGGTTGAAGCTTTGGCTGAGGCCATTGAAAAAAAGGATCGCTACACCGGCGGCCATACTAAACGAGTCGTCTATTATTCCATGTGTATTGCCAAGTATCTGAACCTGACTTCAGACGAGTTGGAGAGGATTCGTCTTGGCGCAGTGCTTCATGATGTGGGCAAGATTGGAATCGAAGATAAGATTCTCAAGAAACAAGCCCCTCTGGATGATGAAGAGTGGAAGGTCATGCAGACCCATCCTGACCAAGGCTACGACATCATGAGCCGGGTTGAGGGTCTGAAAGATGTGATCGGGGGCATGCGCTACCATCATGAGCGCTGGGACGGGAAAGGCTATCCCTTTGGCTTGAAGGGCACGGAAATTCCCCTGATTGCGCGGATTATTTCGGTGGCTGACACCTATGATGCCATGGTGAGCACGAGGCCTTATCGGAAGGGGCTTCCCCCGACCGTCGCGTTTGATGAAATCGTTAAGCA
>JBJMMA010000166.1:0-8832 GCA_045805065.1 Bdellovibrionia bacterium | reverse complement strand
TGACCCAAGAGCGCTTGAGGTCTGCAAAGGCCATATAAAAGAACTTAAGACTGCAGGCCAGATTTCCGCGAAACTCAAGGGCGCGAACGATCCTTGTATTCCTGTCGTGTCCCTCATGATGAACGCGATCCGTTCCGGTGCCGAGGCTTGTGAATTGTCTTTCAACCCTACCGTCCGCGACGTGATGAAGAAATCCCTTGAGAAGACCATTGAGGTTCAAGGACTTCAATGCACCAAGGATGAGGCCTTGGCTGCTTGTCCGGATTGCAAGGGCACCATTCGCGATGTCCTCAGAGTGGTCACCACTATGTCGACAAAAGACCTGGATGAATCACTGGGTGCCTATTCGGAGCTCCTTCCGAAGCTTCACGCTGCAGCCGATCAAACCGGATGCAAATTCAATTTTGAATATGCCACTAAAACCATCACTGACCTGGCTCAAGAGCTCAAAAACGCTCAAGTCCAAGACTACGTTCGCTACAAGGTAGGCCCGCTTGGCCCAGCTCCTAAGATCGAGCAAGCCGTACTTCCTGGTCCTAAAACCATTGCAAAAAATCGCACTGAGCTGGACCCGATCAGAATTTCCAGCGGCATCGGGAACTCGACCGAAAGCGCAGGCAAAGGTTCTTCATTTCCTCCCGGCTTAAGCGTCACGGACCTAGGAAATGGCAAAGCTGGCTTTGTTTATGAAGATCCTGCGCACAAGGGCCAGAGCCTCATTGGCTATCAAGTGATCGATCCGAAAACGGGCGAAGTCCTGAAAACTTATGCCTACCCGATCTCGGCTGAAGATGCGGCCAAGATCGCCAAAGACCCAAGCCTTTGCGCTGACTACATCAGAAGAGCACAGGAAGTCGCCACCGAGAGTGGCAAATCAGAAGATGAAGCCTTGAATCGCGGCAAACAGTTCGTCGCTTCACTCGAGGCAAAATCACAAGCAAAAGACAAGGCTGACACCTCTGGCTCAAATACCAGCGATGTCGCACAATCTAAAACTGACAACAGCTCCCCTGCGACTGAAGACAATCCTGCCTTCCACGTAGGCACAGGCATGGGATCAAGCAATGGAGTCAGAAGCGATGGCATTGCCACCGGGACTGGCTTGAAATACGGAAGCGGCACTGGCCTTCGCGGCACGCCTAAGATGACTCCTTCTGGAAACAACCGGAAAGGTAAATCAGTTCAGGCTGCAGAAAGTGAATCTGCGAAAAACGCCGCTGCAAAAGCGAGCGGTGATCCAGCGACAAGCTCTTCATCGGATCCTGTCACGGATCTCGCTTCCCGCACCTCCTTGTCCGAGCCTAACGGCACTGAGTTTGCGCCAGAAGCGGCTCCTGCCAAGAAAGGAAAACGCGATTCGACCAAGCCCCGCGATCCTCAGGAAATGATCACTGAGCTTGCATCGCGAAGCTCGCTCTCCGAGCCTAACGGTACGGATTTAATGTCAGATCCTGCTCCTGTCGAGGCAGCGAAAAAGGCATCCAAGCCAGCTTCTTCTCAGAAGGCCAAGCCTAAGGCTCAGAAAAAAGCCAAGGCCCAAGCCAAGCCTCAGGCCAAAAAGCCAAGCACGCAGGCCTCAACAAATCCGAGTGCCAAAAAAGTAGAGAGCGATAAGCCTGCAAGCTCCTCTGGCATCGTCTTTACGTCAGCAGGGTATGGCCATGTTCGCTACTTCGTGGTGAACAAAGCCCCTTATAAGTCGTACATTGGCCGGGTAATCGAAGTAAACGGCAAGACTCAAGTCATGATGTATAACCTCGACTCAAGCTCAAACCCACTGAACTTAAAGTCGGGTGACGCTAAAATGCTCAAAGCAGAGTTTGATAAGCATAATAGCACTCAGGAATTTGAGGCTCGTTCATTGCTACTGGCACCAGGCATCAGCAATCACGAGATTGAAGACGCCCTGGTCAACCAGGTCTTGAAGCGCCCGTAATTTACTCCAGCCCGTTTTCAAAAACGTCGGAGCTTCCAAGCTCAAATCGGAGCACACCGCCTGATTCCTCCATGGAGGAATTGGTGCGCTCACGATTCTTGATCTTGAGGTGGTCCACTTCAAGGTTACCCACTTTCAGGTCACCTACTCTGAGCGAAGAGATGAACTGACGACGGACGACCATAGAAGCCAAATAAGCAACAGCTCCAGCGCCAAGCATCATGAGTGCTGCAGTCTTTACATCGAAAGACTGCCTTTTCATCGAGCTGCCCGCTAGTCGAGCAAGCGACTGATCTTCTGACTGATCTTCTGATTGATCTGGCGAGTGAATATCAAGGGTGTGAGTAGAATCTGGATTCACATACTTCATGCTCTTGAACGGCTGCAAATTCGGGGCACTGTTTCAGCCCACCGCTCAAAAAAACAACGGGACGGCTTTAGGCCGTCCCGTTCCTGTAATTCCGATCTAAGCGAACTGCAGATTAGAGGTGGAGAGTTGCACCGAGGTGCAATGCCCAGTCAGCTGCGTTGTAGTCGCCGAAAGGCACCTGGTCTGCAGCAGTCGTTGAGCCGCTCGTCCAGCTTCTTTCCACAGCGCCGTTCACTTCCAGGTTGGTCAAGAGGTTATGACCTGCGCCGAGAGTGATGGTGTTGCCGTGACCAGGAGCCGTGAACGTTGCTCGAGCATAGCTTTCAGGAGTGACTTGCGAGGTGTAAACATAACCTGCGCGGAAAGCCCAGTCCTGAAGTGCCGTGCACTCAGCTGCGAAGCGAACATTGCTCATGTTCTTCCAGCCCAAGTCGATGTTTGGAACCCCTCCACCCACGATCGCGATCTGTTGATTGTGGCTATAGTTCGTCCAAACGTAATCAAGGAACAAGCGGACGTTATCGTGAACAGCGTAGTTTCCGCCGATTTCGATCTGAGTTGGGAGAGCCGTGCTCACCGTCACATCGTTTACGTTCGTGGTCGTCGTTGCGCCACCCAATGCGGTTGGAGCAACAGCGTTGTTCGTCAAATTACCCTTTCCAGTGAAATCAATACTGGAACGATAGTTTGCACCCACTCCCCACTTCTTGTCAGGAGCCGTGTACTGAGCGCCAACACGGAATCCGTTGTAGCGGGTTGTCGAGATGTCATCGATGCTTGCGAAGTTCAAACGAGTCGTAAGAGCCTGGCCCGATGCGAAAGCCGTCTTCACTCCTGCCTTCACTTGAGAGATACGCCATGCAGCGCCGACCTTCAGGCCTGGAATGAGCTCGTAGCCCGTACCCAAAGAGTACTCAACAACATAAATATCAGAGGAAATAGGGCCAGCAGTTCCAGCGGGGAAAGCTGCAGGCCAGCCGCTCACGTTACCGTAGTCAGCTTTGGTACCTGCACTGACGAAAGCGCCGACACCAATACCCCATTGTGGCGTAATGCCGTAGTCGACAAGCGCGCCAAAAACCGGAGAAAAGTTATATCCCGTGCTGAGTTGCTGATTAGACGCATTAATTGGGCCTTGAAAACGTCCCCAGGTTGGAGAAAAGTTTCCGCTGACTTCAAATCCCTCACGGCCCATCGAAAGGCCTGCGGGATTGAAGAAAAGGGATTCAGCGCCTTGCACTGCAGAAACTGCTGCGCCGCCGACACCTACCCATTTACCGGACCAAAGAACGTTTTTTTCGAAACCTGCGCCCAGAGCGCTGGAACTAACTAATGCCGCGCTCAAGATACCCGCGGCAAAACCAGTTTTTGAGAAGAGATGCTGTTTCTGCATTTTTGCTCCTTTAATCTCCTTTTTTACTGCCTAAGGTACTACCGAACGGCCTAATCCTAACTAATTCTTAGATAATATCAATCTCCGACTGCTACGCATCCAATGATTGATGAAAAACATTGAGACATCTCGCTCCACGTCATCAGCACTCAGAGTAGCGATCACACACACTCCAAAACTTTGTTCGAGCGCGTCATGCAATTCGTTGACATTTGTAATTACACATTCAGAATTGAAAGAGATGTTTTTCCGGCCGTACAACCTCACACCTGCCATCGCTTTCAGTATGCTATCGCTCTCATTCTTAATGAGCGGATGCGCATCGAATCGAGCCATCTCACACAACGCTCCGGTCATTGCACAAACCGAGCCTTCATCAAAAAAAGAGCTTAAAATCGCGGCCGAAACAGCCTCTACGAAACCCCTTTCTCCGCAAAAAACTGAACCAGAGCCCATTCAGATTTTAGGAGGGGTCAAGAATCCCGGAAACATCCCTTACCGCGAAGGCGCCGATCTGACGTTCTACCTTTCGCAAGCAGGTGCTCCTGATTCAGACGAAGACTCCGCAAAAGTGCAGATTATTCGAGGCAAGCCTGGCAAAAAAGAAGCGCAGGTGTTCGATCTCCATAAAGGCACACTCCCTTCACTTCAAGGCGGGGATATCGTGATCGTCCACCCCCAAAAAAAGACGTTCATCGAAAAGTCTCTGGCCGTTGCTGCAAGCGCTGCCGCGATTCTGGGCACAACCGCATTGTTGATTTTGGTAGTTTAACTGGTTAGTTTAATTGGGTCGTTTAACTGGGCAGTTTGACGAAACTGGACAGCCCGTCATGATCAGGTAAACTGGATCATACCAAAGAACGAGGGGGCGTCGATGTTGCAATTCAAGAATAGCGGCAAAGCTATGTGCGGGTTGTTCGGACTATTGGCAGTGCTGGGCTCTTTGAACACGTTTGCGGATGAAGAGCCTTATGCAAGAATTCGAGCAGTTGGCGCAGTGACCGTGGACGGTAATTCCGTTCGCGAGGATGAGATCATTCGTGACGGAGCGGAGATCAAGACCGAAAAAGACAGCTACGCGGATATTGAGATTCACGCCACGAACGCCCATCTGACAGTTAACCCTAACAGTACGCTGATTCTGCATCGCCCGAAACCCAACGGGGACGAATCCCATGTCCTCAAAGAAGGCGCGATCCGCGCAAAGGTGAATCATCGTTCGGACAGAAATTTTAAAATACACACCTCGCCTGCGATCTTCGGCGTGCGCGGAACGGATTTCATCGTAACGGTGAACCCAGTTTTCAACGATGCGGACGTCGTGGTCATCAAAGGCTCGGTCGAAGTCACCTCCACTTCTGACCCCTTGGACGCAAAGCTTGTTCAAGCAGGCGAATGGGCTGGAATCGGCGGACGCTATGGAAAAAAAGTGACCGAGACTCTGAAAGTCAGCGAAAGCGGACTCAAGACTCTGGATAAACAAAGCTCAACTCCAGGCTGGATCAGTTTTTCATCAAATAGCCATGGATCGAGATCTTCGGCGCCTAAAAAGCCTGTGCCGGAAAGCCCTCGCCCTTCGGACAAACCCAAGAGCGATACTTCCGGCAACAACGGCAACGATGGCGGCAGCGGTAACAAAGCCGAATAAGCTCTTTCAGTTCTCGATCCAGAACTGCGGACTCGCGTAGTCAATCACCTGTCCGCGGAACTGAGACTTGAACCGGGACACGCCCGAGTAAGAATGCTCGGCATCGTCAGGGTTCGTGAAGCCGTTCAGATCGTAGGTCTCGATACCGAGTGATGCGCAACGCTCAAGCACATGAAAGTGAGCGACAGCTGCCGTGCTTACAGAAGCCCTGGCCCCCTCTTCCCTTTGATCATATCCAAAGAGATAGTGTGCCGAGCTTCCTACTGCGCTTTTTTGAATACAGGTTAAAAGCTGGGTAAGAGCCCCATCTGCTTGAGCCTCAGTGATGATAAAGCGCAGGTCTTCCCGCGGCGCTTGACCATCAGGGATCGCAAGCCCATGCAGCCAGGCCGCATCAGGGACATAAAAACCTTTGCTCTGACCAAAGACTTTCATCTGACTCGCGAATTCAGCAAGACTTCTCGGGTCGGCATCCTGGCTCCGGACCTTGACCGGGGCTCTGCGTGCAACTGACAAGCTTCTTCTCAGCCGGGGCGTGACAGCTGCAAGTCTTTCAGACTCGCTCTCATGGACCTTCATCTGAAGCGTGGAAGCCCGAAAGACTTCTTTTGGGGAAATGGGAAGACTTCCCAAACGAGTCTCAAGCAGCGACTGGGACCAACGTGGCTGGATTCGGAGAAATGAGAAGCTTGATTCCAGCTTTGCCATCGCCATGGCAAACGTTGCAAACTGCCGCGCAATTTGCGAGCGCTGGTCCCAATGCAGATACGGCCCGTTGATGCATTCAAGACCGCCATCTACCGAATGGACCAATCCTCCGACTCCTTCATCAGGACTGAAAACCAAATAGGCCTGCCCCCCCAGAGCTGCAATCGCATCTCCCCAGGCCAGAGTTTGGCTCAATGGGATTCCAAAACAAGAATCCGGGGAACAGGAATCCTGGATTTTTATCCAAGCCGCTCTTTCAGCTCCGCTCAAGTGTTGCAATGGTTTTGCAATCCACATGAGCTTAAGCGTAGCACAAAGCTGCTTATGCGGACCGCTGCAAGATCAATTTCTGATCAGCATCCATAAGAACGTCATAGATTTGATCCTCGATCTCAATGTCGCGAACCCTTGCGAGGTTTTTATTGAGCGTGCCGATGACCTTCTCGCCGGTCTTTTTGTCCAGGGACTCCTTCAGAAGTCCAAGTTCATGAGGATCCGCAATCAGAACCAATCCGTTGTAGCGATTCTGGGCACGTGCCGTCTCAAGAAAATGCGCGATCTTCTGAGTGAAACGAACTGTCTCCATCTCATGAGGCATCACCCTTGGCGAAAAGCCATGCCTTCGGACATTGTGTCCGGTGCCTTGAGGGCCTCGTCCGATGGTTCCAGGGGTCGGGGTAAACTGCCTCCCTGGCTTATCAGTATTGATGTCATGATCGCGCAATCGCCCGACCGGGTGATCCATCTTTTCGACCAACTCAATTCCATCCGCAGGCCGGTTCCGCCTGAAAATACGGACGCCTGACTGACTTGCCACCACTATCCAAAGATTGTCCATCGTCATAGATGAAGATGGACCTGCAAATCATTCGCCTGTCTTGACAGGCAGCCTGATTAAGCCTGAGCGGACGTAATAGGTGCCGAAGCCGGGCGGCGGCGCCCCTGGTTCCACAGGAACGAGATCACGCCCACAATCAGAAGCTGGCTGACCATCGTTTCCCAGGTCGGGAAGATTCCAAAGAACTCCGAGTGGAAGCGAACTGGAATCGACGTGATCGACAGAGTTCCCGTCTCCTGAAGCGAATGAATTCCCTTACCAATCAGCATGACAGCCAGAGCAGCCATGACGGATGATGAGACCGTGAATAGCTGGCGGATCGGAATTTTGCGGCTGAAGCGCAAAGTGAGCCAAGCTAAAATCAGGGTGCTCAGGAAGGACGCAACAACGCCTGCAGCCAGGCCGCTTTTAGCAGCCGGTCCGCAGTCCACCCAGATCGCTCTCAAGAAAAGAACAGTCTCCAGTGTTTCGCGGAAGACTGCGATGAAGGAAATCATCGCAAGGCCGAAGAGGCTCTTTTGTTCAAGCGCCGTTTTCACCTGCGTTTCCACAAATGCCTTCCAACGATTGATCTCGGTTTTCTGATGCAGCCAGAAGCCGACGAAGAGCAGGACAGCTGCGGCAAAGAACGCCGTGATGGCCTCCATCGCCTCGCGCTGAGCTCCGCTGATTCCGATCAACCAACCGGAGAAAAACCAGGCCACAACGCCCAGAGCGACGGCAACGATCCAGCCGCCGTGAAGCCATTTCTCCGCGCGACGATTTCCGCTCGTGCGAACCACGCCCAGGAAAGCCAGAACAACGAGCACTGCTTCAAAGCCTTCGCGAAGAAGAATGGCTGCAGCCGCAGTGAAAGACATGTAAGGCGACATCTCCGTGCGCGCCATCTTGCCTTCGACTTCCTGCAAGCCTTCGAGTGCTCCGGAAATAGCTGTGTCGACAGAGGCAACAGACTCGCGGCCATCAATCGACTGGCGGACCTTCATCATGAGAGATTCGATCTTGGTGACAAATTCAGGATCATTGGCCTTGAGCTTTGGCTCAACAGGCTCAAACCCTTCAAGATAAGCAGCGAGTGCCTTGTCTTGCGCTTCAGCCAGATGACCTGCGCGATACTCGGTTCCTGCTTCAGTCAATTTATGACGAGCGATCTCCAGCGAGTTTCCGCCCGCGCCGCCAGAAGATCCGTCAGAATTTCCGCCGTTGGACCCGCTATAAAGTGAAAGCGCAAAGTAAGAAAGGTTCCAGGTGTCTTGATCCGAAAGATCCCCTTGTGGCGCCATAGCCGTGCCATCCACGCCCAGTCTGACGGCGTTGAAGATCTGAAGCGGCGACATATCCGCCATGATCTTCGGGTCATGAAAGTTAATTGGCTTTGGATTCAGAGACGCGGCTGCCGCGCCATCACCAAATCCTTGGGCGCCATGACAAGATGCGCAGCGCTGAGTGAAAAGCTTCTGGCCTTGGGCAAGATCCGGAGTTTGAGCAGGCGTCGTGACGATTCCTGAAAGACGGATCACGTCCGCACGAACGTGACGAGCCACGTCTGCCACTTTCTCAGCGGAAGCCTTGCCGTTCACAAGACTGTTCAATTCATGAATGCCTTGATCAATCGCGGCCACTTCCGCTTTTTTCGCGCTCGCTGGGTATTGAACCTGAGCTTCAATTTCACCGAGCTTCTTGGCGAATTCTTTCTGCTCAGCGTATTCGGATTCGCTCAGGACCTTCCCGTCTTGAACTGCGCCGGCATAGTCACGCGCAAGATAATCGAGAAGATGCACCAGAGTGCGAGGCGCCGTGCCTGCCGCAGGAGTCGTACCTGCTGCATGTGCATGTGCAGGTGTCAGGTTCAAAAACAGAATTGATAAAAGGAGCCCAAGTGCGGACCGGTACATGATTATTTGAATCCTTCTCGCCAAAATCGAAATTGATAATGGTT
>JBJMMA010000165.1:0-27435 GCA_045805065.1 Bdellovibrionia bacterium | reverse complement strand
TGAAGATCGTCGCTTCGGTGCTTGAGATCCCGCTCGAGCTTTTTAAACATCAGTTTGATAACAGCTCCCAGATCATGCAGCTCATTCTCAAAAGCATGATCGAGAAACAGAAAAACAGCACCAATGAGATCAAATCGGTGCGCATGGAAAAAGACAGCTCGCCTTGCCCGCCTGAGTGCGTGTCGAGGGTCTTTGGCGTCATCTATCATGTCGCAAAGCATATCGGCATGGAGAAGGAAGACCGTGTGAGCGTCACCTGGTCCTCATTCCGCCAATATGCACAACGTGTCTTTCTGGAAAACCCTGTGCGTCTTGAGAATGCATGCAATATTCTCGTGAAGCTGAAAATGGCCGAATTTGAGTACGTGAAGAATGACAGCGATCCCGAAGCACCACAGGAGTACGGATATCTGCATTTTTTTGACCTTGCCACGGTAGAGAAGTTCTATGAGTACTACCAGCATTATTACTATAAGGGTGGTAACCCGGATTTCTTCAAGGTCGATGACAAGCTCCTGCAGCTCGTGAATTGCCTGCTCGTTTTCAGTGAGAAGGAGAAGGTCAATCGCGCAGGAGTGGTGCAGGTCAATTACAAGGAAATGCTCGAGCAGATCAAAACCTCGTTTGGTGGCTCATTTGCTCCCGATCAGTTTGACCGACTGGAGAAGAAAGGCCTTTTCATCAAGCGTGAGAGCAGTAGTACCGGGGGGGCTCTGTCTTTTTATCGCCATGACTTCAGCGTTATGCTGAATAACTGGAAGATTCTCCGCGAGATCGACAAGTGGAACGAGCGAGGCGTCGTTGACCTGGTTGATCCTGTGACCGACAAGGCCAAAGGTGGCAAAGCTTCATGCCCTGCCTGCTTTTCCGAAGTTGCGGATAAGCAGAGGTTCTGTGGAAATTGCGGCCACAAGCTGGTAGAAGCGATGGCTGCATGAGTCGTGTCACTGATACCCATATTGAAAGTGCCTGGAATGAAGTCTCTCAAGCGAGCTCTTTGCCTGAGAGCATTTCTGATTTGATGGAACGCTTTGGAGAGTCAGAGCCTGTTGTGGCTGACTTTGTCGCTGAGGCCGCAGCACAATGGGGAAGCGACGCGATGGATCTGGCGTATCATGCGGCCCTTGTGATCTGGCGAGCCTTTCAGGCCAGTGGGCCGGCTATGGGACCGGTGAAGCCCGAAACGCTGGTCGAATGTTTTGAAAAAAACTCCGCCTGGCTTGAGCAGCAAGAGGGCGAGGCGATTCTTGTGCAAAAAAAGCTGTCTGATTTTTCCAAGTTTCCTGAGCCTGAACTCATGCGCTACGCCGTGGAGCTAGTTCTTGAAGCTCATGAGGACGGTTTGGAAATTGAGCCGGAAGAGCAGCAAGAGCTTTTGCTTGTTCTGAAGACTCTGATCGATTCTTTTACCAGCGCGTTTACAGCATGAACTGATGGTCCATAACTTGCGACTAGCTGAGCTCATGGCAACTAAAGCTAATCGAGCTGCAACGGCTAGCAGCAAGCAAGGTGGAAAGTCAAAAACGCGTAATCGTACGACCTATTCCTATCGAAGCGATCAAAAACTGGATTCCCCGAGAAACCAAAGAGTTTTTGAGGCTCATCAAAAAGAGAGCCTTGCAAGGCGGCGAAATTTCACTTCGGCCGAGCCACCTGATCGCTTGCAGAGAACGCGTCGGGCAAGTGGTCCTCCGCGTGTCGGTGATCCTGCCATCGCGCAACTGGATCAGCCCAAGTACCGGAAGAAAAAGCAGCCCTCTGGCCGCGGTATCTCCGGCGGAAGAATTTATGTCTCCGCTGTCGGCGATCGTCCAAAACCCAAGCGCTCAGGATGGAGTCGCGGTTAGGCTAACGGCCCTTCGCTTTTTTTACTGCAGAAGATGGAGACGGAGAAGCCTGAGGCTTAGCCTCATCAAAAGAAGGCGCTCCAAAAACAATCTCTTTGGGAACATTGGATCCATCGAGCACAAACTCTGGCCGCAATGATGACTTGTCTGGCGGTGGAGTGGTGGAGCCCGACGAGACCGTATGTCCCGTGACTTGACCTGAATTTTGAGATGACGCCTGAGCAGTAGGCGGAACAAGTGAGAGATCGGTTTTTGGTCCGTTCCTTAAATCAATTTCCTCGGGCTTCACTGGACGAGCCGTGGGCATGACGGATATGGATTTGAAGTACTCCTTCGTCTTCTGCTCGTAGGGCTCAAGATATTGTTTCTTGAGAGCGTCGCGCTCAGCCGCGGTCTTGTATTTTCCCGTTCCAAGCTCGTTGACGTATTTCATTTCGGCAGTCTCACGAGAGCGCTGAATATTGTCGAGCTCATCGGCATGGCATGTTGAGGCCAGCAAGAGCGATGAAAATATCAGCGAAGACTTGATCAACACGTAAATCCCCCTGGGTCTGCCTGGACACAGCCCTGTAGCGCATTTTATTGCACTTTATAGTACCTGACAAAATTAGTTTGTCAGCGGATGATGCTTGTGTCAAAATCTTTTTTGGGACCGGGGGAATATTATGTTTCGGGGGAAATCGCTTTTCGCATTTGTCTTGATGCATGCAGTCTTTGCTGGGGGGCTTTCGTCATCAGCCCTGGCGTCTTCGGCTGCTGAGAATCGCTGCGCGGATTTGGGCCAGCGCTATAACGCTCTCATGAGCCAGGCGCAGGCTTATGGATATTTCTCATTGAATCAGCCCATCGTTGTGGCTGGAGGCTCCACCAGCCTGACGGAACAGCAGGCGCGAGATGCCTCGCAAAAAAGAGTGGCTGAGTTTCAGTCCTGGCTCTCGGGAGCTCAAAGTCTCCTGGACAGATCAGGCGTTCTGCCCAGCTGCCCTGCACGTCAACAAGCTCAATCCATGATCGATCTGGGGCAAAGTCTTCTGGCTTCCTTGAAGAGCTTTGATGGACCCTACACTCAAGCGGAATCGAAGCTCGCCAGTTCTCCCGCAGCGCTTTCAGGTGCTTACACTCTTGATCTTCCTTGCCGGCAAAAGGGTGCGGAAGAAAATGGTTTGCGAGAATGCTCAGTCGTCATTCATGACGTCACGGAGTGGACTGAGGGCTTCCTGAAAAAAACGATCGACGGCATCTACCATGGATGCGATCTGGCCGACAGTGGTACGGTCACGGATCCAACGACCTGTCAGCCCAAGAACACCGTTCAAACCTGCAATTATTTTCAAGGCCTCACGGGCATCGCGAATCTTGGCCCTGAGCAAAGCACGAATCACCTTCAGAAGGCCTGTGGGCAATGGATCTCTGTCGGTCAGCGCATCAGCGGCAGTCAATGCATGATCTCCGCTAACACCATGGGTACGATGGAGCAATCCTTCTACCAGGGAAATACCATTCGCGCGCTGGATTGCCACTGGAACCAGGTCAAAAACGAGCTCGCTCAGGGCAAGCTCAGACTGACGGGCGCAGCTGGACTGAATCCCGCAGAGAAGTACGCCACGCAAATCGATCTGATCAAGAAAGCGCGTGAGAGTCTTCTGGCGCACAAGAACATCGCGCAGGTCGATAAGTGCACGGCTGCTGACCTTGAAGGGGCCACGCCTGCGAAGCAAAGCGCATGCATGGAATACACGCATCGCCTGGTGCTTGAGCAGCATCTCGCTCACATGGCTGCGCTTGAGGTCATCGACCGCGCTCGCAGATCCTTTGAGCGCTTTGATGCGGGAACAGCGGGCCACGCTTTCTTCGCGGACTTCAAAAGCTACCTTCAGCAAAATCAGGGATCCTCGCAGTGCCGAGGCAAGAGCGCAGATTGTAATTCGGCTTCAAGCGCTTATCTCACTCGCTGCTACAAACCGCTTTTTCAGCAGTTCTTTGAAAGTCGAAGCAACAGTGTCTGGAGTACGGAGGTGTGCCAATGAAATCCTCACTCTTTTCTCGCTCTGCCGCTTTTGGGGCAGTCGTCATGCTCAGTATGGTGAGTTTCTCGTGTAATGACTCAGGCAATGCCGGGTATGGGCCGGATTTCAATCCGACGGCAAGCACGATGGGCACTCCAAGTACCAACCTGGGGAATGCGACTGACAATGCCTTGGGTGGTCTCGGACTTGGACAGCACACACTGGATACCGCGACAACCGCGATTAAAAACGGGGAGTCAGATACGGCGACCCCTGTGCTCAACTCGAGTCAGTTTGCCGCTACGGCAGATCCGGGAAGAGGCGGCGCGGGTCTCGGAGGATCCAAAGTCAATCCAGGCGGCACGGGCTCATCGGATGCGGGTGGCTCCGTCAGTTTTGGCGGAACGACTCGCTCGGCGGGTGGCAGCGGCTCTGGAGGTTCTGGAGCAGGTGCAGGCTCGATGGGTGGAAACATCGCAAGCCTGGGAGATACTCGAACCTCTGCTCTTGTTGATCCGAGCAAGTCCGGTCCGAATGGCGACGGCAGCATGTCGGCTGCGGACGCTCTGGGTCGCACGAACTCATCCGATGGTCTTGCGATTTACGGCGCAGGCGGCGGTGGAGCAGGAAAATCCGCAGGCGGTGGAATCAATCCTTTCAGCGGACTTTTTGGCGATTCAAACGGAAATGGCGCGAATGGGAGCGGATCGACGTCAACCGAGTTTCGTCGCGATCCGGCATCTTTAGCTGGCCAGGGCGATGCGAACCGAAATGGACTGGGTCCAATGGGTACGCAAGACCCGGCCAACTATTTCACGATGCTCAAGGCGGATGACAATCTGTTCAAGATCGTCGAGCGTCGCTATGTATCGAAATCCAAGCAATGGGCGGTTTCGGATGCACAGCAGATTCGACGCTCAGTACAGCCTTAACGGCGGGACGCTGCAAGAGCGGTTTGCGCGACCTGGCGCATGCCGTTGCATTGATCCGGCGTGATCTTGACTGAGTAGTCGTCGATCACAGGGTTCATCATGTTCGAAGAATCGTCCACGTGATCCAGGCCGAGATAGTGGCCAAGTTCATGTCCGACGATCTGGTAGAAGTCTGCGACGGAAGATTCAAAGACTGCTCCCATCTTGGTTTCGCCTGGCATTGCAGTCCAAGCGTTTGCTGGATGCATGCTGGAGTCCCAGGCACCGGTGTCCACGATGAGCATGGATTTGCCATCGTCAAAAGCGGCGCGATACTTATCGAGCTCTGCCATGGTGCTGGTGTTGTACTCGAGGCCCTTGTCCTTTGGGTTCACGGCAGTGAACGATTCCAGCTTGAATTGAATATTACAGCCTGCTTTGGCGTAACTCTGGCTGACGTCGCTCAAAAGCTTGGTTGCGGAATCCTGAGTGAGCGTGGTCTTGCCAGCGCTGTTCTGGAGTCCTACGACTCTGACTGCCATCGTGATGGTGTCACTGTTGGAATCCGCTTTTGCGGAGTGTGGCATCATGGTTGTCGCGGTTGCTGCGGCAAAAGTCGTGGCTGCTAGAGTCAAAAAAATGTTACGAATCACTAAGACCTCCCTGTGTGATTTTCATGGTGCTGATTGTCAGTCACTTCCCAGGGACAACCTCAGTGTCGTCTCTGGAGCTCCGCGATCGACATCCGTGTCATCGGGGCGTGCACCGTTGGTACAGGGAGTTGCGTGCGTTATGCAACCCGAAATTTTGCTTTTTGAGCGAGCGTATTTAAAAAAGAGACGTCGCTTGATTTAATAACGAATATAGAAGACCTGAGAGAAAATGCAGATGCATGACATCAGGCGTCTTCGGAGAGAATTTTCGAGATCAACTCTTCGACGCCCTGTCCCGCTTCGCGTGTTGCGGTGAAGATCGCTTTCTCTTTCACGCTGGGCAACGCGTTCGCAACGGCCGCTGGGCAGCCTGCGCTCATGAGAAAGTCGATGTCGTTTTCCGCGTCGCCAATGGCCCATGCTTTCGCAGCAGGGATGTTCAGGACCTCAAGAGCACGACGCAGGCCTGAGGCTTTATTGACTCCCGTTGGGAGAACCATTAAGGATCCTTTATTGAGTATGATCTGGAGATTGAGTCCCAGTCGCTCGATCGTTGAACGCACGGATTCGTATTGATCCGATAGTGTTGCCACGATCACTGATCCGCATGAGAGCGGGGACACACCAAGATTGCTCAGCTCTCGGGCGAATTGGGGAGGCGGGGTGTCGGCCAGAGGCTCCACTCGGGATAAGTCCTTTTTAGGATCGACAAGGACAGCGCCGTTTTCCCCGATGATCAGATCAAAAAGATCAAGGCGATGGCAAACGGCTCTAAGGTCCGGGATTTCTCTTCCCGTCACTAGAATCGTCTTTCGACCGCTTGCCCGAAATCTCTCCAAGGCTTGAACAGTGGAGTCGGCGAGGTGTCCGTGGCGTGCTAAGGTTTCGTCGTAATCGGTTGCAAGTGCTAAATATCGCATGAGGAAAATTTCATTTCGTTTTGAGTCAAAGTACTAACGGGGGGCTCATGCAAAAGCGGTACTTTTTTCTTTCTGCGCTGCGAAGAAGTCTACTCGAACGGCATAATTTGCCGGGTTAATTTATGAAATGCTAAGGATAGAAATTACTGACGCAAGCGCGTGCATAAGAGGTTGTGTTGAAGAGCGAAGATGGGTTAACTTGGAACTTATGCGCAACCCATCTAAAAATAATCGATTCATCTCCCATAGTGTAATCTCGTCCACGGCATCGCTTGTCGCCGCAGGGCTCGCATTGAACACGCTCGTGAGCCCAGTGGCCTCGACTTCGCTTGTCTCTCAAGCGATGGCTGCAGAGAGCTCGCCAGGGCTTCAGTGTCGCCAGCTGCCTCAGCTTTTTGAGGCATTCTTTAAGATTCACTATTCGGTTAAATCAATGAACGATACGGTGAAGGCTCACACGATTGAGCAATTCATCAAGGCGTTGGATCCTTCGAAGACCGTGCTCTTGGAAGAAGATGTCGCGAAGTTGAGAAAAGAGCTTCCTGCACTTTTTGACACGATGAGAGCAGGGGATTGCACGCAGCTGGATTCTGCCGCGCAGCTTCTGGTGCAAAGAAGCCAGGAGAGCGCAGACTTCGTGAAGAACTTCCTGGGAGCGGATTACAAGCTGGATGAGCGCACTGAGCTGGTTCTCGATCCTGACAAGCGGGGTTACGCAAAAACCGTGGCTGAGAAGCAGGAGCTTCTCAAGAAGTACGTTCACTTCCAGATTTCCAATTATCTTTTGACGGACATGAAGCTTCCCGACGCCAAGAAGCAGCTTGCGCATCGCTATGAGCTGATGACCAAGCGCGCTCGCGAAGATCGCGCAACGAACATGATCTCAAGCTACGCTGAAGCTTTCGCTCTTGCCTTGGATCCTCACTCGACCTACATGGCGCCAAAGACCCTGGCTGATTTCCAGATCTCCATGGATGCCTCTCTTGAGGGCATCGGAGCTTCTTTGAGCTACGAAGATGGTTTCACCGTTGTTGAAGACACGATTCCTGGCGGCGGAGCTGCACGCTCCAAGCTGCTTCAGCCCAAGGATAAGATCATTGCTGTGAAGCAGGAAGGCAAGAAGGCCGTGTCCGTGATTGACATGGATCTGCGCGACGTCGTTGCCATGATTCGTGGCCCTAAGGGAACGAAGGTGACTCTGACGATTCTTCGCCAAGCCAAGAAGACCGAATCCTTTGACGTGACCATTGTTCGCGACAAGATCGATATCAAGGATCAGCTCGCAAGCATCACTTACGAGACGCGCAAGGTCGGCGATCGCAAGGTAAAAGTGGGCGTGATTGATCTCCCATCGTTTTATGGTGGTGGCGGTGAGGGAGCACACTCCTCGTATGAAGACGTCAGACGTCTTCTTCTGGAAGCCAAGAAGGAGAAAGTGGAAAGCATCGTCTTGAATCTCTCTCGCAACGGCGGTGGCCTGCTTGAGGATGCCGTCAAGATCGTAGGCCTCTTTATCCGCAAGGGCGGAGTGGTCGGTACCAAGGATTACGAAGGCCATGTTGAGATTCTCGCTGATGATGATGAGGATGTCGTATGGAGCGGACCGCTGGTCGTTCTGACGAGTCGTCTATCCGCTTCGGCGTCCGAGATTGTCGCGGGAGCTCTCCATGATTATCACCGCGCGGTGATTGTCGGAGGCGACCATACCTTTGGAAAAGGAACAGTTCAGAAACTGGCACGCCTTCCGATGGATCTTGGAGGCATGAAAGTCACGATCGGAATGTTCTTCCTGCCAGGCGGAAAGAGCACTCAGCATCTGGGGGTACCATCTGACGTTCGCTTGCCTTCGTTGCTCAACAGCGAGGATATCGGCGAAGTGAAGATGGACTATTCGCTCGCACCACAAAGCATCACTCAGTTCGTCGCGACGGACGCGAACGTACCGACGCCTCACACGGGTACGGTGCTCGCTGCGGATCCGGAGCTTGCGATGCGTTGGACGCCGGTTGATGACAGTCTCGTCAAGAGGCTGTCCGAGAAGTCTGCCGAGCGCGTGAACAAGGATCCGAAGTTCGCCGAAGCCCGCAAGGAGATCGAGGAGATTCAGCGCAATAAAGGCGTGACTCGTCTTGCTGAGCTTCGTAAGAAAGCTGAAGCTGAAAACAAAGCCGACAAGAAGATTAAGAAGAACCGGAAAGAGAAGGCAAAGGACACCGAGTCTCCTTACCTTCAAGAGGGCGTCAATATCGGCGCCGACATGGTGATGCTCAAAGCGAACACCACCATGGGCTCTCTCTAATAAGGTTCAGCTGATATCCTCGTTTGGCATGACGCCAAGCATGGCTTGTTTGAGTTCGGTTGAAGGCGGTTCTTTCCCTAACCAAAAGGAGAGAATCGCCTTTGCCAATTGAGGGTTGTTCGCACGATCGACTTCCTTGCCGTTGCGGATGACGTTGATTCCTTTAGGCGTGAATACATAAACAAAGACATCGCCATTCTTCGCTTCCGGCATTTTCGAAACGAGCTGGTCAAAGATGGGCTGAAGTGTCGCGCAGTTCGGTGCACAGTTCTTCTTGAAGTCATCTCGCCAGGCTTCTTGAACCTGCTTGCTGGAGACGTCTCGAAGAAAGGTCAGGCGAACCACTTTGGGTTCGTTTGAGTTCAGGATCTGCTCGGCATTGCTTGAGCGATGAGGCAGGTAGAGTCCTGCTTCGTAAACTTTGACGCGAAGGACAGTCGCGGTCCTGAGACCGGCCCCGTTGAGCTGGAGCGTATGCCCTAGAACGCCCACCGTGGGCGGCATCTTAGGTGCGTCAGCAGCCAGGGCAGCGCCTCCGATAGCCAGTGCTAATGCCATGTGAAAAGCATGGAAAATGGAAACGATCGTCTTTGGTTTGTTCATGGGTTCTTCCCCTATGAAAGAAACAGGCCAAGGAAGTGGCCAAACCCTTGCACACATTGGGTGCCTAATGAGGGAGTTTCTGTGGCTCAGTGCCGTTCGGTATTGATAGTGGAAGACGATCCGGAAATTCGTGAGACGCTCAAGGAGATCATTGAACTTGAGGGCTACACTGCGTTCACGGCGTCCGATGGTCGGAAAGCGCTTGAGCTCCTTCGGGACTCGGCGCAGAGGCCGTGTCTTGTCCTTCTGGATCTGATGATGCCTGTCATGAACGGCTGGGAGCTTTTAGACCTTCGTGAACAGGATCTGCAACTGGCTACTATTCCCGTCGTGGTGGTCAGTGCCGCGGGCGAGCGCGCGCAAGGAACTACCGCTTCCGGTCACATTAAAAAGCCGGTGGATATCGATGTCCTTTTGCAGACGGTTCGTCAATATTGTGGCGAAGCGTACAGCGACCAGCAAGAAGCCAGCTGAGTCTGCGGCCGGATTAGGGCAAAATCAAACGTATGAACACCCGCGCGAACATCTTTACGATCGATTGTGATTACGTGTATCCACGCTTTGCTGCGGCCTTTCTCATGGTCGAAGGCGACGAAGCCCTCTTTGTGGAAAATAATACCGCCCATTCCGTCCCAAGGCTCCTAGAGGCGTTAAGACAGCAGGGGCTTGCTCCCGAGCAGGTGCGTTACCTGATCATCACACATGTGCACCTGGATCACGCAGGCGGTAGCCAGGCGCTGATGAAAGCCTGCCCGAATGCGACACTTCTGGCGCATCCGCGTGCAGCGCCACACGTGATTGATCCATCCAAGCTGGTTGCCAGCGCGAGAAAGGTCTATGGCGACGCCGAATTCTCCCGGCTCTATGGAGAGATCGGACCGATTGATGCTACTCGCGTTCGCTCCATGGGGGACGGGGAGGAGCTTTGCTTTGGCTCAAAGTCTCTGCGCTTTATTCACACTCGAGGTCACGCCAATCATCATTTCTGTGTTCTGGTGTCAGGCTCAAATGGACCCGAAAGCGTGTTCACAGGCGATTCGTTCGGTCTTGCTTACCCGGATCTACAGAAACATGGGTTGTTTATTTTTCCGTCCACCTCACCGACGGATTTTGACCCGGAAGAGGCTCGAAAGAGCATTGAGCGGATCGCAGGGAGTGGGGCGGAAAAAGCATACCTCACGCATTTCGGGGAAGTCGGTCATCTCCAGGGGGCTGCCCAGCAGCTGGTCGCGTATTTGAACGAGTTTGAGCCATTCTATCGCCGCCTCATGGATACTCCTGAAGGGGAGCGCGGAGATGCGGAGCTGACAAAGGCTTGCGCTGAACAAATCAGAAATTACCTGAGCCAGCAGTATCAGAAGCTGGGTGGCATGCCCGATCAGAAGTTTACCGATCTGCTGAAGTTGGATATCGAACTCAATGCCGCAGGGATGGTGTTTGCTGCAAAGAAGAAAAGAGCCGCAAAGACTGCGCAGGTTTAGATTTCGGATTAGGCGCTCTTTGTGGATGCTTCCGCAGGACTGCTTGAAGCAGTTTGTGCTGCACGAGCAGGAGAGCGTTCCGCTTCCGGAAGCAGGCCTTCGCCAGTTGTCACCAGGCGCAAAGCCCAGCCTTTGAACGCGGCCCAGGCATCATCCTGGCCGTTACGGAAAGAGGTGCCGCTTTTTCGCAAGCTCTTGGAGAGAAGAGCGAGTCTTTTTGCGTCGCTCTTGTTCAGTTCAACAAACTGAAGACCATAACCCAGGCCGTTTTGCACGGGTCTGCTGAAAACCGGTTTTGCTTTAAAGCCAACAATCTCGCTCGACTCAGGGCTCATGCGAATTTCAATGACCTGATTCATTGGAATCGTATCGGGACTCAGAATGAAAACGCCACCCTCGGAAAAGTCTTGAACGCGGCAACTGACCGTTGCTTGCTCGTCCGTCGAGCTGATGCGGCATGGCCAGTCCACAAGAAAGCGCGTCTTTGATTCCCACCAGCGCATTTTTGGGTTCATGTACGGAGCATGAACACGTGGAAGGAGGAAATAAGATACGAATCCAATGTTGCCGATATAAAGGCAGATGGCGTAGGAAAGTCGGATATTTCCTTCGCGAACCAATCCGAAATTATGGAAAAGCATCCAGGTCGCACCCGCGACGAAGACGTAGTAGCTCCATTTTTTCATGGCATAAGCGGAGATGCCCATGACCGGAGGCAGGACAAAGAGGTAGAAGAGGGTTAGCCACTGTTTGCTTTCAAAGAAGTACGTCAAGTAGATGCGCGCAGAAGTGTGGCTGAACCATGCGTTGAGGAAAAGATTATTAAACGGTTCTACTAGAACCTGAAAGAAAGCCAGAATTACGATAGGCCAAGGACGTCTTCTCATCACTATTCTTATCGGACACTTTTGCTAAAGCTTGAGTTGACGATGAGGAGAAGGTCTCAGGTCCTATATAATCGATTTCAGATAAAAAATCTGCCGATTGCCAGGGTTTTAGGCAATCGGCAGATCTGAGTTTTAGGCCCTGGATTAAGCGATCTTTCTCATGTCACCGGATGTGCTGGGATTGATGTCGGCCTTTCCAGCGCTCTGATCTTCGAGAAGGTCGATGTTTGAGCTTCTGCCCATATAGCGACGACCGAAGAAGCTACCGAAAAGACAGCCTGCCAGGAACAGTGTCGTGAAAGTCGTGATTCTGCGATCTTCCATGCCGCCCAGCATTCTGGAGACGGAGTTCTGTACGTCGCGGGTAAACGTATCAATGGATGATTGTACGTCCTTCAGGAAACCCTCGGTTTCCGAGCGGGTGCTGTTGAGAGTTCTTTTCAAAAGATCGCTTTGACGATCGAGAAAGCTCTCAGCGCCTTCAAAGGTATTCTCAAGAAAATCCTGGGCTGCTTGTCTCTTGTCATCCATCAGGTGGTTGAGCTTCTGTCTTTTTTGACCAACGTTTTCAGCGCCCGAGTCCACGGCGTCCTTGAAATGATTGAGCGCGTTCTCGAGTTGTGCGTTGCTTTGTTTGGTTTCCGTCTTGGCTTTGTTTACGTCGAATTCACTCATTATGAAGCCCTCCTTGGATGAGTTTGGGGATGAGTTTGGGTCTGATTTAGGGAGTCAGTTTGGGAACGAATCTGCGTCACGTTGTCTGTTTCGTCTGTGTGTGTATAATTGAGTGATGCTTTTGTTTTAGCGATGTCCGCCACTTCGTGAATCTTGCGCTCGAAAGTCCTGAGCTGCGTGACAACACTGTCGCGCGTGTTCTCGAACTTGAAATCCACATGCTTGATTTTCTTGAGCATGAGATAGGCGACGCCTCCGCCCACGCCGAACAGGACGACCGAGACGATCAAGGAACTCAGCCAGTAATTATCGTTCAACAGTCTTCCCAGTCCGACGACCAGGAAGGCGAGGAGCGGAAAAATACCCAATGCCGCGATGGCTGCGAAAATAACCATCCGGACACTGTATCGGGCTGCCTGAGATCCGTTCTCCTTGAATTCCGCTTTTGCGAGGTGGAGCTCGCTGCGAATCACGGCCTTGATGCTTTCAGTCATCTCGTGCGCGACGGATGAGAAAGAGGGCGCGTTACTCGTATGGAGCTTAGGTGAACCCGTTTCCGCCGAACGGTCGTTCGCCAAAGGATCATGATACGACTCGTTAAGTTGTTCCATGATCTGAAGGACTGCAAACGTCGAGCCGCGCTGAATCGATTCCTTATTGCATTTCAGGAAGCTGAGCGATCAAGGTGAGAGCAGTGTTCAGGGCTGGTTGAAGTTTTGCGGATTCCTGGGAAACGGTTGTAGCATCAGACGAGCGAGCGGCCTTTTCCAAGGTCTGACAGACTGTGGAGAGCTCAAGCGCGCCGATATTGGCGCTGCTGGACTTGAGCGTGTGAGCTTCGCGGGCAATCGTAGCGTAATCGCTTTGTCCGAGTGCCGTTTGAATCGAACGAACTTTCATCGGAGCCGTATCCTGAAAAAGCGTAAGGATCTGCTTCAGGAAATCAGGCTGATCTGCAGACACAAGCTCACGAAGACTGTTCAGGGTATCTTGATCCAAACTCATACTTAGAATTGAGTATGAGGCGGAACTCCGCGGAGATCAAGAGTGGGGTGCTTCGGCAGGAAGAGGAATCGAGAGAGGTGCGGACTCCGCTGCTTTCTTTTCCTGGTGCTGGTGAATGGCGGTCACGATCGTCATTACAAGGCACACAGCAACTCCAGCAACGGCAGAATAGAAAAGATAGGTCATCGCTTTCATAGAATCATCTCATAGCGAATGTCTGACCGAGGCGCCAGAGGTTTTAAGCCGCTGTGGAACGGACTCTGCATAATCAGTGGGCATGACGGAACGTGCCAGAAAAGGCTTGGCTAAATCAGTTAAGACTGCATTTAAACTCAGAACACAGCATTCAGGGGCAGCCGGAGGCGGGGGATTCGTTGGATCTCGACGCGGGCCGGCCGAACAAGCCGTACCAACCCCAGGAAGCCCTCCTTTAGCTGATGTTAAAAGAGCGAAGCGTGCCAAGCTTCGTAGAAAATCTAGATAAGGGCAAGTCGAGGTAAGGGGATGAAAAGTCTAGTTCTCCGAACTCTTTTGCGGCGCGGCTTGCAGTCCACCCCGCTTGTGGGAGTGGCGGGCTTTCTTTTAGGCGTACGTGCGCGGGAACGCCAAATCAGTTTCCGCGGTCGCGTGGTCGTGATCATGGGGGGCTCAAGAGGATTGGGCCTCATTCTGGCCAGGCAGTTTGCGTCCGAGGGGGCTCGCCTTGCGCTTTGTTCCCGAAACGCCGACGAACTCAACCGAGCCAGGTATGAGCTTGAATCGCGGGGCGCGGATGTTCTCGTTCAAACATGTGATGTTGCCAAAAAGAATGAGGTCCAGGACTTCATGGATCGCGTGGTCTCAACTTTTGGACGCATCGATGTTCTGATCAACAACGCTAGCATCATTCAAGTCGGACCTGCTGCGGAGATGAATGAATTCGACATACGCGAAGCCATGGATGTCAATTTCTGGGGCGGCGTTCATGCAACCTATGCAGCTCTTCCTCAAATGGTGAAGCAACGGGGCGGTCGCATCGTGAATGTGACCTCAATCGGCGGTGTTGTCGCTGTGCCTCATCTTCTGCCTTATTCTTCAGCCAAATTTGCAGCCGTCGGATTTTCTCAAGGCCTGCGCTCTGAAGTGAGTCAGTACGGGATCATGGTGACCACGGTCATTCCAGGCCTCATGCGGACGGGCTCTTTTCTTAATGCCCTTTTTAAAGGAAAGGCGAGTTCCGAGGCAGGCTGGTTCAGTGTCAGCGCTTCTCTTCCGGTTCTTTCGATGAATGCCAATCGCGCGGCCAGGAAGATCGTCGAGGCGGCACGACATGGCCAAGCCGTTGTGACACTGGGAATGCCCGCAATCATCGCACGGTATGTCTCAGCGATCCTGCCAGGCTTTACGGCCGAAGCTTTGTCCTATGTGAATCGGATTTTGCCTTCGACGGTGTCGAGCAAAGAGCGATTCTTCCGCTCGAGGCAAAAACCTGAACCGGGATACTTACATCAGAAAAGAACCATTGCGCGAAGCGGGATATTAAAGCTTGGAGAAAAAGCAGCGGAGCGAAACAATGAAAAGACGGGTTAAGCTACCTTACGGTTTCAAAAAATGGGTGCCTCTGGCGAGTATTGCGATTCTTTTTCTGGTCTCGCTGACCATTTTCTTTGTGGCAAAGAGCACGCTTCGGGGCCCTGGGCCAGGTGAGTACGCAGGTAGCGCTGACAATGGCTCGCCTCCGGAAGTGAAAGATCAGACTCTCCCGGACAAGACAGTCAAGGGCGGTGAAGAGCTCGTGAATAAGGGAAAAGTTCCCGTGCTTCAGCGAGATGTCAAAGCCGAGCAGGTTTCACGCTCGTATGAGATTGGCACGGCTGCGGATATTCCAGCTTACGATGCGACAGAGATCAAGGCAAAGCCAGGTGAAGTCATCAGTGTTCGGTTCAAGAACGAAACGAACCCGAAGCTCAATTATCTTTTCAGCTGGGTATTGGTGAAGCCTGGAAAAACCGGCGAAGTGATTTTGCAGGCCGATCGCGCCGGACTTCAGGAAGACTTCATTCCAAAGACCGACGATGTATTGGCAGCTTCAAAGCTGATTCGAGCAGGAGAGACCGATATTGTGGTTTTCCGCGCACCGGATCAGCCCGGCGATTATCCGTACATCAGTACGTATCCTGGCCAGGGCCAAGCGATGCGCGGCACCCTGAGAGTGGAGTGAGGGCTGAGTAAGGACTCTTAGCTCGACTTAGAAGGGAAGAGCTTCGTCTTCAATTGACGTGTAGCCGCCCCTGCTTGCTCTCCCTCGATCGGATCGAGATGACTCATCAGCAGAGTCCCCGCCCGCGCCCGCGGACGGCAGGGTCTGCCAATGAGCGATCTCTTCTGCAATGATCTCGAACGAAGTCCGGTCTTGTCCGGATTTGTCCGTGAACTTGGAGACTTTCATTCGACCTTGAACGGCGACGCGATCTCCCTTGCGCACGTTGTTTTTGGCTCTTTCCGCCAGGTTTCCGAAAACCGTGACGTTAAACCAGTTCGTGTGCAGGGTCTTATACTGACGCGTTTCCTTGTCGTAGGTCTGAACGTTTTCTGCGACAGAGAATCCGACGATTGGGCCGGTCTTCTCGTTGCGAGCTCTTTCAATGGGATCTGATCCAATGTTTCCAATAACAAAACATGTGTTACGCATGTTGTGATTCTCCTTTTTAAGCGTTGCGGCGAGGCCGCCTCGACAAAACTATGTGGTGATTCGTTAAGCGATTCTTTTGTCGCTCAAGTGGGAGACAGAACTGGGTTCTGTGGCAGCCATATGAGCGAGAGCATCGATTGCGAAGCGAAGGTGTCCGCCTGGGGTTTTTTCTGCCCGGACAGTACCTGACTTGACCATCTTGCGAAGCGTGGCGGTGGAGACGCCCAGGACTTTCGCGGCTTCTCTGCTGGAGAGATACTCGCGGTCCAGAAGGGCGTTCACTCCTCGAGCACGAAGAGGCTTCGGAGCTTTTTCGCCTCGCATAGTCATCTGATTGAGCCTGACATCCATCTGACGAATCAATTGGAGGACAGACATTCCGATCTCCTCGGGAGAGAGATTGTCGAGATCGACATAGTTCGATGCGATCTGAATCCCGAATTCCGGGGAGCTCACAACCAGATAGCGATGCTTGCGGGTGAGAGTGATGGTGTAGTCAAAGACGGAGAAATGACGACCTGATCCATTACGTGGAGTAGTGGATGAAACGGTGGTCGGACCAGTGACCTGACGTGAATCTGACATGATTTACCTGACTTTCGTATCGTATGCCCGGCCAGTTGCTGAACCGGAGTTATCGTTATTACTAATTCTTACACAGTAGTGAGTTTAGAAAACGGCTGCAACGGAAAACTCTTGTCGGTTGTTTAGAAAAGTACGACACTAAGCGCGATGAGCCGCTCGTTTACAGACGAGAGGATTTATGGGATATCAGCTCGGCTTTAAGGGAATTTTCACTGACCAGGGCGGGCCGCGCCGGCCCGAGATTCCAAGGAGATCGAATATGAAAATGATTTTGGCTAATCTGGCTGTTCTTGCTGTTCTGGTGATTTCTTCTTTGACAGTTTTTTCAGGTGCAGCAAAGGCCGAGACTCTCTCTGTCAGTTGCATGGGATCTGCTTACGTTCCAGGACAATCGGTGAGTGGTTTCTGCAGCAACGGATCCTGCACAGGCTGGATTTCGAGCGCGAATGTTTCTTCGAGCGGAACCTGCAGCGGCGGCGTCAGTTATCAGGCTTCGGGTTACACCCAAAGCTCGATGATTTCAGGCACCTGCTACGGCAATTCCTTCAACGCATATCCGGGTCCACAGTATGTCAACTTCAACGGCAGTTGCTCGGACGGTAGCTCATTCAATGGCACCGGCATGAGCGGCAGCCCGATGGTATCTGGCACCTGCACTCCTAACGGAGGGTTCTTTGGAAGCATTTACGCGTCCTACATGAACGTCTCCGGTACCTGCAATTAATTGGTTTTGATTCAAATAAAACAAAAGGGCTGCGCACCTTCCTGGTGTGCAGCCCTTTTTGTTTGCGAGTGACTGACTACTAGCTAACTCTCTCTCAATCTATCGAACAATTAGCGGCGATTCATCGCCGTCCAGAACTGCGTAGCGGTCTGGCGCGCAGTAGCGCATTGATCGCTCGTCAGGGCAGTGGACGAAGTGTAAATGATCGCATCCATGAGATCGGATTGATCGGAAACGTGATCGAGTCCCAGATAGTGGCCGAACTCGTGAGCATAGATAATCCCGTCGCCGTAGCCGACGATGCTTTTTTCCATGATCGCGCCGTATGGAGCGGATCCTGGCATATTGGTCCATGCGTTCACAGCGGTTCCCCATGGGCCGGTGTTCACGGCAAGAAGCATGTTCTTTTCGGTGCCGTAAGTGCTGCGGATCTGGTCGACTTCGCCTTGTGAACTTGCGCCGTAGGAGAGGCCCACTTGAGTTGGGTCGACTTGCTCGTACTTCTCGACCTGGAAGCCGATATTGCATTGAGCGAATAAGTTATTCATCGTGTTTACGATGGTCTTGACTTGGCTCTCGTTGGCAACTGGAGTGCCGTTGGAATCCTTGTAGGAAACGAATTGCACTGCCAGGCAGATGTGATTCGAATCGCCGTTCACGCAAGATGGCGTGACAAGCCCGGAATTGTCGCCGGTAGAACCTGACGAATTGTTGGATTGTGGGGCTGCGCCTGCCGATGGAGCTTCGCCAGCAGCACCGCCGGAATTACAGCCGGAAAGTGCGATCGCGGTGAAAGCGAATGCTACACCGATTGATGCACCACGTGATACGAAAGACGCGAATGCACCTTTATTGTTGTTTCTCATACTCATTACGGACTCCTCCTTGCGTCTGCGCCAACAGATTTAGAATGGAGCCGGCTCTTTCCATAGACCCGATGACTGCTCCAAAAACTCCCTCCACAAGCGACTCGCTCACTGCAAGTCTGGCTTTCATGACGGGGTTGGCGTGTTGTTTATGGTCTGAGACCCTAACACGCGGACGAGGTTTTTCGTCAATCAGAATTTTAAACTGAGATTAGAGAATATGTGTTTCATGCATGACAAAGTTCAATAAAAGCTCAAAAAAAGCCGGGAAATATAGCTAAGAACTTTTTTGTCGGGAATAAACAAGCGACTGCCGAGTTTTTTCTGAAAGCGATCTCAGAGTTGCTTCAGGTGAGTGAGAGTGAACTCGATCCGGCGGTTCTTGTGGCGACCTTCCTCGGTTGCCTCGGATGCGAGCGCGCGCTTAGGGCCCGCGCCGACAGGGGAGATGCGATCTTCTGCCATCAGGCGATGATTCACAAAGTAGTTCATGACCGAAACCGCGCGAGACATCGTGAACTCATAAGGACTTGCGCCACCGGTCTGATCGGACGTGGCTTTCGTGTCGACATGTCCTTCAATCGTCATGTAGCCCGAGTAGTGGCTTACGGCTTTTCCGATCTTTTCAAGAACCTGTTCAGCGCCAGGCTTGAGCTCGGCGGAACCTGGTTCAAAGAGCTGGTCTTCCGCAATGGAGAACTTCAAATGATCGAGGCTCAGCTCGATTCCATAGACCAGAGCGTCCAGATCCGATTGAACCTTGGAGCGGATATCCTTGTACTCGGCAACGACTTCGCTGCTTGGGCGAGCAGGGCTCTGCACCATGTCTTCGGGAGTTTGTCCTTGCGATCCATTGAGAATGTTTTCGCCCTCGCCTTGCATTTCTCCCAGAGGATTCATGGTTTGGGAGAGGGGATCAGCGCCATTCTTATACGGAGTGTTCGGGTGATTGAAGTAATGCTCGATGGAGCTCTTGGTTTCTTCGTCAGAACCCATGAGCCACATGACGAGGAAGAATGCCATCATTGCGGTCACGAAGTCGGCGTACGCAACTTTCCACGCGCCACCATGATGGCCGTGTCCGCCGCCCTTCTTCTTTTTGACTATGATGACTGATTCTTCCTTGGCCATCTTTTGGTACTCTTCCTATCTACTTATCTTACGCGGCTTTCTTGCCAGCGCCAGAGGTGAGTTGGTCAACTTCGCTGAACGTCGGGCGCATTTCCAAAGGAATGGAGCGACGAGCGAACTCTACGCAGACTTTCGGTGAACAGTTCTTGGAGAAAGCCAGAAGGCCTGCCTTGATCACTTCCAGGTATTTTCCCTCAAGGCCCAGATTGCTTTCCATCTTTGCGGCCAGAGGCTGCATGAATCCGTAAGATGCCAAAATCCCCAGGAACGTTCCGACAAGAGCGGCTGCGACGGAGTGACCGATGACTTCCTTACCTTGGGTCAGTTTACCCATGGTGATAACGACCCCGAGAACGGCGGCGACGATTCCGAGACCTGGCATCGCGTCACCGACGCGGGTGATGGTCGCGGGAGCTTTGTGTTCTTCTTCGTGCATGGTCGTCAAATCCTTGTCCATGAGCTCTTCAAAATCAAAGGGGCTCATCGGGGAGGAAATCTGAACTTTCAGGGAGTCGCACAAAAAGTCGAGTGCGTGGTGATTGTGAAGAACGGTTGGGTAACGTTTGAAAATTTCGCTCTCGTGCGGCTTTTCGACGTGAGCTTCGATGGAGAGGGGGTTTGCTTTCGCGTTTTTGCAAAGCTCAAACAGAAGAAGCAACGCTTCAATATAAGATTGCTTGTTCACATGCGATGGCTTGAGCGTTCCTAAAACCTGCCCGATAATCGCTTTGAGGAGCGGAATAGGAGACGAGATCAAAAGGCTTCCTGCAGCCGCGCCACCGATGATGATCAATTCGATGGGCTGGATGAGAACGGCCAAGTGACCACCTTCCGCCAGGTATCCGCCGAGGACGCAACCTATGACTACCAATGCACCAACAATAACCAGCATGAGTCTTAATCTCCGTTGCCTTTTTCTAAACTCTCTCCCTAATCTTTCGTAATTTAGCGGGTAAAACTTGAGGGTCTTTACCGACCTGTGGCCCAACTCGTGGCTTGTGCATCGGCCAATGTGTTCGATCGAAGGTATATGGATTGCACTAAGTGGTTGAATGTTTGAGCTTATTCGCAGGTACTGGTCCCGCCCAAAGACCCCGCAAAACAAGGATCCTCATTGGTCCAAAGCAGATAACCGGATCAAGCGACCCAGTGAGGAAGATTACGATGCTCAACGCCTCAAACGGGAAAATCCTAATAAATACGTGAGCGATAGTTTTACTGATCCGACTAACCGAGGCGGACCGCTGGGAGCGGAAAACGAGATGCCGGAAGGCGGTGACTCCACTCGCGGAATGTCCAAGGGACCGTCCAGCAAATCTCCGATGCCTCAGCAGCAGGGAGCCGATCATAAAAAGAAAGCGGCCGGTTAACTCACCAAACGGCCAGCTTGCACATCAAGCAGTCAGCGTGCTGGTTTGGATTAAATATTTAACTTTTGTTTAACTTTGGTGTGGAAATTTTGACGCTCGCCCTCTTATGCTCCTCGTATGATTCGTTGCTGGATGGGGGCTGGTCGCAGCTCCCAGTTGATGTGGGTTGGTGTGGGAGTTGGACTTGTAGCAGTAGGAGTGGAAAGCGGATCGCACCGCGCATTTGCTGAAAGCGAGATTTCGTCTCAGCAAGTGAGCGTTCCCCAGAATTCGGAAATCACGCCCTGGCGTATCTTTGGTGGAATCACCACAGGCCTGGGTAAAGTGAGTGGTCAGGATTACCAAAGCGCTCCTGGAGGCGGACTCATCGGAGTGGATCTTCTCGGATCTTACGAATGGTCGCGCTGGGTTGCTGATGCTGGGATCGGCTGGATGTACAGCAGTGTCAACGGACAGGATTCGTTGGGACGCGAAATTCGAATTCGCACTCGTTCCGCTACCGCGGAATTCAGCCCGCGCTATCGACTCGGCCAGTTCTGGCAAGTGGGCCCCGCTGTTCAGATGCTTTTTGGCGCGGACACGGCGTTTGGCCCAAGTGTTGGAAATTCTGTTGGGTCAGCTTACGCAGGTCTGCGAGTCGTTTACGAAACCGCCTCGCAAAGTCTTCCATTACGTTTTTTAGCGCAAGGACTGACTGATCTGAACGTTCCGGGGCGTCAGGTCAATCTTGTTACCGCCGGTTTTCAAATTGGCCTTCCAATTCGAGTGGCGCGAAACAGTTCTTCTACTCCGCACAGCGAAACCGATGTACTGAGCATGAGTCGTTCAGCGCCGATCCGATTGGTGCTGGATCCCCAAAAAGTTTTCTTTGGAACCAATTCCTCAAAGTTGAAAGAGCCTATTCAGGAGGCTTTGGGACAGATTGGAGATTTTCTGGCCCAGCATCAGGACCAGTGGGGACGGGTGGAAGTCGCAGGTCATGCCGACATTCGCGGCAGTTATCAGTACAATCTGAAACTCTCGAAAAAGCGCGCGCAATCCGTGCAGTCAGCGCTTTCATCATCAAAGCAAATTGCAAATCAGATTGGGAATCAGACCGGGAATGGGTTCAGTGATCGTGTGAAGGCCAATGGCTTCAGTTATTCCAAGCCTGAGGATCCCGCCAATAATCCAAAGGCGTGGGCCAGAAATCGTCGCGTCGAAGTTGTGTTTTATGATGTTCGCGATCCTGAAGAGCTGATCCGCCTGATTCGCGAACTTCCGTTGGGAGTGGTTGCACAGCAGGGAGAGTTGAAATGAAAAGCAGAGCAGTCTTAAGCAGTGTGGGAGTCGCTCTTTTTGTCGCTGCAGGAGTAGGTGTCGTGGGATGCGGAAAGTCGGTCAATCTCACTCAGGGAGGAGATCCGTTTCAGTCTGCTCCGCCATCGAACACTTCCATTCAGCCTCCAGTAGGTCAGCCTCCAACAGGCGGTCCACCAACGGGTTCGGGCAAGCCTCTGACCTGTGCCTCGCAAGATCAGCTTCACTGGACGTTCACTCAGCCGCAGCCAAGCGTCACGCATGCGATTGACCTTCTTTTCGTGGCTGACACTTCAAGCTCGATGAATGCAAAACGCGCGCGTGTGGCAAGCGACGTCTCAGCTTTTGTCAACGCATTGCCTTCCGGAACGGACTACCGCATCGGCGTGATGCTCGCTCATGGAGCGCAATCCTCGTACAGCGGAAAGCTCTACGCCGCATCCGGGGCTCGAGCCGTCCTGGACTCACGTATTCAATCAGCAAGTCAGATTCAGTCGCAGCTTCGAAACTCGCTTGTGAATGTCCCAAGCGATCCGGATGATGCCAATGGCGAGGCGATGATGGCTTCTTTTCAAAGAAGTTTGAGTGGCTCCCGTTTTTCCACGATTCGTTCGCAGGGACTCTATCGTGACGATGCAGCACTCGCCGTAGTATTTATCTCGGATGAAAATGACATCTGTTATCCGCCTCAGAAGTTTGGCTTCACATCTTTTCCTGACTACGTGGCAGCGCCTACATCCATCGAAGACAGCGCTTACACAAAGAACTGTCTGAACTCCTCGGGTAAGCCGGTCATCACGCCCGAATCCACTTTGGCTGCACTCGAAGCTTTGAAGCCAGGAGGGGATTTCTCAGTCGCGGGCATCGTTCATGTGGATGGATCAAAGGTTCCAAGTACTGCTGGATCCGAAGAGTCGATCGGACATGGAATCATAGAGCTACTTGACCTTGCCGGGCAATCTCATCCCAAACAGGAGATTGCTTTAGACATCATGTCGAGCGATTTCACTGCCGGACTTTCCAGTTTTGGAGCGATGAACTCATCGCATCTGTCGTTAGAGACTTTATTTCAACTGGATGCAGTCGTGGATACTGATTCCGTCTCCGTGAGCGTCGATCAGAAACCGGTCATGTTCAACTTTGATGAGCAGGCTAACCAGGCTTCGATCAAAGGGGCGGATGCGGGTGGCGCGGGCTCTTTAGTGCGCATTGATGCTTGTCGGGTGAAATAGACTTACTTCAGTCGCGCGGAGCGAAGGTTTTGACGCACTGATTCGTTCGGCGCCGGAGTAAAGTGTCTCATCAGTTCAAAAGCGCGTGCGGAAGTTTGAAGACGTGTTTGGAAACTTGAGTTCAGTGGAATTGAAGTTTCAGTTGTTGCTTCGAGTTCGCGACTCTTTGTTTGGTATTTGAAAAAAACTCAAAAGATTTTCTTGACACTAGTCTTGTGTAAAATCAAATGCACTTACGCGGTTCGCTTTATTGTGCTGCTATAGGCGTCAAATTTGACCAGTATCGCTCGCGCTAAGGAAATTGGATTGTTTTGAGAAAAATCTGAAAATCGCTCAAATAAAGCCAAATTGCGCTGTATTATGAGGTTCAAAATCTTATGATATGAAGCGCTCATGAATTTGAAAAACATTTCAGACGAAGTGCTTTTGTCTCAAACCAAAGTCTATGTCAGTCGCGAGCGCGAGATGGCTGTCCAGGTTTTGCATCATTTGAAAGAAGTGGAGCATCGTAGATTGTTTGCATCTTTGGGATACTCGAGTCTGTTTGACTATGCGACCAAAGAGTTAGGCTATTGTGCTGCCTCTGCCTGTCGGCGCATTGATGCGATGAGATTGCTGAAAGAATTGCCCGTGCTTGAAGGGAAGATTCAAGACGGGAAACTGACTCTGAGTACTGTTGCTCGGGCTCAAAGTTTCTTTAAGAAAGAGTCTGTGTCACTGGAAACAAAAACAGCAGTGATGACTTCTTTAGAAAATAAGTCGACTCGAGAAGTTGAAAGAGAGTTGCTGAGTCTGACCTCTGCACCACAAGTTCATTTGCAGGAACGAATTAAGCCAATTTCTCCAGAGCTTTCTGAAGTACGGTTTTATGCCGATGATGAGCTTTTAAGTAATTTAGAAAAGCTTAAGGGCCTTCTGGCTCATTCGCATCCCAATATGTCGACTTCGGATCTTGTTTCTTATCTGGCTCAGCTTGGGCTCAAGCAATTAGATCCATCTCAAAAAGTATTGAGAAAGAGTCAGACTCAAGTTCAGGCGCAGACTCGTATACAATCCTTTGGCAATACGGCTGAGGTGACTGCTCCGGCGCCGAACGAGTCAGTGCGTCACGTGCGCAACCAAAAACAAAGAAGCCGATATATTTCTCGTGCTGTTGCGAGAGAAGTTTGGATGAGAGATGAGGGTCGCTGCACATGGGTGAGTGCACTGAATGGAACGAAGTGCGGCTCGACTTACAGACTGCAGCTGGATCATATCCAAGCATTTGCTTTAGGTGGAGCAAACATCGCTCAAAACCTTCGCCTGCTTTGCTTTCACCATAATCAGCTAGAAGCTGAAAAAATATTTGGCAAATATAAGTAAGCCAGTCGGGCTTAGATCTTATACTCAGCCTTTGGGTGCTAACTAGAAGATGAGTACATAGCGCAATTCTGGCTGCCAGCTCGTGATCTACCTCTTAATCGCAACAACCTGAGCGATCCAAGAATAGGCGTTATCGCCCAGCTCTGATTTTGCGTACTCACCAGTAGGCTCGCCCTTGTGCTCGGTTTCCCAATAGACTGCGGTTTCGGTG
The DNA here is from genome assembly GCA_045805065.1 of Bdellovibrionia bacterium. Classification (GTDB taxonomy): domain Bacteria; phylum Bdellovibrionota; class UBA1018; order UBA1018; family UBA1018; genus CAZCBS01. The sequence continues at coordinate 2,697 of JBJMMA010000165.1, read as the reverse complement.
AAGCCTGCTTCGATCAGAAGGTCGCGGATTTCGGGGATTGTCCAGATGCGCCAATCGTAGGTGAAGGCGTTTCGCATCCGGGTGCCGTCTGGCAGGGTGAAGTGGATTGCGTACTGGCCGTCATGGGAGATTGGATTGAATGACTGCTGGTCCCAGAAGTAGGTGTATTTGAAGTTTTTCCGCAGATTGATGAATTTGCGCTCGCGAACGGTCTCGATCGCGCCTGCGCCACCAAATGTTTCAAGCACCAGGACGCCTTCGGGCGCCATGGATTTTAGACAGGCCTTGAAATACTGCAGCAGCGTTTTTCTTTCCTTGAAGATGAAGAAAGAGAAGTTGGCGGCAACAATCAGATCAGGCTTGTAGGCTGGAGGCGTCAGAACGTTCTTCTGACGGATCTGAAGTCTCTTCTTTTGCTCAGGCTTGAGCTTGCTGAAGTGATGCTTCATTCCGTATTCGATCGGTTCGGGATCGAGATCGAGGCCCAGAGCAGTGTTCCGTTTATTGCGTTTTACCCATTCCGTTGAAATAGTAAACGTTCCGCAGAAGTCCTCGCGCAGATTTCTTGCGTAGCGTCCAAACGATTCGCGATAGATGTTCATCAGAATTTCGCAGTGAACATCCGGCGTTTGAACCGCGTTCTCATAGAGGAAGTACTTACTGATTTGCTTCTTAGGGGCCATAGGTAACCCTCCTATATCAGATAATTGTCGTGATGGCACATGGCTTGAATAGTGGTGCCCCAGTCTTCTTTGGTTCTTTGGGGGGCCGTTCAGTGTGTATTTCCGAGATGACATCAGGGGGTACGGCGGTGCATGGGGGGGATGCGGGGGCGTCTCCTCCAATGCTTAAGCAAGCCAAGCTTGCTTGGGCTATGCTTTCTCACGCGAACCATGGGACGGGGGGCTGGAAATGAATCACTCCGCGGCTTCCCGGGAGTTCGATACGGGACTGGAGAATGTCCAATTCCTTGACCTCCTGATCCAGTATAAGAAGGTTCGCTCACGGACCGCGAGAATTTGTGCGCCGCTTGAGGCGGAAGACGCGCAGATCCAGTCGATGCCGGATGTGAGCCCGCCCAAGTGGCATCTCGCACACACCACCTGGTTTTTCGAAAACTTCATCTTGAAAGTCGCCCAGAAGGACTATCAGGTCTTTCACCCGCGCTTTCATTTCATCTTCAATTCTTATTATAAAAGCCAGGGCGCGCATCATCCTCGAGCTCAGCGCGGACTTCTGTCCCGTCCGACCCTTTCAGAAGTCTACGCCTATCGCGAATATGTGGATGCGCAGATGTTTCGCGTGCTCAGCGCCGGGGCCGGGGATCCGAGCCTTCAGATGACCTGGGCGGATCTTCGGGATCGAATGATGCTGGGACTTCAACATGAGGCTCAGCACCAGGAACTTCTTTTGACGGATATCCTGCATATCTTTGGCAGCAATCCACTGAGACCGGCTTACGCCGGAACGGCGCCTGTTTTTGCTGAAATGCCAAAGCGCGCTGAGTACGTTGAGTTTCCAGGTGGCTTGCAAAGAATTGGCTGGGAAGGCGAGGACTTTGCTTTTGATAATGAGCGTCCTTCGCACCCGGTTTACCTTCAGCCATTCAGGATCATGTCACGCCCTGTGACCAATGGAGAGTACCTCGAGTTCATCGAGGCAGGGGGCTATCATCAGCCTCGCTATTGGCTTTCGGATGGCTGGGATATGGTTCAGCGCGAAGGCTGGGAGGCTCCGCTTTATTGGGAGACCGAAGGCGACGCGCTTCCTACTCATCGCTTCGCCTTTTCGGGCGTTCAGAGAATTATTGAAAACGAACCCATCAGTCAGCTGAGTTATTTTGAAGCCGATGCGTTCGCGCGCTGGAAAGGCGCGCGCCTTCCCACGGAGTTTGAGTGGGAGCATGCGGTTCGCTCGCGCGCGATCGCCATGAGCGGAGTAGGGCAGACATGGGAATGGACGTCGAGCGCCTACCTTCCGTACCCAGGCTTCCGTACTTTCACGGGCGATCTGGGCGAATATAACGGAAAGTTCATGTCAGGCCAGATGGTGCTCCGAGGCGGATCCATTGCATCGCCACCTGGCCATGTTCGGAACAGTTATCGAAACTTTTTCCCACCATCAGCTAGATGGCAATTCACCGGAGTGAGGCTCGCACAATGATGTATGAACCGATTCAGCTCATTGATTTCAGTCCCGTCGTGAACCACAAGGAGCAGTTTCGCGACGAAGTTATCTTGGGACTTCTTCAGGAACGAAAAAGCATTCCGCCGCGCTTTTTCTACGACCGAAAAGGCTCGGAGCTTTTTGAGAAGATCTGCGAGCAACCGGAGTATTATCCGACGAGAACCGAGAAATCGATTCTCGAGACCCATGTCGGTGAGATCGTCGAACGGATCGGAACCCAGGCAACGCTCATTGAGCTTGGCAGTGGGGCAAGCGTCAAGACGAGGCTGCTTCTCGATGAGCTCGCTGATCCTTGCGCTTACGTGCCGATTGATATCTCGCGCGATTTTCTGCTTCAAAGCAGCCAGGAACTCGCTCTTGAGTACGCGGGCCTTCCTGTTCTGCCGGTATGGGCGGATTACACGCACACTCTTTCGCGCCTGGAGCGTGAGCTTGCGGATCATTCCAAGAAAGTTCTTTTCTTTCCTGGCTCAACGATTGGAAACATGGAGCCTTCGCAGGTCGAGTCGT
>JBJMMA010000164.1:0-13205 GCA_045805065.1 Bdellovibrionia bacterium | reverse complement strand
TACGGATTCATTCAAGCAGAAGGCACGGACCGCGATGTGTTCGTTCACTACACTGCTATTGCAGGCGATGGATTCAAGACTCTCGCTGAAGGCCAAAAGGTCGAATTCGAATTGATCGAAGGCCCTAAGGGCCCCCAAGCTGCAAACGTTGCTAAAGCAGCAGCAGCAGCAGCTAACTAAAAATTTTTAAGCGAGGCGAAAGCCGCGCGAAAGAATTAAGAAAAAGGCGGAATGGAGAAATCCACTCCGCCTTTTGATTTTTATAAGCCCTGCTCAAAGCCTCTCAGCTTAGCTGCTCTCCCAGTTGAGACCCGGATAAGCATTCGCGCCAGCAAGTTTTGGTTCAGCCACTTCAAGTGAAGCAATCGGAGCCGCGCAATAGAGCGTCGACGTCAGTGCCGTTGGGAAGTGGTTTCCGCTCTTCTTGAAACCACCAAACGGAAGCTTCGATGAAGCCCCGACCGTGGACTTGTTCCAGTTCACAAGACCCATTTCGAGATCATCAACAGCCTTCTCATAGTTTGCGCGATCCGAAGTAAAGATCGTTGCAGCAAGGCCATACTGAGTTTCGTTTGCTTGTGCGATCGCTTGCTCAAGCGTATCTACGCCCAGGATCGCAACGTTTGGAGCAAATAGCTCAGTCTGTTGATAAACGCTCTTACGGGTTTGAGCGATGGATGAGTCCTTCACCCAGCATATAGATGGCGTGACATAATTGCCCGGGTGCTCAAGTTCAAGGGCTTTGCCGCGCATGATGATCTCAGCACCTTCGCGCTGGGCAATTCCCAAAAACTTCATGTAGCGATCCACGGCTGCAGACTCGACAAGGGGTCCCATAAATGGGTTATCGAGTGGATGTCCGATTGAGAACGCTTTGGCGCGAGTGTGAAAGCGATCAATGAATTGCTCAAGAATCTTGTTCTCAACAATCACGCGGCTGGTAGCGCTGCAACGCTGACCCGCGCTGACATAAGCGGAGAAGAGTGTTTCCTGAATCGCAACATCCAGGTTCGCATCTCCCCAAACGATCGTTGGGTTTTTTCCACCCATCTCAAGCGCCAGAATCTTCCAGTGCTGCTGAAGAGTGTCTTGCTTGATGCGCGTTCCGACCTCATAAGAGCCCGTGAAAAGCACGCCCGAGACGTCCTCATGCACGCAGAGTCTGCGTCCAAGCTCGCCATTGCCCTGGATCATGTTGAAGACGCCAGCAGGGAATCCTGCTTCTTCAAAACATTCGGCCATGAGCTGGCCAACCATCGGTGCCTTTTCAGAGGGCTTGAAGATCACCGTGTTGCCGGTGAGAAGCGCTGGCACGATGTGGCCATTTGGCAAATGCGCAGGAAAGTTGAACGGACCAATGACTGCCATCACGCCGTGCGGGCGATAGCGGCAAACGCCATTGGTGTTTTCCATGATCTTTTGGATCTCAAATCCCGACACCAGGCGCATGCTGTCGTTGATCGTGATATCGACTTTGCCGAGAACCGCTGCGACTTCCGTCTTTGCTTCCCACGCAGGCTTTCCGACTTCGCGGGCAATGACGTGAATGAAATCTTCTTCGCGTTTCTTGACGGCAGCCTGAAACTTCTTCAAAAGCTCTGCGCGCTCAGAAAGAGGTCGCTTTCTCCAGGGATTGAAGGCAGCTCGTGCGGCTTCGACAACCGCATCAACAGCTTGATAGCTGTATTGAAAGCGCCCAATCTCATCCGAGAAATTCGCCGGGCTTTTGCTGGCCCACTCACCGCTGACATCACTCGATGCAGCCGGTGGTGTGAACTTCCCGTTGATGTAGTTGCCGCGTACTGCAAATTTCTTCAACGTATGGGACATTTCAGCCTCCTAGTAATACAGCCTAGTAGTATGGCATGAACACAACGCGGTCTCCGGTACCAATGCCGAGAACGGATTGCATTCTTGCGTCTTTGACTTCGGGCACAAAGAGTTTATCGCCTTCGATAACCGCCTGAATAGCGATCGCCCTGAACTGACCAGGTTCCTGGTGAGCTGGGCATAGAATACCTGATTCGCGCGTTGCGGTGGAAGAAGCTTCAGCCGATGGAGCAAACTGATAACGAGCGATCCTTTTTACGGGAGCAAGCTCAGCGATATCAGCCCAAAGGTGCGGGCCGCCATCGAACGGATCAACTTGGTTTTTATATTTAAAGCCGATCTTCTTGAGCATGTGCACAACCGGCTCAGTGTCTTTACCGACTTTTCCAAGCGCGTTGCGGGCTTCAGCAGGAAAGAAAGTCGTGTAGATCTTCCCCGATGGAAAGAGCGAGAAGATGAACTCTTTGTTTTTTTGGCAAAGAGCGTCGGCTTCCCAGTAATCCATATTGGTGAAGCGACGGCCGATGGCTTCCCAAAGAGGAGATTGTCCGCGCTTATTGAGCGGTGGAAGAAGTTCAGCAATCACCTTGTCTTTAAAGCGCTCGCGATTGAGCCCCATAAAGAGAAAGCGAATGAATGAGATCTGGCGGCCCACGCGGGCGTCCGAGTTTCTCATCTCTGGATCTAAAACGAGGCCACCGATCTCAGAAGGACCATCGGTATCGAATTTGAGCTCAAGCGTTCCGTGAATAAAGCCCGTGTTGATGGTGTCCGAGTAACGCTCTTCGCTTCCGATCTGGAAATAGAAGTGAGGCGACTCTTCAGAGCCGTGTTGCGCAGCAACCATCGACGTTCCGACGACGCGGTGATTTTCGAGATCTTCGGCGACGAAGATGTACTTTCGTTCGCTGAACTCTTCGACGTTATCCCGAAAAGACGCCACGGAGCGGAGGATCTTCTCGCGAAGAGCATCCTTGTCGTTCGTCAGGTTGATAAAGCCAGGAATCTGGGAAAAGCGCTCAAGAGCATCAAGATCCCTCTCCTGGATTTCGCGCAACAAAATCATAAACACACCTTTTCTATGAGCTTCTCGTAAAAGAGCGTCGCCTTTTCGATATGATCCAGGAGGTTGTGCTCGTTCGGGCTGTGACTATTGCCTTGAGACATACCGGGCCCAAAGACAACTGCCTCGTAGCCTGCGCTGAAATACTGCGCGGCTTCAGTCGACGTCGCTTTCTTGTCGAGAATCGGCTCAACGCCAGCGCCGCTCATCGCGTCTTTGCAGACTTTCACAAGCTCATGCTCGTTCGTCATGTTGAGGCCCGGGTTCATGCGCTCGCGAACCGCGGTGATGTTGAGATGAGGATATTTCGAAGCAATGGCTTGAACGCCTTCTTGAATATGCTTTTCGATCGCCTCTGGAACAAGATCCGGAAGGAGGCGCAGATCAAATCCAAGCGTGAGAGCTCCTTGCGATTGCTTGAGCTTTCCAAAGTTGATCGTTGAGAAGGCTGGATTGTAAGACTCATCCTTGACCTTCTCAAAGTCGCGCGAGATGCCGCGGAAGAAATCCACAATCTCGTTAAGGCATGGATAAAGCGCTTCAGGCAGGAAGCGCACGCCCGTATCGCCAATCCCGCCAAGATCCACGCGGAAGTTCTTGTCCTTGCCCTTTGCCGAGACAAAGTCACGGAAGAAGCGCTTGAAGTCCTCAAACTGGTGGGACGTGACATAGAACTGCGCGAGAGCGCGATCAGGAACCTTATTGATCGTGTCGCCGCCATCAAACTGCGTGAAGCGGAACTCAAAGCCCGCATCCGTTGCAGCACGAAGGAAATCCATCGCGCCCACAATGGCGTTCACGCCCAGGTGCGGATAAGAGCTGTGCGCAGACTTTCCAAAGGAATGAAGATCAATGCGGCGATTAAAGCCGCGAGCATCGCGCTCAACTTGTTGGAATCCGACGGCCACGCGGAAAATGTTCAAGCACTTATGCGCATGCACAAGCTTGAGTCCTGATGGCTCACCGACGACGACAAAGCGGGGATTCAGCGCGCCTGATTTGATCAGATAGCGTGCGCCAAACATTCCAAGCTCCTCGCCACAGGTGCCAACCAGATAGATCGGCATCTTGAGCTTCTTTTCACGGAATTTGGTGACCGCGTGAAGCTTGCACAAAAAGTCGATTTTTACGTCAGCCGTTCCAAGGCCGTAAATCTTGTTTTCCTTGATCGTGGCGGCAAACGGATCGCCCCCCGTTTCTGTCCAGTTCTCAGAAAGACCTGGGCTAACGGTATCAAGATGCGTGTTCAGCAAAAGTCCCTTGCGGATTTTGCGATCGACCAGCGGATCACCCAAAATCCCAATGACGTTGAACTGGCGCTTTGAAATATCATCCAGCGAGTGCGTGACTTGCTGAAGCGAGGCTTTGAGACCTCGGTCTTGCAGCAGCGCTAAGGTGTAGTTCGCGAGCTCTTCATTCCCGCGGGATGTTTCCGAATTGATTCGGATCATCCGTTTTGCTTCTTCCAGGAGTCTTTTCATTTTTCCGCCTTACTCGCTTTCACTTCATGCAAAGCTTTTTCAATCAGGCCGCATGCGACATCAATGTCCGCTTCGGTCATGGCACCCAGAGGTGGGAGCATACGAATCAAATAGGGGCCATGGCCGCAGTAAAAAGCCACAACGCCCAGATCAAAGAGTTTCTTCAAGACGACTTTGCAGTCATCCATTTTTCCTTCGAATGGAAGGAAAGCAATCATTCCGCCGACAGCGCGGATCTCGCCTACCATGCCTTGGCAGGTGGTCTCACGCATGCGGCTCAGGTTCTTCACAAAATGCGCGGAGAGTTTTTCGATTTTGCCTTGAGGGCCCAGATAGCCATCGCGCTTGAGAATTTCGAGAGACTTGGTTGCTGCGCGAAGTCCTGCGGTAGGTCCAGCAAAAGTTCCCGCGACAAGACCTGGCTTAGGAGTCAGCTCTTCCGTCCAAAGGAAGACAGATGCCTGAAGCATCTTGGCCACGGTAACGATATCGACATACTCATCGAGTCCAAGCTTTTGGAAGGCAAAGAGCTCGCCCGTGCGACCAAAAGTTTGAATCTCATCGAGCCAGATCATGAGGCCTGCTTTTTTTGCTTCTTCAAACACGCGAACATAAAACTCGCGTGGGGCCGCATTAAAGCCGCCTTCACCCTGAATCGGTTCCATCATCAAAGCGCAGAATTTTCCTGGATAGCGAGCAAAATGCTCCTGCATCTCGCCCAAGGTTTTCTTTACGCTAGCCTCAAGCCCAAGGGTTGGGCTGTAGAATGAAAGGTATTCGACTTCGCCATAGACAGGCTGACCCTGGCGATAGCCTGCGTTGTCGGTCAGTTCTGCCATCGCTGTGGAGCGACCGCAGAAGCAATCTTTGAACGCCAAAATTTTCGTGGCTGGAGCTTTCTTTTGGCGAAGCATCTTCAGCGCGTTTTCATTGGCCATCGTACCGCAAGTCGTGATCCAGCCGTGCTTGAGTCTTGATTTGCCGCTCACTTCGGCCAGGAGTGTACTCAAGAGCTTCTGGGCTTCGATTCCTGGCTGCAGGTTTCCTTGAAACAGATCAGAAGGAACCGCATCGATCATCTCGGCCATCAGCTCCGGATGCGAGTGACCAAAGAAGTTGACGCCAATACCAGTGATCAAATCCATCTTCACGCTTCCATCCATCAGCTCCACGTAAGGGCCTGCGCCGATTCCCGAAGAAAGATAAGGGAAGTAAGGCTCGCGTCCTTTGTCGTGCGCAAAATCCTGAAGCAGCTTTGCGTAAGCTTCTTTCACTTCGGGCGATCCGCTCGGAGGACGAACGCCGCGAATTTTTTGGGAGGCTTCGGTGATGGTTTTCAGGAGTTCGTTTTTTGCTGAACGATAGCTCGAGGATTCGATTAAAGACTGGGCTTGTGTCATAGGAATTTCCCCAAATTTTTCGAAAGATATCATGAGCTTATTTTTGTTGCAAGGAAACGGACCCCTCGCTAACTTGATGGCTATATGATGATTTTTGCGCTTCTTTTTGCCAGCCTAATAGCCGATCCTTTTGCTCTCACATCGGTACAGATGGCACATGCAGAAGAAGGCAGCTGGTCTCGTTGGCAGGAAGCTCGTCAACTGTATCAGTCTGGAAAATATGACGACGCTTTTCAATCGTTAAGCTCACAACCCAGCGGTAACGATCCACTTTATTTCTACAACCTGGGAACGATTGCCTATCGTCAAGGCCGCACGGGAGCGGCCTTGGGGTATTTCGAAAAAGCCAACCGCTTGAAACGCCATGATCCGGATATTTATCACAATCTCGAGCTGACCCGATCTGAGCTCGAAAAGACTTTGGGATCTGGAAAGCTGGATCCTGCCTCCAACTGGACGGAAACTCTTGCGGACCAAGTCTCGTTGGAAGAGATCCGCGGCGTTTTGGGCGCCATCATGTTGATCTTGGCCGTCTTTTGGATCAGAAATTATTGGAAAAGCCGCGACTTGAAAGAAACCCTTCTCAGACCCGCTGCTTTAATCGGCGCCGTGGCAATGGCTCTTGTGGGTGGGCTTTACTGGACTGAAACACTAGCAAGCTCCCGCAGCCCTGCCATCGCCATGAGCCGTCAACCCGTTCGGAGTGGTCCTGGCGATACGTATGTTGAGCTTGGACAAGTGGATGCTGGAGGAAAGGTTCGAATTCTGGGCAGTGCATCGAGCGAGATGAGCGTGCCTGGCGGACCTGCGTCGAACGCCTCTCCTACGACAACAGAAGAATGGCTGCAGGTGCGCTTTTCTCCGGATGGAATCGGATGGGTCAGAGCTAAAGATTTCTTGGTCATCGATTAAATTCTATGGGAAGACCACTATCAGTATGCGCCTGATTAACTTGATTAACCTGATTAAATTGACGAGAACTGGAATGAGCCCGCTTGTTTTCGCTGTCCTCTTGACCCTGACGGGTGCATCGGTCAGCTCATTGCTGACAAGCTGCACGACTGCTCAAGTCAGCGAAGCGGATCCTGCCGCTCTCTACAAAGACGCCGAAGACGATATCAAGAACGATCACTATCAGATCGCAATCGATAAGCTTCGTTCGATTCGTAACAAATTTCCTTATTCCAAGTACGCGGTCGACGCTCAGCTTCGCTTGGCAGATGTTTACTTTCTTCAGGAAGATTTTGCTGAAGCGGCGGCTGCATACGAAACCTTTCGTGATCTTCATCCAAAACATGAAAAAGCTCCTTACGCGATGTTTCGCATCGGGAAGTCCTACTTCAAGGACAGCCCAACAAACGTGGCTCGTGACCTGACACCTGCACAAAAGTCCGTGGATGCATATCAAGACTATCTTCGCCGCTATCCAAACGCGACAGACGCTCAGGAAGCTCGCAATGATTTGGAAGCTGCGCGCGGGCTACTGGCCAGCAAAGAGCTTTATATCGGTAACTTCTATTTCAAGCGCGATTTCTATGACTCGGCAAAGCCTCGCTTTCAGCGCGTGATTTCCAACTATCCAGAGTCGTCTGCGGCAACAGAAGCCAAAGAAAAGCTCGAGAAGATTTCGGATTACGAGGCAAAGCACCCGCACGCTGAGAAAAAGGGAAGTGACCAGAATGGTTGAGAAGTCAGATCTTCGCTCCGGCGACCGCACGATTCAGGACCTGCTCTCACGTCGCGAATTTTCGCGCGCAGAGCCGCTGATTCGCGACAAGCTCAAGAAAGACGCCGAAGCAGCTGACGCCTGGTACTTGCTGGGAGTGATGTATTACTTCCAGGGACAAGTGGGAAAAGCCGTTGAGAATCTTCGCAAGTCGCTCTCTTTGGATCCTCATCATACGGATGCAGCGATTTGTCTCTCGGTTCTTTACAACGACGTCGGTAAATACGACGAAGCCAAGAAGGTTTTTGAACTCGCCAATCAGTCCGTCACGCATAAGCATGCGGGCAATGATCGTGGCATTGATCGCAAGTTTGCCGTCAAACACATGGAGCTTGCAGATCTTTACTTCCGTTACCGACGCTATGATGCGGCGATCGAAGAGTACAGCAAGGCTGCGATCTTGGATCCAACGACCTATGAGATCCGGATCCGTCGCGCAAAAGCCTACGCTAAAAAGGGCTTCCTGAGCCGCGCCGTACAAGAGCTCCAGCAACTCAAGGCTGAAGCGCCTGAGTTTTTGCCGTCCCGCATCCAACTTGGACTCCTCCATTACAGCCAAGGCAATGTGCTCGATGCCGAGCTTGAGTGGGAAGCAGTTCGCGACATGGATCCTAATAATCGCGAAGCTTTAGCTTATCTTGAAATGGCAAAACAAGCGCGCCTGAGCCCACGCGTCTAAACCGCTTTACTCAATCTGCCACTTCTTTCCAGAATAGTTAGCTTTACAAACTATCTCTGCCGTGGAATCAGTGGCGCGTGGGGATTTTTCAGAATTATCGTTCAGCGGCTGCAGTCTTGGCTTTTGGGGCACTCCTGGTGAGCGCGGAATTTGCGCACGCGGCAGATGTCTCGGGAATGGTTCAAGACTCGGATGCGATTGAGTCTGCGCGAAAAATGCATTCGGTTCGCCCCTTCTCTCTGATGTTCAGTTCGAGCTTTCAGACTCCGGGATTGAATAATCTCGACTCTCATCTCAACAAGATGGACATGGTTCCTGATGAAGGCGGATCAGCTGGCGTGAATCGACATGCTCGAAATGCTACCGCAACATGCGATCCAGAAGCGTCAGGCACTTCTAGCCATTCTGCGGGACACGGGGGGCATCAGCCCGGTTATCGCCTCAGACACACGCTGGCTGCCAATTATGAGTTCACGCCAGGATATCTTCTAGGTCCTGCGCTGGACGTTTCTGAGCCATTCTCAGGGCGTCGTAAGGGCCAGCTCACGATTGAAGATCCTCAACTTCGCTTTACGATTTTAGATTTGTATCAGGCAAAGGTTGGCGAAAACAACCTTCACTCCAATATGATGATATCGGCGTCTTTCCCTGTGAGTGATAACTCTCGCCGTCGCTCATCTTGGGGCGGGCTCTCGGTATCCACGTCGCCTCGATTGCATTTTCATGGGACGCCTTATTCGATCTCGGGTCATTGCTCTGTGAAGACAGGCTTATATGGACGAAATGAAGCGGGTCCGTTGATCAGCACTCGCCTCTCCACGGGGATCCAAGGCGGATATCGAATCTCTCGCTCACTTGAGTCAGGGCTGATGTTCCACGCGGGCTCTCAGTTTGGTCCTGATATTCCGGTCGAAGATGGAGAGGGTTTCTTCAAAGAGCGTGGCACTCAAGTCTTTGGTTTGATGCCAAGCCTCAGATACCAATTCAACGACGTGCTCTCATTTACGCCAAGGATGGATTGGTATCTCGATCAACCGATTCGCACGACGACGATCAGCGTTTCGGCGATGATGCGATTGATTTAAACGATGAGACAGCTGAACTTACTTGGCTTCGGAGCTTGAAGAAGATTTGAATGCATTGATCATGTCTGACCAGGCAGACCGCATTCTCTGACCGATGGATGGCTTTTCAGTTCGAAGTGACGATTGAGCTCCAACACGATCGAGAACATCGCCACAGCTCGCGCCTGGGTTTTGCGTGCAGCAATAAGCGCGTGATTTGATGTTGCTGAGCTCGCCGTTGAGACGCGCGTAAACCGACTCGCTACCAGCAGGATTTCTTGCACCGGCTCGCCAAAGCGCCGTGGGTCTTTTTCCATCACGATATGAGATCTGACGAATATTTCCCTGTGAGTCGAGCTGCGCAGAAAATGCGATCGCTCCACGCTTCATGACAAGATCGCCTGTCTTTGCTTGTACCGGCTCCCGAAACTTACGGGCCCCTTCTGACATCGATGGGGCCTGATCTCCCCGGCGTGGTAGGACCCTGTCTCCCGACTTTCGTTGAGTTGCAGCAATGTCACCGGCTCTTAGGCTTAGGGCAGTCCTATGACCTGGTCTTGCTTGAGCTGCAGCCACGTCACCTGCTTTGGGTTCAAGTTGTCGGGTGGGCGAGGATTCAATGTCTTCGCGATCGGGCGCTTCTTCACTCATCACATATTGTTGTGGTGAAGCGGGTTGAGGGGCACCATTGCCACCGGACATGCCTCCGCCCCCGAATATGCCTTGGCCTCCGGCCATTCCATTAGCCTGGCCATTCGGGTCGGTCCCGGGAAATCCCACACCAAAAGTCATTGCGCCCATACCGCCCGAGTTCATCAGACCACCCTGGAACGGCTGATTCTGATTGGCCATATACTGGTTCATCTGAACCGTCATATTGTTCAGCTCAGCGTAAGTCAGAGGGCGTATGGCCATGATTTCAAAGAAGCCTTCATTAGGCCCAAAGTTTCCAAAGATACCTGAGATCTCAGAGATGGTGCCGTCCTTATGCTTTGCGGCCGCCTGCAAAGTTCCCGTCTTATAGATCAGGAAGCCATCTTTAAGCGAAGTGCCCGAGGAGCATTGGTAAGCAGGTTGTGCCTCTGTCTGCGAGTACGCGCTCGCACAGAGAAGAAAACACGACACGAAGAAACTCATCCTGAGAATCATCACGAAAACTCCCTGCTTTCGCTGAACGAAAATTAAGCCTGAAGGCTTTTAACCGTGAGCGAAGGTGGGATGTCGCGAATCGAAACCGGGATTGCGCGTTGGTCCGCCTCTTCACGAGCACGCTTTTGAGTTCCGATCGTGATGAGATGTGCGCGCAGCTCTTTGAACATCAGATGCTTGATGCTGTACTCGTTCTCTTGAAGAACGACTTGTTTGGCGATGTTCTCTTTAAGATTAATCACCAAAGGTGCCTTCAAGTTCGCCGTCATCTGCGTTGCATCTTCTGGAATGGTCAGGATGCTGAATACAGCAGATTGATTGACGTTCTCAAGTTTGAGTTCGCGTAGCTCGGCTGCGGATAAACGCGCCGTGTATTCTGGCTTGAAGATTTTAGGCTCAAGCAGAGCAAAAGCGATTTGAGGATTTTCGATCGACTGGAGCCAAAGGATCAGAGTGTCGTCTGCTGGGTCAACCAGGCAAAACTTCGTGTACTCCGCGAATCCAAGGATCCCTTGAGGTATCGAAACGATTTCGTCGTTGCCGACGGTGAGCTGTCCAAAACGTCCTGTTTCTATGATCACGCTCATATCCTTCTAATATAAGTACCCGACTCACGTAAAGCTTATCGGGCAAGTGATGCTCTTTTTAGGTTGGGTCCTCCGGACCTTAACCCTTCAGCACTTTGGAAACTTGGGCGATTGCTGCAGTGCTCTTCGCCGCTTCTTTATTCTGTTCCTGGATCGCCGTGTAAACTTCCTCACGATGGATTTTAGTTTCTTTCGGCGCCTGGATACCTAGACGAACCTGCTTGCCCTTGATTTGAACTACTACAATCTTGATGTGGTCATCAATGGCAATGCTTTCACCCAGCTTACGGGTTAATACTAACATACTTTTTTAATCTCCTTGAGATCGGCTCCCCACATGAGCAACAATCTCTAGCCTGTCACAGGCTCGGCCATATTCCATTACGGGGAGACGTTTACTCTAACGCCCTGCCGCCTGCAACCTTATATTCCTTCTAAAAATTCCCAGACTACTTTAAAAACTCCATTAAAGTGGGCTGAATGAGCTTTTGGGAGCTCGCCAGCGCACTTCTAAAAACAGTTTCCTCTTTGGCAAGATCGCTCACGACCTTGGCCATGTCGGCATCTTCCAATGCAGAAGTCAGTTGTGCATTTGTTACGTTGTGCCGTTCCATGGCCTGCCCAGTGCTCTCAAGCCCTTGGAGTCTTGAGCCAATCTTTGCGCGAGTGGCCACAAGCTGCCCGTGAATCTGATCAAAACGGTCCAGAGTGTTCCGAATCGTATCGAGATCGCCGGTTAACAAACCGATTCGCAGATTTTGAATCTCATCGAAGACATTTACATTTTCTGGACCAGACTGGTCGGGCAGCGTATCTGGGTCAGACGCCTGCGTGCGAGCGTTTCCGTTGAGTCCAAAGGAGGCGAGCTTTCGATTCGCTCCACCGCTTTGGGCTGGCTCCGGAGAATTGGGATCCGCCTCGCCCGGCATCTGCTGCTGGTTTTTTAAGTTTTGCGTGTTGAAGGCTTCAACGCCAGGAACGTTCATGGCGAGGTACACCCCTTTTGAGATTTCAACCATCATCTGGCCTTCATCTCCAACGTATCGGCCATTAGGGTCGACCGGAGGGGTTTGCGTTTTATAGCCGCCAAAAAGATAACGATCGCCGATGCGAGTGTTCGCGATGGCGACCGATTGATTGAAGAGCTGAGTGACTTCTTCAGCAACGCCCAGGCGGCTTTCATTGGTGGAGCTTGCGGCGCTCGACTGACCGATCGCAATTTCCTTGGCGCGATTAACGACGTCTACCAGCTGGCTGAGGGCATGGTCGGTATTATTGAGAAATGCCTCGGCAAGTTTGCCGTTTGAAACGAATTGATCGTTGTTCACTTTGTCGGTGCGAACTTCGAGAACCTTTGCGGCTCCGACCGGGTCGTCGGAGGGCGTATTGAGCTTCTTCAACGTTGCGTTTTGGAATTGGAGATTTTCCATCCGCTCTTTACTGCGGCGGATGCTCTCACGGACAGCTCCAAAATTAGTGTTCTCAGTTACGCGCATCGAATTCTACTCACCGTTTGAGTTCCAGGACTGTTTTGAGCATTTCATCGGCAACAGAGATCACCTTGGCCGATGCATCATAGGTATGCTGAAACTGCATCAGATTCGCGGTTTCCTCATCAATTGAGACGCCCGAAATCTGGTCGCGCATCTTGTTGAGCTGAAGCATGATGTCTTTCTGCTGATTGATGCCCATCTTATTGCGGCTTGAGGCAACGCCGATGTCGCTGACCATCGAGTTGTACCAATCGTCCACGGTGACTTTGCCGTCGCCCATCAGCTTTTGTGACTGAAGGCCGGCAAGAGCCAATGCGATGCGGTTATCGCCTGGAGCGTCAGGAATCGCAGCGGTCGCAATGTTTGCGGCGTTCGCCTGAACGGCCTCAGAGAGATTGATGAACTCAGAGGCGCGCTCTTTTCCGGCCATGGGCTCAAAGAACGCGATGCCTTGAGCGCCGTGGCGCGTGAAGCCCTGAGTATGCACGTCGTTCACGGCAGTAGTGAGATTGAAAGCCATCTCATCCAAGCGGTCGAGAACACCGGACAAAAGTTGGTCGCGCACTTCAAGCAATGCGCCAAGCTTTCCACCTTTGAGCTGATGCGTAACGTTGGCTTGAGCGCTGGATGAAGTCTTGATCTCAAACGCGCCCTCGGATTTGCCGCGGTCATCGGCAGGAGAGCGATAGACTGAGAACTTTTCAGCCTCGGAATTGACAACCAGGGGTCCCAC